>CAMBZX010000070.1 GCA_945872185.1 Synechococcus sp. UW140 | reverse complement strand
TCAGCATTGAAGGCAAAGGTTTTGCGGGAGAGATACATCTCCTGCAGCTCCCCTTCCTCCTCCCAGGTGCTGTTTTCCACCGCCAGATTCACGTTCGAAGAATAGCTGCCACTGGCATTGGAGAACACGCGGGTGGCGGCGTCACGCAGGGAAATGCCTTGCTCTTTGGCCTGTTCCTGGCTGTGCTTGCGCACGAAGTTGAGCTCCAGCGGCTCCTCCGCCTCGGCGGCCATTTTCACCCCCTGATCAATCAAACCCATCTGATTGATGAACAGATCGCGGAACACGCCGCTGCAGTTCACCACCACATCGATACGGGGCCGGCCCAGCTCCTCGAGCGAAATCAGCTCCAGCTTGTTCACCCGTCCCAGCGAATCGGCCACCGGGCGTACACCGATGAACCAGAGAATCTGGGCCAGGGATTCTCCGTAAGTTTTGATGTTGTCGGTGCCCCAGAGCACGCAAGCGATCGTTTCCGGCCAGGTGCCCTGCTCGGCCTTCTGGCGCTCGATCAGGCGATCCACCACCACCTTGGCGGCGGCGATGGCGGCGCGTGTGGGGATCGACTGGGGATCGAGGGCATGGATGTTCTTGCCGCTCGGCAGCACGCCGGGGTTGCGAATCGGATCACCACCGGGGCCGGGCAGCACGTATTCGCCATCGAGGGCCCGCAGCAGGCTCTCCATCTCCATGTCGGCGCAGATCTGCTCGAGGCAGAAGCGCAGATAGGCAAAGGTCTTGTCCAGCTCCAGCTGGTCCACCGTGGCGAACCCAGCGCTGCGGCAGGCCGAGAACCAGGGAGAGGGCAACTTGAAGCCGAAGCGTTCCAGCAGGTCAAAAAACCAGCCGAAATTGCGGCGCAGGCTGACGCGGCCATCGCTGCCGGTGACCTCCCGCACCATGGCGCCCACCGCCGTCCGGCAGGTTTCGGTGATCAGCTGGTTGAGCTCCACATCCGCCAGCACGCCGGCATCGTTGGACTTGTACACCTCGTCGATTGTGCGGCCGCGGCTTTCAGCCAACAGGGCCGGCAGAGCGCGCAGACCCTCCTCTTCCCGCTCCAGGGCACCGATGCTCACCAAGGTGGCGATCGCCTCCTCGGCGGTGGGTGGCTTGCCGATCGTGTGCAGGCCGCAGGGCAACAGCCGGCTCTCGATTTCCATCAGCTGGCGATACACCGCTCCCACCACGCCATCGCGACCGTCGAGGTCCAGCTCGGAGCCATCGACCTCCGGCAGGGTCACATCTTTATCGAGGTTGCACTGGCGCGCCGTTTCCACAATGGCATTGACGATCTGCACGCCGCGGGAGCTTTCACGCAGCTGCTGGTAGCTGCCCACCAGTTCACCCAACTCCTTGAGGCCTTTATAAAGACCGGCGTTTTCGGCCGGCGGCGTGAGATAGCTGATGGTGGAGGCATAGCCACGGCGCTTGGCGATGGTGGCCTCGGAAGGATTATTGGCGGCGTAGTAATAAAGATTAGGCAGGGCCCCGATCAGCGAATCCGGATAACAGGCTTCGCTCATCCCCATCTGCTTGCCCGGCATGAACTCCAGTGAGCCGTGGGTGCCGAAGTGCAGCACCGCATCGGCGCCCCACACTTTCTCCAGATAGGTGTAGTAAGCGGCAAAGCCGTGGTGCGGGCTGGCACTGCGCGAATAGAGCAAGCGCATCGGATCGCCTTCGTAGCCGAAGGTGGGTTGCACGCCGACAAACACATTGCCGAAGTGGCGGCCGTAGATCAGCAGGTTGGTGCCATCGGAGTTGAGGTTGCCGGGGGGCTTGCCCCAGTTCTCCTCCAGGCGCTCTGAGTAGGGCGTCAGCCGCTCGTACTCCTCCACGCTCATGCGGTGGGCGATCGCCAGTTCCGGCGCACCGGCAAGAGCTTCGGGATCGTTGATCACGGCCTCCATCAGCGCCTTGGAGTCGCGAGGCATGTCGGCCACGTTGTAGCCCTTGGCCTTCATCTCCTCCAGCACGCGATGAATTGAGCCGAACACATCCAGGTAGGCGGCTGTGCCGACATTGCCCTTGTCGGGGGGGAAACTGAACACGGTGATCGCCAATTTCTTCTCAGCCCGGGGCTTGATCCGCAGCGAAGCCCAGCGAATCGAGCGCTCGGCAATCGCCTCCACCCGGTCTTGCAGGGTGTGGGCCTTGCCGGTGGCGTCGTCGCGGCCGCTAAGCACGATCGGCTCAATGGCGCCATCGAGTTCGGGGATGGCGATCTGCAGGGCCACCTGCACCGGATGCAGCCCCAGATCGCTCTCCTCCCATTCCTGGGTGGTTTGGAACACCAGGGGCAACGCCACCATGTAGGGCCGGTTGAGCCGTTTGAGCGACTCAATCGCCTTGGGGTGGTCCTGGCGGGCCGGACCACCCACCAGGGCGAAGCCCGTGAGGCTCACCACGCCATCCACCAAGGGGATGTCCGGGTTGAGCGGGTCGTAGAAGAAGGCGTTGACGGGCTTGCTGAAATCGAGGCCGCCGCAGAACACCGGAATCACGGTGGCGCCGCGGTATTCCAGTTCCTGAATGATGGCCACATAATGGGCCTCGTCGCCGGTGACGATGTGGCTGCGCTGCAGCACCAGGCCGATCACCGGGCCCTTGCGGGCCTTCTCTGAGAGATCCGTGCGGCTGGCCGTCCAGTTGAGGTACTCCCTGAGGTCCTCGAACATGCCGGTGGCCAGCGGATGCCATAGGCCCAGGTCCGGAAAGACGACCGGGTCCACGACGGTGACCGCCGGGCGATCGCTGCCGCTGCGGGGGAACACGTACTTGTCGGCCAGCATCAACAGGAAGTTGCGCAGGTTGTCCGGCGTGCCCCCCAGCCAGTACTGGAAACTGAGCATGAAGGAGCGGGCATCCTGCGCCTTCTCCACCGGCAGGTACTTCAGCACCGTCGGCAGGGTGTTGAGCAATTTGAGCATGGCGTCCTGGAAGCCGGCCGAGCCGCCCTTCTCCTTGCGCTTCTTCATGAACTGGGCGATGGCGCTCTTGCTCTGCCCCAGCTGGGCCATCGAGAAGGTGCCAAGCTTGTTGAGCCGCATCACCTCCGGCATCGAGGGGAACACGACGGCCGCCTTGAGCCGGTCGCGGTGGGGCGCCACGGCCTCCACCACCTTCTGCGCCAGGTCTTCGATGAAGATCAGCGAGGCGATGAACACATCCGCCGCCGCCACATCGGCGCAGAAATCGGCGTAGTTCTGAGGATCGCGCAACTCTTCGATCAGATAGCCGCTCAGTTCCACCGCCAGGGGACCGTTCTGGTCGTTGAGGCTGGTGGCCGCCGTGGTGAGGGCGTTCTGGTACTGGGGTTCGAGCACCACATACACCGCCTTCATCACCGCCCGATCCTTGCGCTCGCTGGGACCGGGGCTGACCCGGCGGCTGGCGGAACGGACCTGGGTGAACATGTGTTGGGATTGAGCAATGTGAAGGAGCCTACGGAGTGTGCCCCGTCTGTGCGAGGGGAGCGGACAAGGCGTTACAGGACGGCTAGGGGGAGGCCAGGCGCTTGTAGCCCAAGCGCGCCAGCAGCGGCCCGGCCATGGCCGTGGTGATCAGGGCCATCAGCACCCCCATGGTGAACAGCTCAGTGCTGATCACCCCCAGGGAGAGGCCCACGTTGAGCACCACCAGCTCGGTGAGGCCGCGGGTGTTCATCAGCCAGCCGAGGGCCTGGGCTTCGCGTTGCGGCAGGCCGCTGGCCCGCGCCACGGCCCAGGTGCCGAGGAACTTGCCCGTCACCGCCACCAGCAGCAGTAGCCCGGCTGCCAACCAAAGCTGAACGCTGTTGAGACTGCCGATGCGGGTGTTGAGGCCGCTCATGGCGAAGAACAGTGGCAACAGCAGGCGCAGCACAACGGTTTCCAGCCGCAGCGCCAGCCATTCCTGAATGGCCTCATTGCGGGGCATGGCCAGGCCCCAGAGAAAGGCGCCAAAGATCAGGTGCACCCCGATCAACTCGGTGGCCACCCCACTCAGCAGCGCCCCGACGAACACAAGGGTTTGGCCGGTCGGTCCGGGCATCTGCCCGCGGCGCTGGCGCCGCTCCATCCAGCGTCGCAGCGGCGCCGAGGCCCCCAGCAGCACCACGACGTAGAACACCGCGGCCAGCAGAGTCGGCACCGCCCCGATGGCCGAGCCGGAATGGCTGAAGGCCACCACCGCCGCCAGCAGGGTCCAGCCCACCACGTCGTCGATGGCGGCCGCCGTGATCGCCAGGGCCCCCAGGGGCTGGCCCAGCAGGTTGCGCTCGGCCAGGATGCGCGCCAGCACCGGGAAGGCGGTGATCGCCATTGCCGTGCCCATGAACAGCGCCCCCGCCAGGGCGTGATTGCCTGGAAGCAGCTCCGGCTGCCAAGCCTCGAAGCGATTCGCCAGCACCAGCCCCAGCCCCAGCGGCAACAGCACTCCCACCGTGGTGATGCGACTGGCCAGGGGAATCCGGCCCTGCAGCAGCTTCGGGTTGAGCTCCAGTCCCACCAGGAACATGAACAACACGAGGCCCAGCTGTCCCAGCAGGTTGAGCTGGGTGCACACCACCGGGCTGAACATCCAGGCGGAGAACTGCGGCTGCAAGGCCCCCAGCAGGCTTGGTCCGAGCAGAATGCCGCTGACGATGTCGCCCAGCACCCGGGGCTGGCCGAGGCGATCGGCCAGCTGACCCAGCAGCTGGGCCAGGCTGATGATCAGGGCCACAGCCAGCAGGGCCGTAACAAGGGGAGGGAGGACCATCTCCTGGCTCTGGGCGGCCCCTCATTATCTGGAGGCCTCCAGCAGGCACGGCCCCACTGACACTGCCCCACTGACACGGCCCCACGGAAACCGCCCCGCTGAAGCCGCCCCGCTGAAACCGCCCGATCCGCAGCGGCCAACGCTGAACCGGGCCGGGCTCAAGCTGCCCTGGGGCCCCTGCTGGGGGCAGGCCGCTCCCAGCCTGGATCGGATGAAGATTGCCGCTGAGGCCCAGGCCGAGCCTTGGGCCGCTTCCCACTTCCCGCCTCCAGCACGAGGCCGCCCTGCGGGTCGCCGCTGCCTGGCTCACCCCGGCCGCTGGCCCCTCATAGGCTCGGCGCCAAACCGCCCCTTTCCGCCCCATCGCCATGACGACCGCGACCGCCGCCAGTTCCGCCGCCGAGCCGGCCCCGATCCCCGTGGTCGTGGCCGGGGCCCTAGGGCGCATGGGGGCCGAGGTGGTGAAAGCGGTCCTCGCCGCCCCCGACACCACCCTGGTGGGGGCGATCGACACCACCGCCGGCAAGGAGGGTTGTGATCTCGGCCTGGAGCTGGGCCTCGGCGAACTGGAGCTGGCTATCACGGCCGATTTCGAGGGCAGCCTCTGCCAGGCCAGCCAGGCGGTGCGTAACGCCGGGCCCGGCGGCGGGGCTGTGCTGGTGGATTTCACCCATCCCTCGGTGGTGTTTGAGCACACCCGCGCCGCGATCGCCTACGGCGTCCATCCCGTGATCGGCACCACGGGCCTCAGCCCCCAGCAGCTGCAGGATCTGGCCAGTTTTGCCGCCAAGGCGTCGATGGGGGGGGCGGTGATTCCCAACTTCAGTGTGGGCATGGTGCTGCTGCAGCAGGCCGCCGCCGCCGCTGCCCGCTTCTACGACTTTGCCGAACTCACCGAACTCCACCACAACCGCAAGGCCGACGCCCCCAGCGGCACCTGCATCAAGACCGCCGAACTGATCGAAGAGCTGGGCAAGAGCTTCAATCCGGCCCAGGTGGAGGAGCACGAAACCCTGGCGGGTTGTCGCGGGGGCCAGCGCGAGAGCGGCCTGCGGCTCCACTCGATCCGTCTGCCCGGGCTGGTGGCCCATCAGGAGGTGATGTTCGGCGCCCCTGGCGAGACCTACACCCTGCGCCACGACACGATTGAACGCAGCGCCTACATGCCCGGGGTGCTGCTCACCGTGCGGCGGGTGCGGGCTCTGAACGGTCTGGTCTACGGCCTGGAGCGCCTGTTGTGATCGGGGCCTGCCAGGCGCGATCCTGAAGCGATGCTGATTCCGGTCAAACCCAACGAGTTCAGCCGCCTGATTCCGGCGGTGGCCACGGGACCCCAGTTCAATGCCTGCAGCGGCAACCCACGCACGTTGCTGCAACGGGTGCTGATCTCGGTGATCGGCGGGGTGCTCACCCTGCTGGTGAGCCAGGCGCTGTCGATGAACAGCCAGTTCGCCCCGGTGATGCTGGTGGTGGGCGTGGTGTTTCTGCTGTACATCCTCTGGGGGCCGATTCTGGAGGCGGGCCGGAAAAACGCAGCCCTGCGCCGCTATCCGGCGGCGGCGATCTTTGAGGGCAGGGTGGCGGATCTGTTCACCCGGGATGTGGTGGAGGATCGCCGCGAACAGGCCAACAACGATGGCCGCCTGGAGTTGGTGGAGAACCACCGCACCTGGCTGTGCCTCGAACTGGAGGATGAGGACGGCTACCTGGGCCAGGTGCGCTTCCCCCTGGACAAGAAAAAGCACGAGAAGATCCGCCGCGGCATGGTGATTCGCACCCTGGTGCTCAGTGAGCGCAAGGATTTTGCGCGCATTGGCGCGCTCACCGATGCCTGGCTGCCCCAGCTGAAGCTCTGGGTGGGGGAGTACCCCTTCCTGCTGCGCCCGGCCTTTGAAGAGCTCTGCCTGCTGCGCCTGCGCTGAAGGGCCCCAGATCTGCAGAGCAGGCACGATCGGGAGCCTCAGGTGCGGGCTCCGTGACCTGGGCCTCGCGGCCCAGCGGGGGCCCAGACCAATGGGGGACAGGGTTCTGGGCCTTGAGCCAACGGATTTGGGGCCGCTTGCGCCAAAACCTGCAACATTGCGTTACAGTTGCATCACACACCACGAGGTTCTCCATGGCTCAAGCCCCTACCACCGCTGCCGCTGCCGCCACCATCCGCGGCGCCACCGTCACCACCGAAGACGGCGGCCGTCTCAACGCCTTCGCCACCGAGCCCCGCATGGAAGTGGTCAGCGCCGAGAGCGGCTGGGGCTTCCACGTCCGCGCCGAAAAGCTGAACGGCCGCATGGCCATGCTCGGCTTCATCGCCCTGCTCGCCACCGAGTTCGCCCTGGGCGGCGAATCCTTCACCCGCGGCCTGCTCGGCATCGGCTGAGTCCAGTCCGGGGCAGACGGACCAGCCGTCAATCTCAGGCCCGCCAAGATCCATTGGCCTCGATGATCAAAGCGCCGCAGCAGTTTCTGTTGCGGCGCTTTGTGTGTCTCCCCACCGTCCTCCCCTCCCTGTCCGTGGTTGCCGCCCCCGCCTCCTCCGCTCGCCGGACGCCCTGCGGCCGGCTGCTGGCCCGGGTGCTCGGCGCCGGTCCCACCGGAGCCCTGGCGGCTCTGGCCCTGGTGGAAGCCGGCTGGGCGGTGGAACTCTGCGATCCGCTCACGGCCGAGGCCTTGAGCCAGCGCCGCCGGGCCTATGCCTTCAACCAGTCCAGCCGGGAGCTGCTGCAGCGGCTGGACCTGTGGTCGGCGCTCGAGCCCCAGCTGGTGGCGTTCGACGAACTGCAGCTCTGGGATCTGGGCATTGAGCGCTCCGTCGTGTTCGGCCTCGACGATCTGGCACCAGGCCGGAGCCGCAGCCGCGCAGCCGCGATCGGCTGGATCGGCCGCCACGACCAGCTGATGGCCGTGCTGCTGGGGCGACTGAAGCAGCAGGCGAACGTCAGCCTGCAGCTGGGGCCCAGCCCCGCCCCGGTTCCAGAGGCTGCCGGCTCACGGCGCTTCGATCTGGTGATTGGGGCCGATGGGCCGGAGTCGGCGACACGCCGCAGCCTCGGCATCGGCTGCTGGCGCCAGCCCTACCGCCAGTTCTGTCTCACGGCGGAGGTGGAGCTGCGCGGGGCGGCGGCGAATCAGGCCTGGGAGCTGCTGCGACCGGAGGGGCCGTTCGCCGTGTTGCCCCTCGGTGAGCGTCGCTTCCAGCTGGTGTGGAGCGCTCCCGAATCCCGCTGCCGCCAGCTCGAGGGCCTGCCGGCCAGCGCCTTCCTCGATCGCCTGGCCGCAGTTTTGCCGGATCGTTTTCAGCCCGATGCCCTGCTGGATCAGCCCCGGGCCTATCCGGTGGAGCTGCTGCTCGCCCAGCGTCTGCACCGCGGCCGCACCCTGCTGGTGGGGGAGAGCGCCCATCGCTGCCATCCGGTGGGCGGTCAGGGCCTCAATCTCTGCTGGCGTGATGTGGCGGTGCTGCATCAGCTGGCCTGCCGGGCGGCCCAGGGAAAGCTGCATCCCCGGCGGCTCGGCGCCGCCTATGGGCGCCGCCGCTGGCCGGATCTGCTGCTCACCTTGCTGGCCACCGACCTGCTGGTGAGGGTCTTCTCCAACCGCTCCCCCTGGCTGCTGCCGCTGCGCAGCCTGGCGCTGACGCTGCTGGCCCGCTTCCGCCGGCTGCGGCGCCTCGCCCTGGCGCTGATGAGCAGCGGTGCTTGTGCGATCCAGGGCGCCCCTCCAGAGTGATCCCGCGCTTCACCCTGTGGCGATCACAGTCCCGACGATGGTGGTGATCAGCTCCTGTCCCCAGCCCCAGCCATCGCCGCTGCTGCTGCAGTACCTGCGCCAGCAGATCGGCCTCAGCGATAACGCCCTGGAGCTGGGCCTGAAGCAGGCCCAGCTGGAGCAGGCCCCCCTGCCGGTGGTGTTGTGGCGCTATGGGCTGATCAGCCTGGAACAGCTGGGTCAGGTGCTCGATTGGCAGGATCAACGCCCCTGAAGCGCCTGACCTTCAGCCGTACCTGGCCTTCAGCAGCGCCTGCCTTTCAGCTGTAGACCACGAGCGAATCCACGGGTACACCGGCCGGCAGCTTCTGGCGGCCGTTGAGATCGGCCAGCTCGATCACAAAGGCGAAGCCGCACAGGCGACCTCCCGCCTGGGTCACCAGCTCGCCGGCGGCAGCGGCGGTGCCGCCCGTTGCCAGCAGATCGTCGACCACCAATACCGAAGGCTGGTGCTCGAAGCCATCGACATGGATTTCCAGCCGGTCACTGCCGTATTCGAGGGTGTAGTCGATGCCATGCACCTCCCCGGGCAATTTGCCGCGTTTGCGCACCGGCGCGAAGGGCAGCGCCAGGGCCGTGGCCAGGGCCGTGCCCACGAGGAAACCCCGCGATTCGATGCCCACAATCAGGTCGGGTTGCAGCCGCTCGCAGGTTCTACCCATCTGGCGCAGCATCTCCTGCCAGCCCTGCGGATCCCGCAGCATCGGCATCATGCAGCGAAACAGGATGCCCGGCTGGGGGAAGTCGGGATGTTCCTGGATCCACTGCTTCAGCGGCAGATCCTGCTTCAGCGGCAGATCTTCCTTCAGCAGTAGATCCTGATCGGGATCTGGGCTGGCGGACAGCGTGGACTCGATGCTCATGGCAGGTGGCTGGAAAGAGGGTGGCTCGAGGGCGCGCTGATGGGCGCTGAAGGGTGCGGGCTCCGGCTGGAGAGAGGGCGGACGGAGTCTCCGCCGCCGACTCGACGTGACGGAACGCCCCTGCAGCTGGCATCATCGCAGCCATGACCCAGGTTTCCTCCCCAGCCCATCTCGACCGTCCCCTGCCCCGACGGGGCTTGGAGCGCCTTGATCTGTTGCTGCTATCGCTCGAAGCCCTCGACCTCAATGGCGGCGAGGCCATGGTGTGGATGTCGGCGCAACTCGGTTTTGGGGAGCTCTTCCCCAATCGGGTGGAACTCTGGAAGCGGCGTTGTCACAATCCCCTGCGGCGCGCTTGCCGTCGCGGTTCGATCGCCGCCAACGAAACCGATGCCTTGATCCGGATTCTCTGCCAGATGGCCGATCGCCTCTATCCAATGCTGCGCACCCTGCTGTCGAACAGCGAGGCGCCCGAGCTGCTCGCCCAGCGCTGGCAATTGTTTCAGGATCGCCTGGCTGAACTGATCCGCGAGCGCATGAATCCTCGCCGCAGTGGGGTGCAACAGCTGCTCGATCCGGCGATGGGAGCCGTGGAGCGGCGGCAGATGGTGCGCAGCCTCTCCCTGGCCGCAGGGGAGGGAGGCTTCGAGCGCCTGCGGGCCAGCCTGCTCGATGCCGCTGCCTAGGGCAGAAACGCCTGGCCCAGCCACTGAGTGCGATCAATCCGATGCTTCAGAGTGCCTTGATGAAACAGACCCTGCGCCACGACCAGCTGTCCTGTCGGCTTCAGGTTGACGGGGTCCCCGATGTCTCGGCCGGCCAGGCTGCCGATGCGGTGGGGATCATCACCGGCTGGCGCTTGCAATGGGTAGGCCGCCCCGAACTCGAAGGGGAACGGGAGCATCTGCTGGCCCTGATGGAGGTGGTGCTTCCCTACGCCCGCCATCTGATCAGTGGCGTCGGACGCCGCTTCGGCGGCGACGATCGTCCCGTCCAGATCGAACCGGACAGCGGCGGTGGCCATCGGCTGGAATTGCGCAGCCGTCAGAGCGGCAATCCCTCCCTCCTGGTGCAGCTCGATGATGCCGAGCTCGCCGATCTGGTGCGGGTGCTCGATGGTCTGCGGCTCGACCCCAGGTTGCAGCTCTCGCTGGCCTTACCCCAGCCCATGCCCCTGCGGCAACGGGAGCTGGCCGAGCGTCTGCCGTTGCAGCGGCGGCTCGCGGCGCCTTTAGGCGGCCTGGCGGCCCTGGCGGCGGCAGCTTGCCTGGCGCTAATCATTCCGCCGCCGCCGGTTCCAGCCCCCACCCCCACGACTCCGGCCGCAGCTAGCAAGCCCTGATGAGAGAATGGGATCGGGTCCATGGATCGGACCTGGGAGGAAGACGATGACCTGGTCCGATCTGCGCCGTCGCGTTGCCCGCCTGGGCGCGGCTCTTGATGTGGTGGTCCGCAGTGATCCCGAGGTGTGTGGCCTCAGCGGTGAAGAATTTCTGCTCACCCTGCACCACGGCGGCCACGGGGATTGCACCGTCAGGAACCTGTCCCTGATCGATTGTCCCAATGAACTGGTGGTGATCGAGTTCGAACGCTGGATGCGCGGAGCCGGCTATCAGCTCGAGCTCTGAATCATCCCGGCGCCTCAGCCGTGGAAGCGCTGCAACCAGAGCCCGGCGAGCTGCCAGGAGGACCAGAGGAAGGCCAGCAGGATCAACCAGTTGAGCCAGGCGGGTCGGGGACGGTCAGGCAAGGCCATGGGGCTGAAGGGGCGGACAGGAGCCGCGGTGGCGCCAACGCATGGTGGCACTGACCGGGGTGGGCTCGCAGCAAGGCCGATCTCGATGGCGTGGCGGCAGACCGGCTTCGGCACCACGACGGCGGGAGACGGGACTTGGCTCCCGGAAGACCTGTGGCGATTGCCGCTGACGACGTGATCGATTTGCTGTGATTCCGGGGAAACTTCAGCCATTGCTGGCCACCATTGGAGCCGGTATCCAGCCCAGATGTTGGTGGACGTCGCCGGATGGTTGCAGCCTTCAGCAACACTTAAGCCGCCTAGGGGCGGTGATGCCGCCACCCATGCCCCCTTCCGGTTTCAGCATCCAGCGATCGTCATTGCTGCCTTGGGCACTCAAGCGGCCTGGCGCGCCCAAGCGGTCCTGGCCCAATCTGCGTTCTGTTTCCACCCTGCGGTTGCCGGCTATCTTGAGGGTCATCGCTGTCTTCGCCAGCTCTCAGCCAGCCTGGCCCTTGAAAGCAGCCTGTTGATACCAAAACCCCGCACCCCAGCGACCCTGATCGCCGCGCCTGGAGTGATCAACCACTCGCCGAACCGCTTACCGTGCCTCCCTGGTTGCTGATCCTGATCTTGATGGGGGGAGTGATTGTGCTGATCAACCCCACCCGCAAGGATTTTGCCTGGTACCAAGGATTGCGTCGCCCCACCTGGGTCACCTTCTCCGCCTGGATCCCCCTGATCTGGCTGCTGATTCACGCCTGCTTCTACCTCTCAGCCCTGCTGAGTTGGAATGCCCGGAACAGTTGGAACCTGGTGTTGGCCTATGTGTTGCTGCTGATTTTTGCCGAGGGCTACACCTGGCTGATGTGCCGCACCCGGCAGCTGGCGGCCGGTACGGTTCTCTGCCTGGTTGGCTGGAGCTACGGACTGATTCTCACCCTGTTGCTGCAGTCCATTTCCCCTTCGTCTGCCCAATTGATGCTGCCCTTCCTGCTCTGGACGCCGATGGAGGCGGTGATCACCTGGCAGATGCGTTCGCTCAATCCGGGCTGCTGAGCCCCCGGCGCTCTCCCTTCGCCAATCCCGCCCGCGCCAACCCCAATCCTGAGCCCAGGTTTTGCCATGGAGCCCCTGATCACCGCCCTGCTCCGCCCTGAGGCCTACGACCATCCCGTGGAGACGATTGAACTGCTGGAAACCCACATCTCCTGGGTGCTGCTCACCGGTTCCTACGCCTACAAGATCAAGAAGCCGGTAAATCTGGGCTTCGTCGATTTCAGCACCCCCGAACGGCGCCTGCAGTTCTGCCAGGAGGAGCTGCGTCTCAATCGCCGGCTGGCCGCCGATCTCTATCTGGGTCTGGCTCCGATTCATGGGCCGCCGGCTGCGGCCCGTTTCTGCGGCGATGGACCCGTGATCGAGATGGCCGTTCAAATGCGCCAGTTCCAGCAGCAGGATCTGTTACCCGCCGTGCTCGAACGCAACGACCTGGCGCCGGAGACGCTGGTACCGAAGGCGCTGGCACCAGAGGCGCTGGAGCGGCTGTTCGAGCAGCTCGCCGACAGCCTGGCCCACTTCCATGCCGCTGCAGCCCAGGCGACCGCCGCCGATGGCTACGGCTCAGCCCCCCAGGTTCGTGCGCCCGCTCTCGCCAACCTGGATGTGCTCGAAGCCGCGCTCGGAGCCGATCCCCGCCTGCTGGCCCTGCGCCGCTGGAGCGAGACCCAGGCGCAGCAGTTGGCTCCCTGGTTTGAGGCCCGCCGCGCCAACGGCTGGATTCGCGAAGGCCACGGCGACTTGCATCTGGGCAACATGGCCCTCTGGCAGGGGCGCATTCTCGTTTTCGACTGTCTGGAGTTCAGCCCGGCCCTGCGCTGGATCGACCCCAGCAGCGACCTGGCCTTTCTGGTGATGGATCTGCGCCAGCGCCAGCGTCCCGAACTGGCCGCCCTGGTGCTGAACCGCTGGCTGGAGCTCAGCGGCGATTACACCGGTCTGCAGGCCTGGCGCTGGTATGTCGTCTATCGGGCCCTGGTGCGCGCCAAGGTGGCCGCCCTGCGGCTGCAGCAGGCTGAACTGACAGCCGCCGCAATCTCCAGCCAGCAGCTGGTGATCCAGTCCTATCTGGCCCTGGCTGAAGCCACCACGGCTGAGCCCGCCCCCCTGCTGCTGATCACCCATGGGGTTTCCGGGAGTGGCAAGAGCCATCTGGCCCGCCGCCTGGCCCGGCGCCTCGGCTGGATCCAGCTGCGCTCTGATGTGGAGCGCAAGCGGCTGTTCGGGCTCTGGGGTCTTCCCCGACGCGAGCCCTGCGCTGGTGATCTCTATGCCGCGGCGGTGACTGAGCAGCTCTACGGCGACCATCTGCCGCGCTGTGCCGAGGCCGTGCTGGGAGCGGGTCTGTCGCTGATTGTTGATGCCACCTTTGGCCAACGCCAGCAGCGCCGTAACTTCGCGGCCCTGGCGGCCCGCTGCGGGGCTCGCTTCTTGATCCTCGACTGCCGCTGTGATTCAGACCTGGCCCGACGGCGCATCCAGGCCCGTCAGGTCATGGGCCTGGACCCCTCCGATGCTGATCCGGCCGTACTGGATCAGCAGCTGCGCCACTGGCAACCGCTGGATTTCGCTGAACAGGCGCTGGCTCTGGTGGCTGAGGCGAGTTCAGCGCAGCGTCATGGCCCAGCCGCCAGCCCCGAGGCTGAAGCCCGCAGCGGTGCTGCTGAGCGGGCCCAGCTGGAACGGCTGGTTGGCCTGTTGCTGAACGCCGCCGCTGGCTGAGTCTTCAGTAGTGGAATCCCCTGAGGCGCGGGGCCTCAGAACCAGTCGGGAACAGCGGCGTCCTTGGTGTTGACGTTGGCCTCGGGAGTGACCCGCTGGAACTCGAGGGTGATGTTGCGGCGCTGTTCGCCATCGGCGGCGAGGGCCTCGATGGGGTAGAGCTGCTGGCCATCGCGGAAGGGCACCTGAATGCGGAAGGTGCCATCGGGCGAGAGGGGCACTTCTTCGCCGCCGATGGAGAGGCGGGCGGCGGGATCGGTGGCGCCGTAGACGATCAGTTCGGCGTCGGCGACGAGCCAGAAGGAGCGCTGCCGGGCCATCAGACCGGCACCGGATTCGCTGCGCCCGGAAGCCCA
>CAMBZX010000069.1 GCA_945872185.1 Synechococcus sp. UW140 | reverse complement strand
GGCATCAACATGCCCGCCCGTACCACGGTGATCTCGGCGCTCTCCAAGCGCACTGAGCGGGGCCATAGGGCGCTGATGGGCAGTGAGTTCCTGCAGATGGCGGGTCGGGCCGGCCGGCGGGGCCTGGACATCCAGGGCTATGTGGTGACGGTGCAGAGCCGCTTTGAAGGCGTACGCGAGGCCGGCGCCCTGGCCACCAGCCCCGCCGATCCACTGGTGAGCCAGTTCACCCCCAGCTACGGCATGGTGCTCAACCTGCTGCAGCGCTACGACCTGGCCAAGGCCCGTGAGCTGGTGGATCGCAGTTTCGGCCGCTACCTGGCCAGCCTCGATCTGGCCGACGACGAGGCCCGCATCGCCGAACTCACCAGCCAGCTGGAGCTGTTGGCCGCCGGCGATGCCGATGTGCCTTGGGATGAATTCGAGGACTACGAGAAGCAGCGCGGCCGCTTGCTTGAAGAACGGCGCTTGCTACGGATTCTGCAGCAGCAGGCCGAGGAAACCCTGGCCCACGAACTCACCCTGGCCCTGCAGTTCGCCAGCGAAGGCACGTTGGTGAGCGTCAAGGCGCCCCAGCTCAAGAGTCGGGTGACCCCGGCGGTGATCGTCGCCAAGCTGGCGGGTTCGGGTCAGTTCCCGCTGCTGCTCTGCCTCACCGACGAGAACGTCTGGATTTTGCTGCCCTGCGCGGCGGTGGTGAGCTTGCACGCCGAACTCAGCTGCCTGCAGGTGGAGCAGCTGCAGGCGCCCGAGCTGCATCATCCCGGTGAACTGCGCCACGGCAACGATCTCAGCGCCGGCCTGGCTCTGGCGGTGGCCTCCATGGCCCGTCGCTATGACATGCACACCCCCCGCTACGACCTGGCCGGTGAGGTGTTGCACCAGGCCGGCCTGGTGCAGCAGTTGGAGGAGGAGCTGGAGCTCCATGCGGCCCATCGCTTCGGCGATCGCAAGCAGCTCAAGAAGCATCGCCGCCGCATGGAGGAGCTGGAGCTGGAGATCGACGAACGGCGCCGCATCCTGCATCACCGGGCCAACCGCCACTGGGACACCTTCCTGCACCTGATCGAGATCCTCGGCTTCTTCGGGGCCATGGACGGCGAGGACGGCCTGCAGCCCACCGAGGTGGGGCGCACCGTTGCCTCCCTGCGCGGTGACAATGAGCTGTGGCTGGGTCTGGCCCTGATGAGCGGTCATCTTGATGGCCTCGATCCGGCCGAACTGGCCGCCGTGCTGGAGGCGATCTCCACCGAGGTGAATCGCCCCGATCTCTGGTGCGGCTGGCCGCCGCCGCCGCT
Source organism: Synechococcus sp. UW140 (assembly GCA_945872185.1). Taxonomy (GTDB): domain Bacteria; phylum Cyanobacteriota; class Cyanobacteriia; order PCC-6307; family Cyanobiaceae; genus Cyanobium. The sequence goes on along the minus strand of CAMBZX010000069.1, from coordinate 13,124 downwards.
GGTGGAGGAGGTCCTGCACGATCTGCGCGGTCTGCGGCGCGAGTTGCAGCGTCAGCAGGAGCGGCGCTCCGTGGTGGTGCCGGTGTGGTGGGAGCCGGAACTCACCGGCCTGGTGCATGCCTGGGCCAAGGGCGCCAGTTGGAGTGAACTGATCGCCAACACCTCCCTCGACGAGGGCGATGTGGTGCGGATCCTGCGCCGCACGGTGGATCTGCTGGCCCAGGTGCCCTACGGCGAAGCGATCAGCGAGCAGCTGCGCACCAACTCACGCAAGGCGCTCAAGGCGATCAATCGCTTTCCGGTCTGTGAGATCGAGGATCTGCTGGCGGGGTCGGGGTCGGGGTCGGTGGCGGCGGGTCAGCCGCCTCTGGATCCGGCCCTGGCGCGGCCGCCTGGGGCCTGAGTACCAGGGCCACGATCAGTAGCAGGCCGCCGATGCTGAGCACCGCCTCGATGCTGTCGGCGTAGGGGGTCCAGGGCATGGTCCTTAGGATCCCATCACCAGGGTTGCGGTAGCGGTGGCAATGAAGCTGAATCTGGGCTGCGGGCCGCGGCCGATCGCCGGCTATCTCAACATCGATTCGGTGGCGAGCTTCAAGCCCGACCGGGTGATGGATCTGGAACGCACCCCCTGGGAGCTGCCGACGGATGGGGCCGAGGAAGTGCTGCTCAACCATGTGCTCGAGCATCTGGGCGCCAGCACCGACACCTTCCTGGCGGTGATGACGGAGCTGTACCGGGTGTGTGCCGACGGCGCCCGCCTCTTCATCAACGTGCCCCATCCCCTGCACGAGCACTTCCGCACCGATCCCAGCCATGTGCGCCGGATCACCCCCCAGACGCTCTCGATGTTCTCGCAGGCCGAATGTGATCAGGCGGCTGCGGTGGCCTCCCCGATGACACCCTGGGCCCACATCCTGGGGGTGGATTTCGAGCTGGCGGCGGTGCAGTACGTGGCCGATGCCCACACCCGCCAGCTGCTGGAGGCCAAGGGGCTGCTGGCGCCCGCAGATCGCCTCGAAGACTTTGCCGAGATCTACAACAACCTGATTGAGGAGATCCGGATTGAGCTTCTGGTTCACAAGTCCTGAACCGGGCCCGATCGCTCCCCCTCGGGGGTAGGCGCGAGCAACCGGTGCACACCTGCCGCGAGACCGCCGCCAGGGCTGATGCAACCGGCGCCCCAAGGGCCTGCCCGGGCCTTGGCTCCGACAAGGGCGGCACCTCGAGACGGACAACGCCAGACCGTTGGGGCGAACGCTCCATGCAGGGACCCCTGGCTACCAGGGCCTCAGGCCTTGCCCCTGGCTAGCTCCGCTCGCTGTTTTTCCCTGGAGCCATAAAAAAAGCGCCCCCGAAGGGGCGCGTTCTGGTGAAGTCGTCCTTCAGCGCACTGAGGGACGTCGTCGCTGCAGCGATCAGTAGTCGAAGTCGCCGCCGCCCATGCCGCCGCCGGCAGCCGCAGCTTCCTTCTTCTCGGGCATATCAGCCACGATGCACTCGGTGGTCAGCACCATGCCGGCGATCGAGGCGGCATTCTGCAGACCGGAGCGGGTCACCTTGGCGGGATCAACGATGCCGGCTTCCAGCATGTCGACGTACTCACCGGTAGCGGCGTTGTAGCCCTCGTTGAAGGGCTTGTTGCGCACGTGCTCGGCGACGACGGCACCGTTGGCACCGGCGTTCTCAGCGATCCGCTTGAGCGGCGCGGTGAGGGCCGAAGCGACGATGGTGGCGCCGATCAGCTCCTCGCCGGAGAGATTGGCAGCCGCCCACTCCTCGAGGGCCGGAGCCAGGTGAGCCAAGGTGGTGCCGCCGCCAGGAACGATGCCTTCTTCCACAGCCGCCTTGGTGGCGTTGATGGCATCTTCGAGGCGCAGCTTCTTATCCTTCATCTCGGTTTCGGTGGCGGCACCCACCTTCACCACGGCCACACCGCCGCTCAGCTTGGCCAGACGCTCCTGCAGCTTCTCCTTGTCATAGGAGGAGTCGGTTTCGTCCATCTGCTTGCGGATCTGCTCGCAGCGGGCCTTCACCGCCACTTCGTTGCCTTCGGCTACGATCGTGGTGGTGTCCTTGTTGATGGTGATGCGGCGGGCGGTGCCCAGCATCTCCAGCTTGGTGTTCTCCAGCTTGAGGCCGGCATCCTCGGTGATCAGCTGACCGTTGGTGAGAACGGCGATGTCCTCGAGCATGGCCTTGCGGCGATCACCGAAGCCAGGAGCCTTGACGGCGGCCACGTTGAGCACACCGCGCAGGCGGTTCACCACCAGGGTGGCGAGGGCTTCCTTCTCGATGTCTTCGGCGATGATCAGCAACGGCTTGCCGGTGCGGGCGATCTGCTCGAGCACGGGCACCAGGTCCTGCACCAGGCCGATCTTCTTGTCGGTGAGCAGGATGTAGGGCTCTTCGAGCACCGCCTCCATGCGCTCGGTGTCGGTGGCGAAGTAAGGGGAGATGTATCCCTTGTCGAAGCGCATGCCTTCGGTGACCTCCAGTTCGGTGGTCATCGACTTGCCTTCCTCGAGCGAGATCACGCCCTCCTTGCCGACCTTGTCCATCGCGTCGGCGATCATGCGGCCGACTTCTTCGTCGTTGCCGGCGGAGATGGTGCCCACCTGGGCGATGGCGTTGCTGTCGCTGATCGGCTTGGCGTGCTCCTCGATCTTCTTGACCAGGAACTCGGTGGCCTTCTCAATGCCGCGCTTGAGCGTGATGGCATTGGCACCGGCAGCGACGTTGCGCAGACCGGCCTTGACCATGGCGTGGGCCAGGACGGTGGCGGTGGTGGTGCCGTCGCCGGCAGCATCGTTGGTTTTGCTGGCGGCCTGACGGATCAGGGCGACACCGGTGTTTTCAATGTGATCTTCGAGCTCGATCTCCTTGGCGATCGTCACGCCATCGTTGACGATCTGGGGAGCACCGAACTTCTTCTCCAGCACCACGTTGCGGCCTTTGGGACCGAGGGTGACGGCGACGGCCTCGGCGAGGATATCGATACCACGTTCGAGGGCCCGGCGGGCTTGCTCGTTATAAATAATGCGCTTGGCCATGGGGGTTGGGGTCGTTGGGAGGTGTTAGGGCAGGAAGCTCAGGGCCTGGAGGGGCCGAAGCGCCGCTCTCAGCTGACGACGGCGAGGATGTCTTTCTCGGACAGCAACACGTATTCGTCCGTGCCGAGCTTGATGTCGGTGCCGGCGTACTTGCTGTAGAGAACCTTGTCGCCGATGCCCACTTCAGGGGCGGTGCGGGAGCCGTCGTCGTTGCGGCGGCCGGGGCCGACCTGGACGACCTCACCCACCTGGGGCTTTTCCTTGGCGGTGTCAGGCAGAAGGATGCCGCCGGCGGTTTTCTCCTCCGACTCAGACACTTTGATGAACACGCGATCTCCGAGCGGCTTGACCGTGGAGACGCTGAGGGAAACAGCTGCCATGGATAAAAGGTTGGGTATTCGCGAAAGGGGTGAACGCGGAGCCAGCGGCGAACCCAGGGCCTCAGGTCGAGAATTCGACGCCTGGAGGCGGGGCAGAAGCCACCGATGAGGACGCGCTAGCACTCGCGCCCTTCGACTGCCAACCTATGCGCCGGGACGCTCTTGTCGCCAGGGGTCTGCAGTTCGGGTGACCGAACCGGTAGCCGTGATCACTCCGTTCGCGCCTTGATTGGCCCCCTGCCGGCGTGTCTGTCGGCGTTGTTCCTGGCGCCACTCCCAGGCTCACGCTCGGATTCACTATCTGCACCGCTCACTGTCTGCCCCACTCGTTGTCGACACGGGTGCCTGGTGGCTGGATCCCTTGGCGGCTTCGGCCCACTCTTTTGGGCCCACTCTTTGGGCCCACTGTTTTTGGCTCACCGTTTTCGCCCCACCGTTTTCGGCCACCTTTTCGGCCTGAGTGGGTCCCCAGGCCGCAGCCCGCCCAGGTGCGCTGCGGGGGCGCGGCTCCACGGCGGATCGGCACCGGGGCGGGACCGCCGCGGTAGCCCCTGGATCCGCTGCGGCGGCGGTCGTCCACTGGGGTGTGACGCAGTGGTAAGGTTGCGCCGCTTCATGCGGGATGGTTCCCGCTGGGCCTCCCCGCCACCCTTTCTTCACCCTCATGGCAGCTGCTGCTCCCGCCGCGACCGGCACTCAAGGCATCGTCAAGCAGGTCATCGGCCCGGTGCTGGACGTGGAGTTCCCCGCCGGCAAGCTGCCCCGCATCTACAACGCCCTGCGGATCGAAGCCAAGAATCCCGCCGGCCAGACCGTGGCCCTTACCGCCGAAGTTCAGCAATTGCTCGGCGACCACCGCATCCGCGCCGTGGCCATGAGTTCCACCGACGGCCTGGTGCGCGGCATGGTGGCTGTGGACACCGGGGCACCGATTTCCGTACCCGTGGGCGAATGCACCCTGGGCCGCATCTTTAACGTCCTCGGTGAACCGGTGGATGAGAAAGGTCCCGTGAACAGCACCCTCACCTCCCCGATCCACCGCTCCGCTCCCAAGCTCACCGACCTCGAAACCAAGCCCAAAGTTTTCGAGACCGGCATCAAGGTGATCGACCTGCTGGCTCCCTACCGTCAGGGCGGCAAAGTCGGTCTGTTCGGCGGCGCCGGTGTCGGCAAGACCGTGTTGATCCAGGAGCTGATCAACAACATCGCCAAGGAGCACGGCGGCGTGTCCGTGTTCGCCGGCGTGGGTGAGCGCACCCGCGAAGGTAACGACCTCTACGAAGAGTTCAAGGAATCCGGGGTGATCAACTCCGAAGACCTCTCCAAGTCCAAAGTGGCGCTCTGCTACGGCCAGATGAATGAGCCTCCCGGTGCCCGCATGCGCGTGGGTCTCTCGGCGCTCACCATGGCCGAACACTTCCGCGATGTGAACAAGCAGGATGTGCTGCTGTTCGTTGACAACATCTTCCGCTTCGTGCAGGCCGGTTCCGAAGTGAGCGCCCTGCTGGGCCGCATGCCTTCGGCTGTGGGCTATCAGCCCACCCTCGGCACCGACGTGGGCGAACTGCAAGAGCGCATCACCTCCACCCTGGAAGGTTCGATCACTTCGATTCAGGCTGTCTACGTCCCCGCCGACGACCTCACCGATCCCGCTCCTGCCACCACCTTCGCCCACCTCGACGCCACTACGGTGCTGAGTCGCGGCCTCGCCTCCAAAGGCATCTACCCCGCTGTGGATCCCCTTGATTCCACCAGCACCATGCTGCAGCCAGCGGTGGTGGGCGATGACCACTACCGCACCGCCCGTGCCGTGCAGTCCACCCTGCAGCGCTACAAGGAACTGCAGGACATCATCGCCATCCTGGGTCTTGATGAACTCTCCGAGGATGATCGCCGCACGGTGGATCGTGCCCGCAAGATTGAGAAGTTCCTTTCCCAGCCCTTCTTCGTGGCGGAGATCTTCACTGGCCAGAAGGGCGAGTACGTGAAGCTTGACGACACCATCAAAGGTTTCAATCAGATCCTGGCTGGTGAACTCGACGATCTGCCTGAAGCTGCCTTCTATTTGGTGGGCAACATTGACCAGGTGAAGGCCAAGGCCGCCAAGATCCTCGCCGCCGCCAAGGGTTGATTCGATGACCCTCACCCTTCGCGTTCTCGCTCCCGACCAGAGCGTCTTCGACGGCACCGCCGACGAAGTGATTCTTCCCAGCATCTCCGGCCAGGTGGGCATCCTCACCGGTCACGTCTCCCTGCTCACCGCCCTGGACAGCGGTGTGCTGCGGGTGCGCGAGGGCTCCACCTGGAGTTCGATCGCCCTGATGGGTGGCTTTGCCGAAGTGGAGGCCAATGAGGTCACCGTGCTGGTGAATGCCGCTGAACTCGGTAGCAGCATCGACCCTGCCGCCGCCGAGAAGGCATTCGAAGCGGCGCAGCAGGCGGTGGCGGCCCTCGATGGCCAGCCCGCCAGCCCCGCCAAAGTGAAAGCGCAACAAGCCCTGTCCCAGGCCCGGGCCCGTGTGGCGGCCGTCCGCGGCAGCTGAGCAGCGGTACTCGGCCGGATCTCGATTGCTTCCTACTCGAATCCTGAATCCAACAGCCCCGAGTCGCCTGCCAGCGGTTCGGGGCTGTTCATTGCCGCGGCTTTGTTACCAAGCGCCTTGCATTGCCCCGAGGACGGACATTGTTTTCGGCGTTTAAAGGCGCCGCGACCAATCCTGAATTTCACTAGTCACGCCGGGCAAGATCTTTTGCGGCAACTTGCGTGTCCTGGCTAAGGGTGCAGGCTGTGAGCGAAGTTGGCGATTTTTCGAGAGCCGCTTTCGAGAGCATTGCATAACCACCTCAGCAGGTCTGCCTGGTGTGCTGGTGGTCGTGGAAAGCCGATGCACACTGGGACACTGGCTGGCGAAGGGGCGCTTCACCGCCGCCAAGACCGGTTTTCAGCCTTCGCTTCAAGGTGGTCGTTGCCCGGTCTTGGATGGCTGTAGAAAGCGTGCTGCGGCCCTGCTTCGCTGAGACTGATCTTCTATGGCCTTGCCCCATGCGTCTGCGCTTGTTCCTCGATTCGGCCGATCCCGAGGCCTGGAGCCAGTGGCTGCCATCGGGTTTGTTCCATGGAATCACCACCAACCCCACTCTGCTGAAGCAGGCCGGCCAGCCCTGCCGCTTGGACCACCTGCGCGAGCTCAGCCGGCGGGCCCAGGATCTGGGCTGCCGCGAGCTACATCTACAGGCCTGGGGCGGCGATGCCGCCAGCTACCTCGCCTGCGGCCAGCAGCTGGCGGCGCTGGCCCCTGCCCAGATCACCGTGAAACTGCCGGTGACCCGCCCAGGAGCCGCCGCGGCCCAGGCACTGATCGCCGCCGAGGTGCCGGTGACCCTCACCGCCTGCTACGAGGTGCCCCAGGTGCTGATCGCGGCAGCCCTTGGTGCTGCTTACATCGCTCCCTATCTCGGTCGTATCAACGATCAGGGGCGCGATGGCGAGGCGGAGCTGGTGGCCATGCAGCGCTGCCTCGAGGGGCTGGGCTCCTCCGTGCGTCTGCTGGTGGCCAGCCTCAGGCAACCCGCTGATCTGGGGCGACTGGCGGCGGCGGGGCTCTCCACCTTCACGATCAGTCCCGCCCTGGCCGCGGGATTGTTCGCCAATGAGGCCACCGCCGCCGCGGCCCTGCACTTTGAGGCCGATGCCGGCGGCACCAGTTCCTAAGCTCACGCCACATCGGTCGCTCGCATGGGAACGGGGCGCGAACTGGGCCTGAAGCTGCGCAGCTGGCTGGAGAGCGGCAATCTTGGCCTCGACAACGGCCAGGCCCTCGCCAACCGCCTGGTGGATGCCCTTGGGGCGGAGGAGGGCCTCAAGGGGCCCGTGCGCGATCTTGCCAGCCAGCCGCTGCTGCGTCAGCTGCTGCAGCGCCGCGCCGAACCCAGTATGACGGCGGTGGAAGCGCTCACCAGCCACTTGGCTCGCACCTACACGCCGGCGGTGCTGGCCGAACTGCACGACCTGATCGAAGCCGCCACCGGCATCACGCCGCCCGCAGCCGCCAGCCCCCAGCCCGCTGTTGAGGCGCCGGAGTCAGCTGCTCAGCAGCCACCTGCCCCCAGCCGTCGCCCTTGGCGGCAGGTTGTCGGGCCAGGTTTTGGCCGCGACCTCCAGGCTTTGGGAGCGGGTCTGGCCCTGGCCGCCAGCTTCAGCCTGGTGCTGGCCTGGGCCGCCGGCAAACTCGACCAGGTCGTGTTCGATCGCTGGCGCTGGAGTGGTGGCGTGGTGCTGGCCCTCAGCCTGGCCCTGGTTCAGGCGCTGAGCCTCGGACCGCTGCGGCGGCTGCGACGGCGCGGTCTGCTGAACCTCAGCCGCAGTGGCGATCCGCGCCGGGCCTGGTGCTGGCTCAGCTCTCCCTGGATCCATGGCCGTCACGCCGAAGCGCTGGTCAACGTGCTGCTGTTGCTGGTGCTGCTGGGCCCCTCGCCCCTGTCGCTGGCGGATGTGGTGCTGCGCTACAGCCTCACGAGCTTGGCCACCAGCGCCCTGGCCGCCCTGTGGGCCCGGCGGCTGGGAGTGGCCCAACGGCAGTGGTGCGGAGCGACGGGGGCGATCGCGGCCCTGATCAGCCTGGCGGCGATCCTCAGCCTGCTGCGCTGGCAGGAACTGGGCTTCCGCCTGGGCCCCGAATCGATCCCTGCCTGGGTGTTGCTGGTGGTGGTCGGAGCGCTGCAGCTCGGCTGGCAGTTGCCCCGCGCGGCGCCCACGGATGCCAGCCGACCGAGCGAGCGGCTCTGGTGCAGCACCTGGTGGTGGGGCACGCTGCTGGGACTGGGCTGGGGACTGCTGACCTGGGGGTCGGGTCTGGCTGAGGCCGCCTTCAAGGCCCGGCCGGGGGGCTGAACCCGCTGAGCGGCACCAGGCCTCAGCTGGCCACAGCCCGCATGTAGCGCCCCCAGAGATCGGCCACCAGGGCGCCGGAAGCGGCCTGGGCCGGGGTGTTGTCGTCGTTGCCCATCCAGATGCCGGTGAGGATCCCCATGGCCGGTGAATAGCCGATGAACAGCACATCGACGCCATCGTTGGTGGTGCCGGTCTTGCCGCGGGCATCGGCGACACCGGCTGCGGCCCGCCCGGTGCCCTCGCTCACCACCTGGCGCAGGTGCCGGTCCATGGCGGCGGCCACCGCCGGCTCCAGCAGCTGCCGTGAGCGCTCGCCGATGGGGGTGGTGACCCCGCTGGCCGGACATTGGGCCAGGGTGTCGATCGAAGGACAGATGCCCAGGTCGTAGATGCGCCGGACACCATGCATCGGTACGGAGCGGCCGCCGTTGGCCACCACGGCATAGGCCCTGGCCAACTCGTACAGGTAGGTCTCCTTGCCGCCCAACACCATGGTGTAACTGGGGTCGAGCGGGGTGCTGATGCCCAGCCGCCGCGCCTGATCGATCACCTTGTTCAGCCCCACCCGTTCGGCGAGCCGCAGGGCCACCACGTTCTCCGAAAAGGTGAGACCATCGCCATAGCTGATCCGTCCCGTCGGGCCCACCGGCCCGTGCTGGCAGCCGGCCACGTAGGCCAACGGCGCACAGGAGACGGGTTCGTTGAGATCGAGATCGGCTGAGAGCGCCGCCAGATAGGTGAACAGCTTGAAGGTGGAGCCTGGCTGCCGTAGTGCCTGCACCCGATCGAAACTGGAGCGCCCATAGTCGCCGCCGCCCACATAGGCGAGGATCTCGCCGGTGGCGATATCGAGGGAGATCAGGGCTCCCTGGGTGAGTCCCACGCCGGCGGCTGGCCCCTGCAGGAAGCGGGCCAGCTGTTTCTGGGCAATCGCCTGCATGCGGGGATCGATCGTGCTCACCACCTGGTAGTTGCCGCCCAGCTGCTCGTCCCTGAGGTTGAGGCCGAAACGCCGCCCCTCCAGTTCACCGAGCACATAGTCGCTGAAGTAGGGATAGCTGATCAGGGTCGACTCCCGGCAGGCGGAGGGGTCGATGTTGAGGGGGCGGCGCAGGGCATCGATCAACTGTTGATCAGAGAGATAGCCCTCCTGCTGCATCAGCTGCAGCACCAGATCGCGGCGCTCCCGTCCGGCGGTCGGATCCTTGCTGTTGCAAGGGCTGTAGCCATTGGGATTAGGCAGCAGACCGACCAGAAAAGCCGCTTCCGAAACATTGAGGTTGCGGGCTGACTTACGGAAATACAGCTGGGCTGCCTGCTCGAAACCCTCCGTTCCCAGGCCGAGATAGGCCCGGTCGAGATACATCTTGAGAATACGGTTCTTGCTGAAGCCCGCCTCCAGCTGCCAGGCCACCCCCAACTCCCGCAGCTTGCGGGCCACACTCACGTCATTGCCGACGGCGGGGTAATACATGCGGGCCACCTGCTGGGTGAGACCGCTGCCGCCACCGGTGCCGCGCAGGGCTGAACGCAGGGTGCCGAACAGATCGATGCCGCTGTTCCAGCCGAAGCGCGCCTCCTCCGATGCCATCAAGGCCTGACGCAACGGCAGGGGATAGGCGTCCAGGGACGGCAGCGCCACCGGCGCCCCCTCGGCCGCATCGATCTGGCGGCCGTTGTCGGCGACGATGCGCACGGGGCCGCCGATGGCACGGATGCTGGAGCCACCAGCGATCGTGGTGGCCGCCAGCAGCAGCGAGAGGGCGATCGCCGAGCCCGTCAGCAGGCCCACCCCACCCCAGTGGATGGCCTGTTCCAGCGGGCTGCGCGGTTGGCAGTAGCGCAGGGTGGGGGCTTCCGCCCGCAAAGGGGAGCCGAGCTGCAGCTGATCGCCATGGCGCAGATCGATGCTGCGGATGCGCCGGTCCTGCCAGAACACGCCATTGGCAGAGCCGAAGTCCTCGAAGCGATAGTCCCGGGCCTGGGGTCGCTGCTTCTCGACAATTCCGTGCACCCGGCTGATGCCGTTGCCCTCAACCGGCAGCTCCAGCTGGGGATCCCGGCCGATGCGATAGCGGCCCTGCCCCAGCGGCAGGCGTTGGCGGCACACGTCCGCCTGCCAGAGCTCCAGCCAGGCGCGGCGCTGGCGCAGACGCCGCAGGGCCTTGGCCAGCGCCTGAGGCCGCCTGGCCACAGGGCCGCTGAGCAAGGCGCGCCCTAGGGCGGACCAGGCGGCACCGGGCGCGACCGGCTCGGGCATCCCTGGGACGTGGAGAGGCCGATACGCTAGCTGGATCGATCACGAGCCCCTGGGTGGAGCGTCGCCGGGATCCCTGGGCCCCCTTCCGCATCTGGATTGCCCTCACCGTGGCCGTCTACGCGATCCGGGCCAGCTTTGCGGCCACCTGGGTCGGGGCCCTACCGGGCTGGGTGCTGCTGCTGATGCTGCTGATCGGCCTGCTGCTGGCGGCGATCGCCCTGCTGTTCCCCGGCCGGGTGAGGCCCTGGCGGGAGGGGGAACCGGGCCTGCGCGCCGAGATTGCGGCCGACTGGCGCCACTGGTGGCAGCACCACGGTTCGCCGCACCACGGTTCGCCGCGCCACGGTTCGCCGCGCCGTAGTGGCGGTGGTCGTGGGGGTGGGGGCTGATGGAGATCGCCAGCCTCGAACTGCGGGACAATCCGCGACGGCGGGTCAACCTGGACCCCGCCAAGGGCCTCACCATCGGGCGGGCTTCGGACAACGGCCTCTGCCTGCCGGAGGCGGCGGGATTGTCGCGTCAGCATGCCCAGGTGCGCCGTTCCCGCACGGGCAACCAGTGGTTGGTGTGCGATCTGGGCAGTGCCAATGGCACTTGGCTGGAAGGGGTGCGGGTGCGCCAGTGCCGCCCCCTGGGCGACGGCGATGAGATTCGCCTCGGCAGCAGCGGACCGGTGTTGGTGTTCCGCTGCGGCGCGGCCGCGACGGGCGCTGGTGCTGACACCCAGGCCCTGGCCGGCTTAGGCGTGCTGGCCAGGCCTGTATCTCCGCCAGCTTCGCCACCGGTGCCTGGCCCGGCCAAGCGGGCTGGAGCCGCCCAGGGCGCACGGCCCGATCCCCTCAGCATCGAAGTGGGCGACCAGCGCCTGAGTGCGGCCGCGATTCGCTCCGTGCAGGTGGAAAGCCGCGCCCTCTATCCGCACATCTTCAGCTGGTGGCTGCTGCTCTGCCTGGGTGGCCTGCTGTTGCTGCCGCTGCCGCTGCTGTTCTGGCCCCTGGAGCTGCTGGCCCTGGCGGGCTGGATGCTGCTGGGTGCCCGCAAGGAGCACCTGCTGGAGGTGGTGACCAACGACGGCCTGGCCCATCGCCATCGCTTCCGCAACCGGCTCACAGCCCTGGCTCACCGCAATGGCATCCGCCGGGCGATCGGCCAGAGTCAGGAACCCTGATCCGGCCCGGCGCGTCCCCATCCCTTGAACTGGATCCTGCCGATCGGCGCCGTCCTCCAGCTCGAGGGCCTCTCCCGAGAACTGCGCATTCTGGAGGGTGTGGGGGGGGGCAGTCAGGGCCAGGTGTATGCGGTGGAACTGGGTGGCGAACGCCTGGCCTTGAAGTGGTATTGGCCGGCCTGCATCGCCCGCGATCCGAATCTGCAGCGGCGCCTGGAGGAGAGCATCCAGGCCTCCAGCCCCAACAGCGCCTTCCTTTGGCCGATTGCCCTGGTGGGCGCCACTGCCGCCAGTCGCAGCCAGATCCGCCTGCGGGAGCCGAGCTTCGGCTACCTGATGCCGCTGCGACCAGCCTCGTTCCTGGGCGCCAGCGCCCATGCCGGTGGCCGGATCGAGATCAGCCTGCAGAACGTGCTGCGGGCCGCCTTCTTCCTGGCCGACGCCTTCCACGCCCTGCACCTGCGCGGCCTTTGTTACAAGGACATCTCGCTGGGGAACCTGTTCCTCGAGCCCGGCAGCGGCCGCATCCTGATCTGCGACAACGACAACGTGGCGGTGGATGGCCGCGATCCCGGCAGCGTGCTGGGCACACCGGGCTTCATGGCGCCGGAAATCCTGCTGGGCCAGGCCCGGCCCGGAGCCAGCAGCGATCTGTTCTCGCTGGCGGTGCTGATCTTCCGGCTGCTCACCCGCCATGACCCGCTCAAAGGGGCCCTGGAGCAGGCGATCCGCTGCCTCGATGAACCGGCCCGGCGCCGGCTCTACGGGGAAGATCCGGTGTTCATCTTCGATCCGATCGACACGCGCAACCGGCCCGATCCGATCGAGCACGCCGCCGCCCTGATCACCTGGCCGATCTATCCCGAACCGCTGCAACGGCTGTTCCTGCAGACCTTCGGCCCGGGCCTGAAACAGCCGAGCCGGCGTGCCCTCACTGGCGAGTGGACCGCCGCCCTGGCTGCCAGTCTCGATCGGCGCGTGCTCTGCCCCTCCTGCGGCCAGGAGGCCTTTCCGGCGATCGGCAGCGCCGCCGGCTGCTGGAGCTGTGGCAATCCACTGCCCCAGGGCCCCTGGCTGCGGCTGCCCCGGGGCCTGGTGGCGATCGCTGCTGGCAACGAGATTCAGGCCCACCATCTCGATCGAATGCTGCCGGTGGCCCTGGATCAGCCCCTGGCCCGGATCACCGCCCATCCCAGCGATCCGACGCTGCTGGGGCTGTGCAATCTCAGTGCCAGCGCCTGGGAGGTGGAACTGGAAGACGGCCGCCGCCTGGCGGTGGCGCCCGGCAGGAGCTGCAGCCTCGCGGCCCTGCGGCGCATCAACAGCCGCTATGGCGTGATGGAACGGGTGACCCGCGACGGCGAAGCCGAAG
>CAMBZX010000068.1 GCA_945872185.1 Synechococcus sp. UW140 | reverse complement strand
CGTAGCGATAGGAGCTGATCGCCAAAATCGAGCACTTCATCACCAACTACAACAAGGGCTCAACTCCTTTCAGCTGGACTGCAACCGCAGATTCGATCCTGGAGAAGCTCCAGCGCCTTTGCTCACAAATTTCCGGGACGTGATACTAGATGCTGGCTTGTTGTTGACTTCGGCCGCTGCTGCGAGCGTTGATTCTTTTGCGGCAGGTTTAGATCTGGGATTGCCGCAATCGATTTAATCGTTACCGATGGAGCTGGCTCATCCCTGGGTGTACGCAGCCCCAAAGTGTGCGCTTCTTTGCCAGTCTTCCTTCTTCGTCGTCTTTGGCAGAGGGGCTGGCTCTGGTTCAGGTCGATCGATCGCTTCAAGGCCATGGCCGCCAACTGGGGCGGGCGGCACGGCCATGGGCCAGCGGGATCTGAGTTCTTGTCGATTGATCGTTGCAACCCTTCAGCGGACCAGCATCCAGTGGTAGCCAGCGGTCGCGACACCAGGCGCCATGGATCTGACCCGGATTCAAGCCGGCATCCATTGGTCGAGATCCTGCCGATTTCATCGTCAATGATTAAGGAGTACTTGGATTAATCGGTACTCTCCATCTTCTCCGCTGTCATCCCAGCTAACCCTCCATCATGCAAGACCGGTTGTGAGGTAATATTCAGTTTTAAGGTCGTTTTGTCTCTGCTTGAGAGTTGTCAATCGTCCTTAGGCTTTGCCTGTTGCGTTTGTCGCTGATCATCATCGAACCGAGACGGCTGGAGCTGGCTCCGATCGTGCTATTCCTGGGCATCTGAATTGAGGCTTGGGGATTAGCATCCCTCCGCTACGTTCAACCATCTTCTCAGCATCTCCTCGCTGTGTGAGTCCCACCCCTGCGCCTGCCTTGCTGGCAACCAACGTGATTTTCTTCTACTGCGACAGGGGATGATCGCAGCTCCGGTTCAGCAAAATGTCGGGGCCAGGCACGAGTCTCTAAAGCCTCCAGATGGCGCAGGAACGTCTCCGTATCGCCGGGGGAGCTCATCACTTGCCCATACCAGAGGCGCAGCAGCAACTCGAGGGGCAGGGTGCGGCCATCCTCGCCGGGATCCTGGCCTGAGCGGCTGCGGTCGACTCGGATTTGCCCGTCAGAGGCAGGGCCCGCAGGCCCCCTTTGTCCACCAGTGCCAAGGCCACGAGATAGGGCGCGTCAGCCATCACCGCGATACAGCAGCTCCTGTCCCACCTTGGCCGTTCGTCCCGCCAGAATTCCTGACGGCATGGATCCTCAACAGACTGAATCCTCAGCAAACTGGTTGACCCGTTGGCTGGTTCACCGGCAGGAACTGACCCATCGAACCTCAACGATTGAGCCGCTGCATCTGCCAGGTGACAAACGTGCCCACCGGGCTCCAGAGCAGGTATGGCAGCAGCAACAGCCAGATCGCAAGGCCGTACGGCGACACCGCCACAGTCAGGGCCAATCCCCAGACCCAGCCGGCAAAGCCGATCGCTGTGCCCTGGCGTAGCGAGCGACTCCGGCAGATCAGTAAGGTATAGCTCTGAACCAGAATCACTAACAGCAGGTAGGCACCCATCAGGGTCCAGCTCCCACTGGCTTGCCAGACAAGCAAGGCTGATCCATAGAAGCAGGCATAGATTGCGATCCAGATCAGCGGGATCGCCGGTTCAAACACCAACCAGGCTGGTCGCCTCAACCGCAGAAACCAGGCGAAATCATCGCGAGACGGACTGAGCCCGAAGGCCACCGCCAGCAGCGCCGCCAGAATCAACAGGGCAGCCATGGCTATTCGGCACAGAGGCCTTCAGCCTCGCAGGTTGCTGCTCGAGCGAGTTCCCCGGCAGCCAGTTCAAGGGCATCGCCAGGCCCTTCTGGTCAGGGGGATGTCCTTCAGGCGCTGGGAGTGGAGCATGGAGACGAACCCTCCCTCCAGCAAATCATTGCGCGGCTTCAGCCCCTTGGTGGAGGACACACGCAACCAGAGACCAGCAAGAAAATCAGGGTGTTCTTCTGCCAGCGGGCTGGCCTTCCGATCGGATGCACCTGGTGATGCGCGTGCGATAGCCGGCGCGGCGGCACGGTTCACACCACCCGTCCATTCACGGCACCAGGCCATCGCGTTTGGCCTGGCTGATGGCGCGATTGATCCGTTGCTCCAGTGTGGGATCGAGGCGGGGGGAGAGCGTAAAGGCCTGCGATTCCCGGTTCGTGCCTGGCAGCGCCAGCCGCAGGCGAGCCCGCTGCGCCACCGGCGCCTGATCGCGCACAAAGCGGAGCTGCTGCTCATCGGCGAGCACCGCATCGGCGCCCCCCTCCAGCAACAGCTCCGGTGCACCGCCCAGATTGGGCAGGGACACCACATGCACCCGGCCGTGCAGCGGCGGTTGCTCCAGCAGATGGGCACTGACGCTGCCGGGCCGTACGCCGATCCGGTGACCAGCCAGATCGGCCAGCGACTGGGGCTGGAAGCCACCTGCCGGCGGCTGGCGCAGTACCTCCAACGTGATCGTGCTGACGATCAGCGAGGCGCCGATGATCCGCACCAGCCAACTGAGCAGCACCAGGGCGTGGCCGCGGGTTCGCGTCACAATTACGTTCGTGCCAGGACCAGACGCCAGTACCTGGAACACCAGGGCATAGCGCCGCAGCTGCTCCCGCTTGCTCTCGCCGTCTTTGCCGCGGTGCTCATCGCGCCACACCAGCCAGCTGATCACGGCGATCACCAGCAGGTAGCCGGCCATCACCCGCAGCAACTGGGGATGGAGAACGGCCTGCAGCAGCCGGCGGCCACCGGCCAGCCGATCGGTGGGAAGCAGCAGGGCCAGCCCCTCCTCCTGGAACGGCAGGCTGAAGCGGTAGCGGCCCACCCGTTCCGGGGCCACGGTGAGGCAGCCCACGCCGATGTCGACCCGGTTCATCTGGGTGGCTTCCAGCAGGCTGCTGGGGTTGGGATAACCGCTAAACACGTAGGGCAGCCGTTCGCGGTTGGCCATAACTTCCCATAGATCCACCGCCCGCCCTTGCCACTGTCCGTTGCTCTGCTGCTGCGAGCAGGGGGGAGAGCCGTCCAGCACCCCCACCCGCAGCACCTCGCTGGCCGCAGCCGGCTGGCCCACGGCCAGCAGCAGCAGCAACACCACCTCGTTCCACCGTTTCATCTGCTCGCTGCTGCTGCTGCCATGCTTTTACACCTGGTTACCGCTAAGGCTGGCAGCAATCCCAGGCCAACGGGTGTGCGGGTGATCTGAGCTGATATGGGTTCCTGGTGCAGAGCTGCTTCTGACCGTTTCCGGCAGCCATCAGCGGCCGGCGAGTTCGTGAGCCTTGTCCATGCGCCATGGACAGCACTGGTCATGCGGTCTGCAAATCCGCGTTCAACCGCGTCCAAGCCTCACCACCCGAGCGATGCCCCGCTGTCGCTGAGATCGCTGGCAGCGCCGCAAAAAAGCCCCACCGAAGCAGGGCTTTGAAGGTATGGCTCGGGGGAGACTTGAACTCCCGACCTTGGGGTTATGAATCCCACGCTCTAACCAGCTGAGCTACCGAGCCGGAGGTGGCAGCTTAAGCGATGGCGGTCCTGGCTCCGGATCAGAAACGGGCGATGGGCTGGGGTTCAGGCCCGTGGTGGCAGGACGTGCAGCGGGTTGATCGCCCCCCGGCCGGCGGGGCGAACCTCGAAGTGGAGGTGGGGACCGGTGCTGCGGCCTGTGCTGCCCATCTGGCTGATCGGCTGGCCTTGCTGCACGAATTGCCCCTGGCTAACCAGGATTCTGCTGTTGTGGCCGTACACGGTGACGCTGCCATCGGCATGCAGGATTTTGACCAGGTAGCCATAGCCACCGTCATCCCAGCCGGCGAAGGCCACCTGTCCCTCCAGGGCGGCGACGATCGGAGTGCCGACATTATTGGCAACGTCAATGCCCTTGTGCATCCGCCCCCAGCGCCAGCCGTAGCCGGACGTGAAGGTGCCTTTGGTCGGCCAGATCAGCGAGGCGGTGTTGCCACTGCCACGGAACGGGCGTTGCTGGGGACCGAAGTTGGGTAGTTCGGGCCAGCTGACACCGCCACTGCCCACCGGGTTCATCCCCAGCAGCATGCGTGAGCGGATGTTCGGGGCCGACTGGGCGAGGTGCACCTGGCTGCCGACCACAAGCCGGGCCGTCTCCAATCCTGGATTGAGCCGCAGCAGCTCGGCCAGGGTCAGGCCGTAGCGCTGGGCGATCAGCAGCAAGGTGTCGCCAAAGCGCACCACCCCGGCCCCAACCGAGGGCGGCGGTGCGTAGGGCAAGGGATGGGCTTGGCGAGCACCGGCGGGATCTAGCGAGGCGATGCGATCGAGTTGATCAGCCTGGGCTGATGGCAGGGCCAGCAGTTCGCCAGGGTTGAAGCGATGGTCCTCATCCACCCGGTTGAGCTTGGCCAGCTGGGTTTCGTCCAGCCGCAGCTGGGAAGAGAGTTCCTCGATGGTGGTGGACTGCTTGATCTTCACCCAGACCGTGGAGGGCTTGATGGCGGGCAGGGAGGCGATCAGAAGATCTGTTGGGTTTGAGCCGCGGGCATCATCAGCTACGGCCGCGACGAGCGGCACAATCGCAGGGGTAGCAAGGACGACAGGCAGGATCCAACTTAAAGGCTTCATGCAAATTTTCACCCATTCGGACAAAACCCGGTAGAGAAGCCGACATCTACGGGTCGCGCAGACAGTAACCCGTGGAGCCGATTCGATCAAGTCACGCCGGCAACATCCGCGAGCGCCAGCGGCTGGATTCACCGTGGTCACCCTCAGGACAGATGGCTCAGAAGCT
This sequence comes from Synechococcus sp. UW140, assembly GCA_945872185.1. Taxonomy (GTDB): domain Bacteria; phylum Cyanobacteriota; class Cyanobacteriia; order PCC-6307; family Cyanobiaceae; genus Cyanobium. The sequence continues at coordinate 9,688 of CAMBZX010000068.1, read as the reverse complement.
TGGCGCTGCAGTGCCTTCCAGCTGACGTAGCGCCTCGAACAGCACCACGCCCACCGCGACCGACAGATTCAGGCTGCGCACGCCACCACCGCGGTTGAGGCCGCCGGCCATCGGGATGGCCAGGCGGGCATCGGCGGCGGCGAGCAGCTCCGCTGGCAGGCCCTCGGTCTCGCGACCGAACAGCAGCCAGTCCGTGGCCGCAAAGCCAAAGTGGCTGTAGCTCCGCTCGGCATGGGCGCTGATGGCCACCAGCCGACCGCCCTGGCCCATGCGGTGGCGCTGAAAAGCCTCCAGATCCGGATGGCGCTGCAGATCGACCCAGGGCCAGTAGTCGAGGCCGGCTCGACGCACCTGGCGATCGTCGATCACGAACCCCAGTGGCTCAATCAGGTGCAGGGGGCTGGTCGTGGCGGCACAGGTGCGGGCGATATTGCCCGTGTTGGGTGGGATCTGGGGCTGATACAGGACGATGCGTGGCATCAGAACTCCGCCGGTACCGGAATGCCGAGGGCCTGCAGATCAAGCGCCCGCCCCTGCAGCACCAGCCAGGAGCGATCACAGCGCCGGCTGATCGCCTGTTGCAGGCTGGTGAGGCGGTCGCGGAAGCGCCCTGCCACCGCCGTGGCCGGCACCACGCCCCAGCTCACCTCTTCGCACACCAGCAGCAGGGGCGCCGCCGTGATCGCCAGGGCCGCAAGCAAATCGCCGCTCGCCTGGCTCCAGGCCTCCGGGGTGGCGTCCAGCCAGGCGGCCACCCAGGTGCCGAGGGAATCCACCAAGGCAACCTGCCCTGGCTGCAGCAGGGCCAGCTCCGGCACCAGCTCGCCCTGCACCTCGCGGCAATCCCACTGGGCTGGTCGCCGGCGGCGATGGCGCTCCAACCGTTGCTGCCAGCCCTGATCGTCCGGCAACAGGGGGCCGGTGGCCAGGTACACCACCGCCAGGCCGCTGCTGCAGGCCAGATGTTCGGCCCAGCGGCTCTTGCCGCCGCCGGAGGGGCCACTGATCAGGGTCAGGCGCGGCAGGTTGGCGGCACCCAGGCCCGGTGCAGCCTGCGCGGCAATCGGCTCAACCGCCACCATTCATGTTGCGCAGGGTGGCGACAGAAGACGGCGAAACACGGTTGAGGTAACGGAAGATCCAATACTTGAAGATTGTGGCTAGCACCACCGGGAATGTGGCGATGAAGAGCATGATGAAATTTTCCTGTGGCGGCAGTCCCAGGTGATGGGCTATGCCATCGAGCAGGACCGTCCAGCCCTCTGGGCTGTGAAAGCCAACAAAAATATCAGTGAAAAGAATAATGGCGAATGCCTTGGCGCTATCGCTGAGGCCATAGATCATCTCATCGATGAAGCCCCGCAGTACCTGAATATCCCGTTGGCCAAAGAAGCAAACCAGCAGGAAGCCAACCAGGCCAAACAGGTCGGAGATGACATTCTTGACGGCATGGGTGCTCTGCTGATCGGCTTCCTCCTTCAGCTCCCGCGCCCGTTCGGCCATTTGTAGACGCATCTCCTCGGCCGTGGGGGCGGCTTTCTCGTCAAGCAGGGAGCTGAACTCGAGCTCCGATTGAAACTCGCGCAGTTTCTTCAGCGCCGACTGCTCCAGCTTCGGCTTCGGATAGTTGAGGAATGGCGTCTCCGGGGCAAAGCGATCGACCAACGGCGACACCACATAAACCCGGCTGACCTGTTGCATCAGGATCGGCACCAGGATCAGCAGCAGCAGAATCCGCAGCGACACCAGGGTGGAATCCCGGCGGCGCCGAAAGCCGGCCACCACGGTGGCTTCCGCCTCCGGATCCAGTTGGCGCCTCACCTGATCGACCACGCCGATCAGGCTGCGGGGCAGGATCTCGGGCGACCGGCTGAGGCTGGGCAGGGCCTTGCGTTTTTCGTCGTAGCGGGCCACCACCGACTCGATCAGCTGGATCTGCCGCAACTCCTGCCCCGACAGTTCCTGCCGATAGGGCTCGAGCTGATCGAGCGACTGGCGGCAGACCTGGAGCGCGGCCCGGAAACGCCGCAGCACCTGGGCCTGCATCCCCTTGGGCAAACGCAACTCCAGCTCCGGACGCACCGGCCGGTCGTTGTAGTGCTCCAGCTCAATGCTCTGAATCAGCAGCCCAGCTTCATAACCCCGCTCCAGGTCGCTGCTCAGATCGAGCGATTGCGCCCTGCCGAACGTACCCAGCCAATCGGTGAGCCCCATGGAGTGTGTCCTTCAGATCAAATCAGCGTGAGAAAACCCACCAGGTGAGCATCGGCACCACCGAACCCACCACCAACAGCACCACCACCCAGGTGAAGGCATTGCTGCTCTCCGTTTCCTCGTGGGTCGGAATATTGCTGGCCAGCACCGGGGCCTCCTCGTTCACGGCTTCACCGGGATCGTCGCCACCGCGCAGCACCAGCGCCAGGCGATCCAGACCGTCCACCGTCGCCTGGCGGTAACGATCGCCATCGCGCAGGGGCTGGGCCATGGTGCTGCGCGCTGTGCTGCGCAACAGATCCGGAGGCAACTGGCGCTGCAGCTGGGGCGAGGCCAGCACCGCAGCGGCTTTGGTTTTGGTGTCGATCAGCAACAGCAACTGGTTGGCGTCGGCGCCGTCGGCAGAGCTGGCAGCCCAGCGATCCAGCAGTTCCTGGCCCAGCTGATCCAGGGTGAGCCCGTAATCGAGGCGATTGAGGGTGACCAGCCGCGCATCGACCCTTTCTGCGGCCAGCCCCTCCAGTTGTTTCTCCACTTCGGCGCGGCTGGCTCGGCTGAAGACATCCGCCGCATCGATCAGATGGCTGCTGGGCGGCGTGGCGGGGAAGTCGCTGGCGGACAGGGCCTGGGCCGGGGCAGCGGAGAGGCTGAGTGCCAACACCAGCCCCATGGCCAGGGCCAAGTTCGCCAGGAGGCGCCGAAGCCTGGCGCGGGCGGAAGAATGGATCTGGGGCACGACAGGGACCACGGGAGGGCGTGCGGATGGCCTCAGTCTGCCTTCAGCTGGCCAGGCTGTCGCGGTGCAACAGGGCAATGACATCCAGAATCTGCTGGGAGCGATCGGCAGGGAGCTGCAACTCGCCAGCCATGCGCTGCAACATGTCCTGCTCGGTGGCGGTCACGACGCGGTCGGCATGGACAAGTTGGGCGGCCATCGCCAGGGCGGTTTCCTGTTGGGGGGGCGTCAACAGGGGAATCGCCTCGCTGATCAGGGCTTCCCAGCCGTCGCGGCGCAGGGTGGTGAGCAGACCATCGAACATCTGCCCCATCGCCACCTCGCTCAGGTCGCGGTAGGGGCTGCGCTTTTCCAGTTGCTGCCGCAAGGCATGGGCCTCTTCGCGATCGAGGGCGCCATCACAGGCCACGGCGGCAAGGGCAATGGCGGCGAAAGCCTCACTGGGAGTCATGGGGGCGGAAAAAGCTGCACCCATTGCAGCAGGGCGCGGTCCCATCCGGCATCCTGAACGCAACGACTGTCTTTGATTCATGGTCATGGACATGCCCCCTACAGCCCGCATTCCGCTGGCTGCAGGGGCTGTGGGCCTGGTGCTGACGGTGATCAACCAGCTCAGCGCTGATCATGTCGATCCTTCGTTGCAGCGGGCCGGGGTGGTGGCCAGCATCCTCTCGGTGGTGTTGATGCTGGTGGGGCTGCTGTGGAGCCGCATCACCCCCGTGGTGGCCGAGCGGGTCGAACTGGCCGGCCGCGAAGGGCTGGTGTTGGCTGAGGGCTTGCCCGAGCCCCTGCGGCGGGAACTCGGCTGGGGCAGTTCCCTGCTGTTGACCGCCACCCCGGCGGCCTGCCTGCTGCTGCAGTGGGACCAGCAGGTGCTGCTGCGGCGCGGTCTGCTGAGCGACAGCCGTTTTGTCTCGGGGCCGATCGCTGCGCGCTGCCTGCAAAGCGGCAAGGCGATTTCCCTGGTGGATCTCACGCTCTATCCCGGTCGCGCCGAATTTGATGGCCTGCTGCCCGGCTTGCCCTCGGTGGTGGTGCAGCCGATCGGCACCCGTGGCCTGCTGCTGCTGGGGGGATGGTCGGTGCGCTGCTTCAGTCGCAGTGATCTCATCTGGCTGGAGGGCTGGGCGCAGCGGCTTACAGCCGAATGGGCTCCGGCGCTGGACGAGGTCGTTGCAGCCGCGGCGGTCCCGGACGATTCGGCACCTGGAACTGACTGAACACCCGCCCCGACGGTGTGAACACGAGCATCGTGCCGTCAGAGCCGAGTTTGCCGCGCAGCTGCTGGCCGCGGGTGATCTGTTGATGGTCCTGGCGCCGCAGCTCCAGGCCGCCATCGGCTTCCACCTCCTGGCTGAGCCAGTTCCAATGGCAACGGCCCGCCGTGAGCACATCCTTGGCCTTGGTGATCACACACCCGGCAGGGATCGCCACGCGCGGTGGCTGGCCAGACCGATCGAAGCCCTGGCTCCACGCATTTAGGAGCCCCGGCTTGGGCTGGATGGTGCCACTGGTGCTGGCCGTGTGGGCCTTCAGATCGAGCCGCACCTCCTGAGCCTCCAGTTGGGCCTGATCGACACTGTCGCTGAACAGCACCGGTCCCTGCAGTTGCAGCTGCTGCTGCTGGGTGTTGCCGGCGAACGCGGAGGCGCTGAGATTCTGAAGCGGCTTGCTACGGGCACGACCCGGCACCCGACGCTTGGCCAGCACCGGCCCGCGCGCCTGCAGAGCGCCGGTGTTGGGATTCCAGTCCGCTTCGCTCACGTGCACCACCGTGTCCGGATCTGAGCGGGCGGGATCCTTGAACGGATTGAAGCGGTCGCTCCAGTGCTCCATCCGCGGCTTGCCCCGCAGCTTCAGCAGGTTCTGATCGAACAGAAAGGTGGCGTGTCGCGAGCTCAGCCGGTACTGGGGATCACTGGCCTGGGGATGGCGGTCGATTTCCATGCGCTGGCGGGAGGGGAACCAGCGCACGCGGGAGGCCTGGATCAGGACGGGCTGGCGGCCCACCTGCTCGACGCGAATCTGGCCTTCGAGCAGCACCACCTCGCCGTCGTTGATCACGGTGCCACTGGTGGCCTGCAGCCGGTAGGCGGGTTGGCCATCGCGATAGATCAACCCCTTCGGGGTCACCGCCTGGGCCACCTGGCGGCGCAGGTCGTAGCGCGCTTCTGGGCTGGTGAGGCTCCAGGCGGGACGACCGCGTTGATCCTGCTGGCGCAGATCGAGCGAACGGAACACGAACGGTGGGGCGTTGTCGTCCTGGGCGATCGGTTTGCCGCTGGAGCAGGCCGTCAACAGCACGGGGGTGAGCAGCAGCGGGGCCAGCCGCGCCCGCCCAGCCCGCAGCAACGGCCGCCCATGGAGCGACCCAGTCACAGGGGACCATCCAGCTCAAGGCGCTGCATCACGGGAACCGGTTCCGGCAGGGCCAGGCCCGGCCTCAGGGCACCCCAGCGCAGGGCCTGCTGCCAGGGGGTGGGCGAAGCCAGCGGATCGCTGCTGCTGTCGATCGGGGCCTGGGCCAACTGCTCCAGCAGCCGCGAGGACAGATCTGGCAGCAGCGGCGCCAGCAGCAGACCCACCCAGCGGCTGGTTTCGAGCACGGCATAAAGATCCTCGCCGACTCTGACTTCGTCGCCTGGGGTTTTCATCCGTTTCCAGGGGGCGTTGTCATTGAGGAACCCATTGGCGCCGATCGCCAGTTGCAGCACGCTTTCCGCGGCCGTGCGGAACTCGAGGCTGGCCATCGCCTGCTGAAAACGCTCGGCTGCCGCCAGCGCCGCCAGGGCCAGGGGATGGTCAGCCTCGGCTGCCGCACCGGCGGGCGGCACGGCGCCATCGAACCATTTGCGCGCCATCGAGGAGGTGCGATTCAACAGATTGCCGATGGTGTTGGCCAGGTCGTTGTTGACCAGATCGCTGAAGCGCTGCTGCTGGAAATCGCCGTCCTCGCCGAAGGGGATGTCGCGCAACAGATACCAGCGCACCGCATCGCGGCCGCACCGTTCCAGTAACAGCTCGGGATCGAGGACGTTGCCGAGCGACTTGCCCATCTTCTGGCCCTCGCGGGTGAGGAAGCCGTGGCCGAACACTGTGCGCGGCAACTCCAGCCCCGCCGAAAGCAACATCGCCGGCCAGAAAACGGCATGGAAGCGCAGAATGTCCTTGCCGATCACATGCAGCTGGGCGGGCCAACCCTGGTGCAGCAAGCTCTCCAGCTCCACCGGTTGGCCTGGCTCGAGCAGGGCGGAGAGATAGCCCAGCAGCGCATCAAACCACACATAAAAGGTGTGGCCGGCATGGCCGGGCACCGGAATGCCCCAGGGCAGATCCACCCGTGAGATCGAAAAATCCTTCAATCCTCCGGCCACGAAGTTCTGCACCTCACGCCGGCGTGAGGCTGGTGCGATGAAGCCCTCCTGGGCCACCAGCGCCTCGATCTGCTGTTGATAGCGGGAGAGACGGAAAAACAGGTTCACTTCATCGCGCCATTCCAGCGGTCGGCGATGGATCGCACATTCCGGATCGTCGCTCTCGTGGGGATCGTCCTTGAACTCCTCACAGGCGACGCAATACCAGCCCTGCTGGCGGCCCTCCACCACATCGCCGCTCGCTTCCACCCGGGCGAAGAACTGCTCCACCACCTGGTGATGACGCGGGTCGCTGGTGCGAATGAAGCGATCGTTACTGATCTGCCAGCGCTGCCACAGATCGCGGTAGCGCGCGCTGATGGCATCGCAATGGGCCTGGGGCGTGAGACCCGCCGCCTCGGCGGTGCGCATGATTTTGAGTCCGTGCTCATCGCAGCCGGTGATGAAGGTCACGGCCTGGCCGTTCAGGCGCTGGAACCGGGCGATCGCATCACACGCCAGGGTTGTGTAAGTGCTGCCCAGGTGCGGCCGATCGTTGACGTAATAGAGGGGCGTGGTGAGGGTGTAAGACATCGGCGGGTTCGGGGGCTCACGGCACCGCCGCTACGGCCCTGCCCGGTCGGGCGGATCCTACCCAGGGCTCCTGCCTGAGGCAGGATTCGCTCGGGCAAGAGCAGGGGGCCATGGGCGAGCGCAGCGAGCTGAGTGTGGACGTGGTGGTGTGGGGTGGCGGCAGCGGCGGCGTGGCGGCGGCCCTGCAGGCAGGCCGCGCCGGCGCCAGCACCCTGCTGCTGACACCAGGCGCCTGGCTGGGCGGCATGGTGAGCGCCGCCGGCGTCTGCGCTCCCGATGGCAATGAGCTGACGCCCTGGCAGACCGGCCTCTGGGGTGCCCTGTTGCGCGCCCTCGAACAGGAAGAACCCGAGGGGCTGGATCAGAACTGGGTGAGCTGCTTCGGCTACCGCCCGGCCACGGCGGAGCGGATCCTGCGCCGCTGGCTGGCGGCCGAACCCACCATCCAATGGTGGCCAGACTGCACGCTGTTGGAAGTGGTGAGCCACCAGGACCGCATCACCGCCCTGCAGGTCGGTCGGCACCATGACGCTGGTGCAGCCGACGTCCTCGTCCATCCGCGGATCGTGATCGACGGCAGCGATCGCGGCGATCTGATCGGCTGCAGCGGCGCCGGCTTTCGCCTGGGCTGGGAATCCCAGGAGCAATGGCAGGAGCCCAGCGCACCCAGCCAGCAGCGCTTGGAACAGGATCCGTTCTTCAAACGGCAGCCGGTGCAATCCCCCACCTGGGTAGTGCTGGGCCAGCTGACGGCCGCCGCGCCGCCGCCCGATCTGGTGGCCACCGCGCCGCCGCCACCCTTTGAGGGGGCCACCGAGGCCTTCGGCCTCGAGAAGACCCTCACCTATGGCCGCCTGCCCGGCGGTCTGGTGATGCTGAACTGGCCGCTGCACGGCAACGACTGGCATCACGGTCTTGAGCGTGCCTTTGCCGTTCCGGCAACCGGATCGCAGCAGCAAGCGGCCGCAGCTGAGTTGCTGGCCGCGATGCAAGAGCACAGCCTCCAGTTCGCCGCGATGCTCGGCAACCTCAGTGGGGGCTGGCTACAGCCCGGCAGGATCTTCCCCACCGCCAACGAGGCGCGCCATGGCGCCCTGGAGGGCGAGCAAGCGCTGGCGTTGATGCCCTACTGGCGCGAGGGCAGGCGGCTGCAGGGTCAGAGCGTGGTGCTCGAGCAGCATCTGTTGCCCCAGGGGCCTGGCGCCAGCATCGCCCCCTTGCCCTTCGATGCGGCCGGCCGCTGCACGGCCATCGCCGTGGGCAACTATGCCAATGATCACCACTATCCCGGCGCCGACTGGCCCCTGGCGCCGAAAAGCTGCCGCTGGGGCGGGCGCTGGAGCGGCACCCCCTTTGCGATTCCCTATGGCGCCCTGGTGAGCCGTGATCGTTCGAACCTGTTGGCCGCCGATAAGTGTCTGAGTGTCAGTCACATGGCCAATGGCGCCACCCGGCTGCAACCGCTGGTGCTGAACATCGGCCAGGCGGCTGGCCTGGCCGCCGCCCTTTGCTGCCAGGGCGATCTGCTGCCGGCGGACCTGGCGCCGCGGCTGCTGCAGGAGGCCCTGATCCGTGATCCCCAGGCTCCGGCGGCACCCTTGCCGCTATGGGACACCCCCTGGCACCATCCGCAGTGGCGGCAGCGGCAGTTGCAGGCGCTTGCCGATCCCAGTCGCCTTGCTGGCCACGGCCTGCTGTCAGGCGACGCTGAACCGGCACCCTGGCAGGCGCCGCCACAGCGGCGGGAACGGCTCTGGCAGGGCGAGCTGCAGCCGGACGGCAGCGGCGGCTACGGGCTGCTGGTGGCGGGCCGGCTGTGGCCGGTGATCACCCTGGAGCCGGCCCTGCATCGCTGGTTGCTGGCCCAGGAGCGATCGCGCAACGTCGCCATGCTGGGTTGCGCCAATCCCTGGGGCCCCTGGCTGCGGCTCTCGCGGCTGGTCGAGCCCGGGGTGTAGCGGCTGAGGAATCAGCCGTTGGCTGTTCAGCCGCTGGCCCGCAGGCGCAGCTGGTCCCGCAGCGAATCCACCAGCTCCACCTGCACCAGCACCGTGTCACCCGGTTGGCTGGCGCTGGGGCAGAGGCAGGGGAAGTCGAGGCAGAGCTCCTCCAGTTGCACCAGGGCGAGATTGTCCTGGGGCCGCAGCCAGCGCAGCATCAGGCCGCGCCAGTTGGGGCGTGGATTCTGTTCGAACCACACCTGCTGCCAATGGCGCTGATCTTCGCGGCTGATGGTGATGCCTTCGCGCACCGCCCCCTCCAGGCTGCTCAGCAGTCCCGCCATCTGGGCTTCATCCAGCAGCGGCTGGTCTTCCAGTTGCAGGGCCAGCTGCCGCTGGGTCAGCAGGTCGCCGTAGCGCCGGATCGGCGACGTGGCCTGCACATAGGCCGGTAGGCCGAGGCTGAAGTGGGGCGCTGGCTGGACACCGACATGGCCGCGCCCCAGGCAGCGCTTGAGTGCTGCATGCCGCACCGGACCGGGGGGCAGTTCGGCCAGCTCCTGCTCCGAGGGCAGGTTGGCGCTCTGTTGACTGCGATAGGGCAGGGCCAGGGACGTGGCGAGACCATGGGCGGCGATCACCGCCCCGGCCAGGATCATCGCCTCCGCCACCATGCTGCGGGAGGCTGACGGTTCGACCACCTCCAGCTGCGCCAGCTCCTGCTGGGCATGGATCCGGCCTTCGGCCTGCTCCATCTCCAGGGCGCCCTGCTGGCGCCGCCAGGCCCGCCGTTGCTGCATCAGGGCATGGATCAAGGCCGGAGCCGGCTCCTCCGGTGGCGCCAGCTCAAT
>CAMBZX010000067.1 GCA_945872185.1 Synechococcus sp. UW140 | reverse complement strand
GCGCTGGCCAGGTGAACTGAGTTGGCGAGCCTGGTTGGCAATCGACCGCAGCCGTAGATCACACCCGCAGTTCTGAATGCCAGACCGCAGCGGCGGAGCTGAGCCTGGATCCTCAGCCCGCTCTGCGGCAGGGATCCCCTCAAGCAGCGTCTTACCCTGCATCCACCGTGCCGCCTGGATGAAGCAGCCGAGCCGACCCTGCCAGCCCCCTGGCCTGAGCCAGCTGCAGACGGTGCTGCGCACCCACGACTTTGACGATTGGCAGGCCTCGCTGAGTGCCCTACTGGGCGAGCACCGCAGTGAATTACTGAACACCCGCTACGAGACGGACAACCTCGGTTTTCAGGCCCATCTGCGTGCCAGTCAGCTTGCAGGGGTCGGCGTGGTGGCAATCGAAGGCGTCGGCCGCACCCGGCTGGATCGCCACCAAGCTGCGGAGAGCTTCGTGCTCTGGCTGCCGCTCAAGGGCTGGGTGCGGGAAACGGTGAATGGCGAGGAGGTGCTGGCCGAGCCGGGCATGGCCATGCTCTGCCGCCCTGGGCAGCATCTGCGCGGCGAGAGCAGCGCCCGGCTGCAGGGGCTCTCGCTGGTGCTGCCGGTGGAGCCGCTGCGGGCTCTGGGCTTCGGCGCTCCCGGCTCGGCGCGACCCCAGCCGGTGCTGCTCAGCCCCGGTCCCGCCGCCCAGGCCGTGATCGCCCAAGCCCGCCAGCTGGCGGATCTGGTCTGTAACTCCGGACCGGCGAGCAGCGGCCTGCAGCCGCAGGAGGAGGTGCAATGCCTCTACGAAACCCTGCTCGACTTGGAGGCCGTCCACACGGAAGGCAGCGCCAGCCCGCCGCCACCCAGTCGCAGCGCCGCAATCGTGGCGGAAGCTGAAACCTGGCTGCAGGAGCGGCTCCAGCAGCCGCTGCGCATCGCCGACCTGGCCCGGCAGCTGGCGCTCACGCCCCGCAGCCTGCAGCTCGCCTTCCAGCGCGAGCGCGGCTGCAGCCCGATGCAGCGGCTCAAACGGCTGCGATTGCAGGCCCTGCATCGCCTGTTGCAGCGTCCCGAGCTCGGCGCCCTGCCCCTGGAAGCGTTATTGGCGTCTGTGGGTCTGCCCGGCTACGGCCGCATTCGGTCTGAATTTCGCCGCTGGTGTGGCTCCAGTCCCCAGGAGCTGCGGCATCAGGTTCTGACCCATGCCCCTGGCCGGTTCAACCGCGCTCCAGGATCGGCAGCACCAGGGTGACGAGCGAGTACACCACCGCTGGCACGAACAGGTAGCTGTCGATGCGATCGAGGATGCCGCCATGGCCCGGAATCGCATCGCCGGAATCCTTGATGCCCGCATCCCGTTTCATCATCGACTCGGTGAGATCGCCGACGAGGGCGAACAGGGCCACCACCGCCCCGAGCAGGCCGCCCAGCAGCCAGCCCCAGCGCCAGCCCAGCAGCACCCCGCCCAGGGCGCCCACCAGCAGGGCACAACCGATGCCACCGAGGGCCCCTTCGATTGTTTTGCCGGGGGAAATCGGCGAAAGCAGATGGCGACCGAGGCGCCGGCCGATCACATAGGAACCGATATCGGTGGCCACGATCAGAAAACAAGCCAGCAGGGTGAGCGCCAGTCCGGAGGTCCAGGGCCAGTCGGTGAACGGCAAGGTGCCCGAGAGGTTCGGCGCCAGGCTGGGGTCCACCAGGTTGCGCAGCTTGATCCAGTGGCTGGGCAGGAAACCGAGGTAAAAGAGCCCGAACACGGAGGCGGCGATGTCGGCGATCGTGCCGGTGGTGGGCTGCAACAACAGCCAGCCGCAGATCACCGCCCCCGAAGCCGGCAGCACCGCCGCCGCCACATCGCCAGCCACACCGGCTGGTGCACCGCCGGCACCCACCCAGTGGGCCGCCGCCGCCGCCTGGGTGGAGAGCAGCAGCAGCTGCACGGCCACCAGGGTGGTCTTGGTGGCGGGCCGGATGCCCTTGAACTGGGCCATGCGGAAAAACTCCAGCAGCCCCAGATGCACGATCAGCCCCACCGCCAGGGTGAACCACCAGCCGCCGAGCAGCACCACCAGAGCGCCGAACCCACCCGCCGCCCAGCCACTGGCCAGACGGGCGATGGAGGTGGCGGCGCGGGGGCGGGTCAAGGTCAGCGTTCGGCGGCGATCACAAACAGCGGTTCGGCGGCCGCCAGCTTGGCCTGGCTGCCACGACGCTGCATGCGATGAACCGTGGCCTGAACCACCTGCAGATCACGGGCTCCCAGCTGGGCGAGGGTGTCGGTGGCATCCACCAGCCCTTCAAGACTCACGGTGCTGATCACCAGCCGGCCGTTGGGCAGCAGCGCCTCCCACACGGCCCGCAGCACATCCACCAGCGGCCGGCCCACCTCCAGCAGCACCCGATCGGGATGGGGCGGCAGCTGATCGAGATCAGCCGGCGCCTTGCCCTGGTGGCTGTGGAGATTGGTGATGCCGAAGCGCTGGCGATTGCGCTCCAGCAGCTCCACCGCATCGGGATCGCGCTCCAGCGTGTGCACCTGGCCCAGGGGCATCAGCCGGGCGATCTCCAGGGCCAGGGCACCGGTGCCACCGCCCACATCCCACACCAGCGAATCGGGTCGGGGGCGCAGATGGGCCAGCAGCATCACCCGCAGCTCCATCGGCGTCGGGCTGAAACCGGGAGCGGCCTCAAAGGCGCCATCGGGGAGCCCGGGGGTGACGAAATCCCAGCGATAGGCCTCGGTCTGGGATGTCATGGCCGCTGGATCGTTGCAGGTGGGTCATGGCCCATCCACGACTTGCACGCTAGCTGGCAGCTGGCCGGGCCAGAGCTGGCGTTGCTGCTCCAGCCACAGGGCGCGGGCCGGGTCGATCCGTTCGCCCGGCACCAGCAAGGGGATCCCCGGCGGATAGGGGCAGAGGGGCTCGGCGGCGATCCGCCCGGCGGCCTCGGCCAGGGGCACAGCGATGGACCCCGCGCGCCAGGCCTGGCCGAGGGGTAGCGCCAGGGCGGCCAGCAGCGGCAGCGGCGGCGCCGAAAACGGGGGCAGCGGCTGGCCGCCCAGGGCCTGCCGCAGCGCCAGCAGCTGGCGCGGCAGCAGCCGTTCCAGCGCCCGGGGCGGATCGAGTCCGAGGCAGAAGGTGAGGGCACCCGGTTCCGGCAGCTCGGCAACCACCCCCCGCTCCAGCAACCAGGCATCAGCGGCCAGGCCCGAGATCCCCAGAGGCGCCGTCGCCAGCACCAGACGCAGGGGATCCGCGTTGGCCACCAGCGGCAACTCCAAGGCCTGCAGGCGCTGGCGCAGAGCCAGGCCCCGCCGCTGCGCCCGCTCCAGCTGGCGGCGTCCCGCCGAACTGTGGGCATGGTCGATGGCAGCGGCGCTGGCGGCCAGCAGCAGGGCACTGGGGCTGGAGGTCTGCAGCCACAACAGGGCCCGCTCGATCGCCGCCACCGCGACCCGTTCGCCCTGGGCCAGCAACACAGCGCTCTGGGCCAGACCGGCGGCGTTCTTCTGCAGCGACAACACCGTGAGGTCTGCCCCGGCGGCCACCGCCGCGCCCGCACCGTGGGCCTGATCCACCAGCACCGGCAGGCCCTGGCCATGGGCCAGCTCAATCAGGGCCGGCAGATCCACCATCAGGCCCTGATAGGTGGGATCGAGCAGCACCAGGGCGGCGACTGGGCCGCGGGCGCGGGCCGCCGCCAGCACCCGTTGCAGATGCTCACGGTCGGGCGGCAACCACAGCCCGGTGCGCGGATCAAAGGGCAGGTCGTAGAGCAGGGGCTCGATCTGCCCCAGCACGCAGCCATGCAGCAGGGAGCGATGCAGATTGCGCGGCAGCAGCACCCGGCTGCCGGATGGCGCCAGGGCCAGCAGGGCTACCTGCAGCAGGCCAGAGGCCCCATTGACGCCATACCAGCAGCGCTCAGCCCCCAACAGGGCCGCCGAGCGCTGCTGCGAAGCGGCCACCGCCCCACTGGCGACCAACGGACCGCCGATGTCGGGCAGTTCCGGTAGATCCCAGGCGCCGGGGGCCAGCCGCAACAACTGGCGCAGGCCGGGGGCCAGGCTGCGACCACGCCCATGGCTGGGCAGGTGCAACGGCAGGGCGGGGGCGCGGGCTGCCAGGGCGCGCAGCAGTGGCTCGCCGGCGGCGGGGCCCATGGCAACTCCTACGAACTTTCTAGAGTCTGGGCAGCGAGGAGTCCTGATCTGCCTGTTACCGAACCGCGATCCAGCAGCGCCAGCCGGGCAGCCGGATCTGCCAGCGCTGCCCTTGCCAGTGCCCCCCTGTTGTCCAACTCCGCCCCTGCTGCTGGCAGCGGTGCCACCAGCACCAGCCCCGACGACACCCCCCGCTACAACCCCCGGGCCGATCTGCGTTGGCTGGCTCTGCGGCCCTGGATCTGGATCGGCCGGCTGCTGGTGGTGTTCTGGTCGCTGGGCAGCCTGGCCCTGAGCCTGGCGGTGCAGGGCAACAGCCGCGACCCCCAGGTGCAGCAGCGGCTGGCCCAGAGCATCCTCTCCACCCTCACCCGCCTCGGGCCTTGCTTCATCAAAGTGGGTCAGGCCCTCTCCACCCGGCCGGACCTGGTGCGCAAGGACTGGCTCGATGAGCTCACCCGGCTGCAGGACGACCTGCCCCCCTTCTCCCATGCCATCGCGCTGCAGCTGATCGAAACCGAGCTGGGCGCTCCGGCCCACAGCCTGTTCGAAACCTTCCCCGACTATCCGGTGGCGGCAGCCAGCCTGGGCCAGGTGTACAAGGCCCGCCTCGACGATGGCCACTGGGTGGCGGTGAAGGTGCAGCGACCCGAGTTGCCCTACATCCTGCGGCGCGATCTGGTGATCATCCGCACGCTCGGCATCCTGGCGGCGCCCTTCCTGCCGCTCAATCTCGGCTTCGGCCTTGGCGCGATCATCGACGAGTTCGGCGCCACCCTCTTCGACGAAATCGACTATCGCAAGGAAGCCGCCAACGCCGAGCGTTTTGCCCGGATGTTCGCCAGCCAGCCGGAAGTGACGGTGCCCAGCGTGGAACACAGTCTTTCGGCCCGGCGGGTGCTGACCACCAGCTGGATCGACGGCGTCAAGATGCAGAGCCGGCGCGAACTGGAGTCCCACCATCTCGACCCGGCTGCCCTGATTCGCACCGGTGTGATTGCGGGGCTGCAACAACTGCTCGAGTTCGGCTATTTCCATGCCGATCCCCACCCCGGCAACCTTTTCGCCCTGCCCGGCAAAACCAGGGGACTGGGCCATGTGGGCTATGTCGATTTCGGCATGATGGATTCGCTCAGCGATGCCGATCGCCTCACCCTCACCGGTGCCGTGGTGCATCTGATCAATCGGGATTTTGAGGCGCTGGCCCAGGATTTCCTGACCCTCGGCTTTCTCAATCCCAAGGCTGATCTGACCCCGATCGTGCCGGCCCTGGAGGAAGTGCTGGGTGGCGCCATGGGCGAAAACGTCGGCAACTTCAACTTCAAGGCGATCACCGATCGCTTTTCTGAACTGATGTACGACTACCCCTTCCGGGTGCCGGCACGGTTTGCCCTGATCATCCGGGCGGTGGTCAGCCAGGAGGGCCTGGCGATGCGCCTCGATCCCGACTTCCGCATCATCCGCGTCGCCTATCCCTATGTGGCGCGCCGACTGCTGGCGGGCGATACGGCCGAGATGCGCGAAAAACTGCTGGAGGTGATCTTCGATCGCCAGGGGCGGCTGCGGGTGGAGCGGCTCGAAAATCTGCTAGCAGTCGTGGAAAACGACGGTCCCGGTACCGATCTGCTGCCGGTGGCCCGCGATGGCCTGCGGCTGCTGTTGGGCCCCGAAGGCGGCGGCCTGCGGCAGCGCATGCTGCTGGCCCTGGTGGCCGACGATCGCCTCAACACCGCCGACCTGCGGGCGCTGCTCCAGCTGGTGCGCAGCCGGTTTTCAGCCCGCAGGCTGGCCAGCGGCATGCTGGCGCGGCTCAATCCCCTCGCCGCCTGATTCCAGCCGGTGAATCAGCGGTGAATCAGCTTCGACCGGACCGGTTTAACGTCGGCATCCGCCCGCAGCTCCGCCGTGACCGTTCCGCCCATCGACCTGCAGGAGGCCGCCCTCGACCAGGCCAGCGGCTTCTTCGGTGATCTCGATGCGGCCGAGATCCTGCTTGAATACGCCACCTACAGCAATCCGCCCTACGTGCTGGCCGGCATCGGCCTGGCGATGTCCATCCTCTGCGGGCTCACCTTCTCGAAGCTGGTGCAGAACCGTCTGGATGGCTGGAAGCAGGACCGCCTCAGCCTGCTGCCCCTGGGCAACACCGAAACGATCCTGCCCTGGATCGGCACCGTGATCGGCGTCACCCTGTTCATCGGCGGCAGCCTGCAGGTGTTCGGCTTCGGCAGTGGCGCCGCCCTGCTGGTGGCCTTCCTGCTCTCCGTTGCCACGGCCGGGGCCCTGTGGGTGCAGCTGGAACGGCTGATGACCCAGGTGCAGGAAGGCAACTTCAAAGCCGTTGACTTCGACAACTTTGACCAGTTTTTCTGACGCATACATTACTGCTAGGTTTCCATGATTCAGACCCCCGTTCAGCCCTCCAAAGGCCCCGCCGATCTGCTGCGCGAGCGTCTCACCCAGGGGCGCGGTCGCCTGGCGGTGATTGCGGCCACCACCGGCGTCTGGGTGATGGATCTGCTGCTGGTCAGCCATCTCAAACATCGCCGCCTGATCGCACCGGATATCAACAACCTGGTGCACTCGGTCGACATGATCAGCACCATCGCTTTCATCGCCGTCACGATCGGCCTCACCATCAGCCTGTTCAGCGGCCACAAGCGGGCTTTATTCCGCTGGGCTCTGGCCTATCTGCTGTTCTCCATGGTCCAGGTGATCACAAATGTGCTGTCGATGGTGGCCAGCGCCGGGCTTCAGCATGCCGGCGGACTATCTGGCCTCTGGGATGTGGCAGCAGTTTATATGGAAAGCGTGCTGGTGTTTATGTTTGTCTATATCTTTCTTGATGTCAGCACCCCCGGAGGCGCTTTTATCTGGCCGAGTCGTGAAGGGGAAGATCCACCAGAACCCCACATCATCGATTACCTGTTCATCTCCCTCAACGTCAATTCCACCTACGGCCCCACCTCCGAAGCGGTGATGTCGCGTCGGGCCAAGCTGGTGATGTCGCTACAGGTGCTGTTGGCGATCGTGATGTTGACGGTGCTGATTTCCCGCACCGTCAGCGCCTCAAGCTGATCGATCCGGGACCCCAATCGGCTCGCGCCGCGATCGGCCCCCCGTTCTCAGCGGGCCGGGGTCGGCGCTAACGATTCGTTCACCCCAGCTCCCACCACCAGGATTTCGCCCTGCGGGGTGGTGACCCGGCTCACATAGGAGATCTTGCGGCTGGGTTTACCGCTGCGGGGATCAGGCCAGAGCGCCGCTGTCCAGCCGGAGCCGTTGCGCAGCGCCAGCAGCAGCTCATCGCGGATCACTTCCTTGCCCTCCCCGTCCTGCAGTGCGATCAGATTGCGGCCCTCGAGCTGTGGAAACAGCGGATTGACCAGTTCCACCCCGTTGGCATCGAGCACAAAGACATAGACATCGCGAAAGACGAAGCGGCCCTGGCGATCCCGCAGGGCCGGGAAGGCCGCTCGCCCCTGGCGGGCGATCAGGGCCGCAGCAGCGTTCACCTGCTGCACCAGGAAGGCGTTCTCGATCGGGCTGTCGAGCTGGGAGCGGCCCACCAGCAGACGACTCCCGCTGGGACTGAGCACGCGCTCCACATAGGTGGAGCGCCAGAGCGGAGTGGTGCCGGCGGGATTGGCCAGGCGGTCATGCAGCCAGCCGCGCCCCGCCGTGGAGTCGCCGATTTCCAGCAGCCGCTGGCGATTAGGCAGGGCGGCGACGCCGGCAGGGCCGCCCTCTTTCAGCGGCAGGGCGAGGGGTTCACCGCTGCTGGAGAGCACAAACAAGCTGCGGGCTCCCGCGTCCGTGGTGCCGGCCGACCCGTGCACCTCAGCGACGGCCGCTTCGCCGCGCTGGGCGATGGCGGCGACGGCCGCCTGCACCAGCGCCACCGTCTGGCGATTGGCGGGATAGGCATAGGCGCGGATGCCAGTGGCCAGGTCGGGCACACCGCCCCAGCAGGCCGCCAGCCCTGCCTGCAGATCAATGCTGGGCACACCGCCCAAGGGCAGGGCCACCACGAGGCTGACACCGGTGTTGATGCGGGAATCCGGCCGCTGCCCGCGGCGCAGCCAGTTGGCGGCGGCAGCGACGCCCGCCTCACCCATGCGGCCGGGAAACTGCTGGGCCGTGGCGCTGAAGTAGCCATCGGCGACGGCCCGCACACCGAGGCAGCTGCCATCCACGGTGACCACCGGCATTCGGGCCGTGAGACCGGCGGCGGCCAGGGCAGTGGCGGCTCCGGCCGCGGCCGGTTCATTGGCGGCAAACACCAGATCCACCGGGCTGCGGCTCAGGCAAACCTCCATCGCCGCCTTGGCACTGACCCGATCGCCGCGGGTTTCCAGCCGGCACACCACCTTGGCTTTGGGGCCGGCCGCCGCCGCGGCAAGGCCAAAACCGGCCAGAAACCCCTGGCGGCGCTGAGCCCCAATGGTGCTGGCCGCCGGCAGATCGAGCAGGGCTAGCCGCGCCGGTCGCGCCGGCCGGCCCGCCTCCCAGAGGGCCCGCCCGTAGCGGCCGGCCAGGGCCCCGGCTTCGAGGTTGTCGCTGCCGATCACCGCATCCACCGCGGTGACGGGCTCGGTGGGCCCATCGAGAGCCAGCAGCAGCACCCCCCGGGCGCGGGCGCGGCTCAGGGCCGGCACGAGCGCCCGGCTGTCGGCCGGCGTGATCAGGATCGCCCGTGCACCCGAGGCCACCAGCCGCTCCAGGGCGGCCACCTGACCGGCGGCGCTCTCTTCGGCCGCACCGGTGGCGCTGAGCAGCCGCAGGTCCAGGTCGCGGGCGGCCTGCTCGGCGCCGCGCCGCACGGCCGCGAAATAGGGGTTGGCCTGCTCGCTGCGGGTGATCAAGCCGATCACGGGCTGGGCAGTCGTTTCCGCTCGGCCAGGGATTCCCGGCTGGGCAGGGATCCCGGTCTGAGCAGGGGCCGGCGATGGCCAAGCGGAAGCAGCCAGAGCCGCCAGCAGCGCCAGGGGGGTGAAGCGGCGAAGGGACACGTTCACAGCGCAGGCTTGGCGCCACGATGGCAGTCCCTGGCCCGGTCGCTGCGGCCGGCCCCGGCCTCAGTCGGGGGCGCTTGCCAGCAGCTCCAGGCGATCAGCCAAGGCCAGGGTGTGGTCCATCTCCTGCCACAGCAGTTCGCGGCGACTGCCGTGCACCGCAAAAGAACGGTGGTGCAGATCGCGCGCCGTGTAGCGCAGGGCGTCGCGGATCCGCCGCCAGTCCTCGGGCTCAAGGCTCAACTCCGGAGTCGGATCTGGCAAGGAACCAGGCGGCAGCAGACGCCATTCTCCGCGACCAGGCCATAAGCTGCCGGCATGGAGAAGGACCAATTCCGTTACGAACCCGTCGAAAAATTCGGCGAAGGACTCACCACTTCCCGTCCCTGGAACACCAAGGCTCTGGCTTTTGTGGAACTGCTGAATGGTCGCGTCGCCATGCTGGGCTTCATGGCGGCGATCCTGGGGGAAGGGCTCACCGGCGAGGGCATGGTGGGTCAACTGGGACTGTGGCTGCGCTGGTACCTGGGCTGACAGGGCCGCTAAGGTCAAACGTTGATGCCAGACCTCCTACGGAGGGGCATCCACACCGGCATCCCCATCACCCATGGCCGACTTTCGCTCCAATCACTTTGTGATCGCCCAGACCGAAGATGGCTGGATCCTGCAATCGCGGGTGGTGAAAGACGTCCAAGGCGATCTGTTGCTCAGTCACCATGAACTCGAGGAGCTGATCGACCTGCTCTCCGAGGCCGTCCGGGTCTGAGGGGCCTTGCCTTGAGGCACCTGGGCTTTGCTGCCGGTCACCGGTCCCGTTCTCGCCCATGATCCGCTTCCTGCATACCGCCGACTGGCAGATCGGCAAGCCCTATCTCTCGGTCGAGGACGAGCAGAAACGCTTCCGACTGCAGCAGGAACGCCTGCTGGTGATCAGCCGCATCCGCGAGATCGTCCAGCGCCAGGCGGCTCGCTTTGTGCTGGTGGCCGGCGACCTGTTCGATTCCCCCACCGTGCCGACAGCGGCGGTGATGGAGGTGATGGAAGCGATCGGCAGCCTCGAGGTTCCCGTGCTGGTGATTCCCGGCAACCACGACCACGGAGCCGCCGGCAGCCTCTGGTATCGCCACGATCTGCGGCGGCAGCAGCAGCAGCGGGCCCCGAATCTGCAGGTGCTGCTGGAGCGCCAACCGCTCGAACTGGACGAGGTGTTGCTGCTGCCCTGCCCGCTGCTGCGCCGCTGCGAAAGCCACGACCCCTGCGCCTGGATCAGCGCCCTGGACTGGTCGAGCCTGCCGCGCCACAAACCCCGCATCGTGCTGGCCCATGGCGGGGTGCAGGGCTTTGGCGGCAGGGACTATGAAGCCGAGCCGCACAGCGGCGCTGCCGGTGGCAATCTGCTGGATCTGGGGCAACTCCCCGAGGCGGAGATCGACTACATCGCCCTCGGGGACTGGCACAACCTGCGGCAGGTCAATCCCCGCGCCTGGTACAGCGGTACCCCCGAGCCGGATCGCTTCGATCAGGGAGCCGGCAACCAGCGGGGCCAGGTGCTGCTGGTGGAGGCCCGTCGGGGCAGCCTGCCCGAGGTGACGATCGCCGCCACCGGCCGCCTCGGCTGGCACAACCTGGCCTTCCATTTCAGCCAGGACGACGATCTGGATCGCTTCGCCGCCCAGCTCGACACCCTGCTGGAGGGTCGGGTGGCCCGCGACCTGTTGCGGCTGGAGGTGAGCGGCAGCCTCAGCCTGGCGGGTCACCGCCGCTACAACGCCCTGATCGACGACCTCAGGGACCAGCTGTTGCGCCTACGGCTCAAGGGCGAATGCCAGCAGGCACCCGAGGCCGGCGAGCTCCAGGCCCTCACCGAACGGCCTGGTGATCCCCTGATCGCCGTGGTGGCCCGCCAGCTGCGCCAGCGGCTTCACCAGCTGGAAGCGGCCGCGACTGACACCGCTGCGGCAGAGGGCCAGGCAGAAGCCGCCGCCATCACCCGGGCCGCCCTCTGCCAGCTCTACGCCCTGGTCGCAAGCCAGGCCCCGCCAAAGCCCGGCCCGGCGCCCGCAGGCCGCCGGATTCCAGCCAGCCCAGGCGACACCTGCGTGAACCCAGCCACGGCCCTCGCCGCTGCGCCGAGCCAGGACATCGCCTGCCAGCCCAGCCCCAACTGAGACCATGCGTTTGCTCGACTGCCGCCTCCAGAACCTGCGCCTGCATGGCGATCTGCCCCTGCAGTTCGCGCCGGGTCTCACCCTGATCGGCGGTCCGAACGAGACCGGCAAAAGCACCCTGGTCGAAGCCCTGCATCGGGGCCTGTTTCTCAAGGCCGCCGCCAGTGGCACGCCGGTGGAACACCTGCGCTCCCGCTGCCACAGCGGCCATCCGATCGTCGAGCTGGGCTTTGAGGCCCGCGGCGAGCGCTGGCGGTTGATCAAACGCTTCACCGGCACCAACGGCACCGTGAGCCTCACCTCAGAGCACGGCAACCAACTCAGTGGCGCCGCCGCCGAGGAAACCCTGGCCACCCTGCTCGGCGTGGGCGAGATCGTCGGTAGCAAGCAGGCCGGCAGCGTGTTGCCCAGCCGCTGGGCCCATCTGTGGGTGATGCAAGGCAGTGCCGGCGACGACCTGCTGGCCCGCGGTGGCAGCCACTACGACCTTGATGCTCTGATCAACCAACTGGAGCAGGGCGGGGGAGCCGCTATGCAGTCTCCGCTCGATCAGCTGGTGGTCCAGGGTCTGGATGCGCAGCTGGCGGTGAACTTCACCGGTAAACGGGACAGCCTCAAAAAGAACTCGCCCCTATGGCAGGCCCAGCAAGCCCTGCTCCATGGCGAGCAGGCTCTTGAGCAGGCTCGCACCCGACTGGTGGATTACGAGCAGGCCAGCGACGATCTGGCCAGCACCGAGGAGGCACTGGCCGTCAGCCGCCAGCAGCAAATGCCCGCCCTGGAGGCCCAGCGGCAGGGTCTGAAGGCGGCCGCTGAAGCCCTGCGGCAGCTCGAGGCCGCCATCGACCTGCGCCGCAAGGATCTGATGCCGCTGCGGCTGCACCATCAGGACCTGCAGCAGGATCAGCGCGAGCTGCAGCAACTCGACCAGGATCTGGCTAGCAGCCAGCAGCAGCAGCACAACCTCAGTGGCCAGCGCCAGCAGGCCAACAGCGATCTGCAGACGCTCGAGCAAGAGCTGATGCAGGCGCGCGCGGCCCTGGCGACCCTCAGCCAGCAGCTGGACTGCACCCTGCAACGGGGCCAGCTGCTGCTGAAACGCAAGGAACAATTCCGTCAGCAGACGGAGCGGCAACGCCTGCAGCACCAACTGCAGCAACGGCACCAACGCCAGAACAGCCGCCGCGCCCTGCACAGCCAGCTGGCCGCCTTGCCCCAGATCAGCGGTGAGGGCCTGGTGGAGCTGCAGCAACGGCAGCAGGCCCGGCGCGATGCCGGCACCCGCATCGCGGCCCTGGCCACCGGCGTGCAGCTGCTGCGGGCCGAGCAGCCGGTGCGGATCGATGGCCAACCCCTGCAGCTGGGGGAGGAGCGGCGCCTCACCCAGGCCTTTGAGCTGCAGGTGGGCGAGACGGTGTGCCTGCGGATCAGCCCCGGCGGCGGCGAGGTGCTGGGGGATAGCGAAGGAGCCCTGCACGCAGCCGAAGCCGCGCTGCACCAGGCCCTAGTCGCTTTGGGTGTGGCCAGCGTCAGCGAGGCCGAAGCGATCGCCCGCCAGCGCGAGACGCTCCTGCAGCAGCTCGCGGCGCTCGCCGCGGCCGAGCTCGCCAGTGACGCCGCCAGCCAGCTGCCGGCCTTGCAGGGGCAAAGCCCGCCCAGCCTGGAGGAGCAGCTCGCCCGTCTCGACACCAACCTGGCCGAGCTTCAGCGGGATCTCGATGGCCTCGAGGAGCAGCGTCTGGAGCTGGAGGCCCAGCAGCCCCTGCCGGACAACGAGGCCGGACTGGAGAGCCTGCATCGCCAGCTGCAGCAGACCTACCGGCACCAACGCAGCGCCCGTCAGCGTTGCGAACAGGAGCTGCAGCAGCTGGACAGCCGGCAGCGGCAAGCAAGCCGGATCGCGGCGGATGCGGCCCAGGCCCTGGCCGGCCTCGAAGCCGAACGGCGCACGCGCCAGCAGCGCCAGCGCACCCTGCTGGAGCGGCGGGGCAGTGCCGAGGCCCTGACCGAGGCCCTGCAGATCAGTGAACGCCAGCGGATTGAGGCCGAAGCGGAGCTGGCCCAACTGCAGCAGCAGCGGCAGGCGCTGCAAGTCGACGGCGCTGAAGCCCGGCTCCAGGCGATTGAAGGCGACATCGACAAGCTCCAGCAGCAGATCTGCCAGCTGGTGGAAAACCTCGGCGGCGCCCGGGAACGCTGCGAGAGCATCAGCGCCGAGGCCCCCCACGCGGCCGTGGAAAGGGCGCAGGTGGCGCGGGACGCCGCGGCGGCCGAATGGCAGGCCCTGAACACCCGAGCCGAGGCCCAGAAACTGCTGGCCCAGTTGTTCCAGGAGGCCCGCTCCGACCTCTCATCGCGCTACAGCCTGCCCCTGGCCCGCTCGATCGAACGCTTTCTGCTGCCCCTGCTGCCGGAGGGGCCCAACTGCCAGCTGCAGTTTGACCAGGCCATGGGCTTCTGGGGGCTGCAGCTGCGGCGCTCAGGCGAGTCTTACCCCTTCAGCCAACTGAGCGGCGGCATGCGCGAGCAGCTGGCGGCAGCCCTGCGGCTGGCGATGGCCGATGTGCTCAAAGGCGGCCATGACGGCTGCCTGCCCCTGATCTTCGACGATGCCTTCACCAATAGCGATCTCGAACGGCTGCAGGGCCTGAAAGGCATGCTCCAGGCAGCGGTGCAAGGCGGGCTTCAGGTGATCATGCTCACCTGTCACCCGGAGCGCTACGACGATCTGGAGGCGCAGCGGCTGGCGCTGGGCCCGGGCCGCTGACGCCGGCGCCCGGTTCAGGCGACGAGATAGCCCTCAAGCGCCAAGGAGTGATGGCGGATGCCTTCGAGGGCGCGCCGCTCCAGATTGCGGGTCTTGTCCCGGCTCATGCCCAGGCTGCGGGCGATGCCGGTGAGGCTCATCGGCTCCTCGCCGTCGATGCCGTAGCGCATCTTCAGCACCTTCCCCTGCAGCTCCGGCAACTGCTCCAGCAGTGCCCGTAGATCCCCCTTCAGGCATTCGCCATCCACCAGCTCCGAGGGCAGCACCCCATCGCCGGCCAGCAGGTCCAGCAGTTCGGTGTCCTCGCCATCACCCACCTTCGTCTCCAGGCTCACCGGCTGCCGCGCCCGGCACAGCAGCTCCTTCACCTCCTCCTCCGGCAGCTCCACCGCCACCGCCAACTCACTCACCGTGGGCGTGCGGCCCAGCTCCTGGCTCAGCTCCCGCTGCCCTTTCTTCAGCTTGTTCAGCGTTTCAGTGATGTGGAT
>CAMBZX010000066.1 GCA_945872185.1 Synechococcus sp. UW140 | reverse complement strand
TGGGGCTGCGGGAACTGCTGCAGCCCCGCTGGTGTCTGCCGCGTCAGAGCCTGGCGCTGGACACCCCCCTCGGCTCGCTGCGGCTGAAGCAGGCGCTGTTGCCGGGGGGCTCTTGGCGCTGCAAGCCGGAGCACGACGATCTGGTGGCCTTGGCCCAGCGGCACAATCTGTCCCTGGCCCAGGTGCGCCACCAGGTGGAGCTGGCCCTCGACGCCCAGGGGATGGCGGAGCCGGCCTACCAGGATCCGCTGCTGGGCGACCAGTGGCAGCAAGATCAGGTGAGCCCAGCGTTGGCTGGGCCCGAGCAGGCCGCCCCCGAGCAGGCCAGGAAGAATCAGGGGAGACCAGAGCCGGCCAGGGACGATCGAGCCCGGGGGAACCAGCGATGAACAAGCAGCCATGACCAACCCGATGCAGAAGCTGCGCCAGTCCTGGGCTGTTGGAACCGCGACCCTCCGCGGCCGCCTGGACCGGCTGAAGGGGCGCTTGCCGCTGCCTGGTGCTGGGCAGCAGCCGTTGCCCCAGCTTCCGGCTGCCGGCACGCCTCGCCCCGATCGCCGCAGCGAAATCTCGGCGCCGGCGCCGGCGTTGATGGTCCGCCTCTCCCGCTGGCTTCGTTCCCCCCGTGTACCGGCCGGGCTACGCACACCCCGCCTGCCAGGCGGCCTACGCACACCCCGCCTGCCAGGCGGGCTACGCACCTGGATCACCTGCCTCAGCCTCGGGTTTGTGCTGGTGACGCTGCTCGGTCACGGCCGCCAGTTGCTGCAGCTCAGCCTCGATGCCCAGGGCTGGCTGTGGCTGCTGCTGGGGGTGGGGCTGAATGTGCTCAGCGTCGTGGTGAATGGCCTGGCCTGGGGCGTGATCCTGCGTTGGCGCGGCCTCCAGCCCCATTGGCTGCCCCTGGTGAGCCTCTACGTGAGCACCAACCTGCGCAAATTCCTGCCCGGCGGTATCTGGCACCTGGCCGCTCGGGTGCAGGCCCTGCGCGGTCCCGAGGCGCCGTTGGCGGCCCCCATCGGCACGGCGATGGCCTTGGTGGTCACCCTGCTGGATCCCCTGCTGGCGGCTGTCGCCGCCCTGACCCTGGTGACCCTTGGGGGCTGGCAGAACGGTCTGGGGCTGCTGACGCTGCTGCCGCTGTGGCTGCTGCTGCCACCCTGGCTCAATCCGCTGCTGCTGCGCCTCGAACGCCAGCGGGCCCAGCAACTGGGCCTGAGCGCGGAGCTGGAGCTGGAACAGAGCCAGGACCAGGGCCAGGACCAGAGTGGCAGCGCAGAGCCGTTGCGGACCTATCCCTGGCAGCCGCTGCTGGCGCAACTGGCTTTTGTGCTGCTGCGCTTCGCTGGCTTCTATTGCTGTGTGTGGGCCTTCGATCTGCAGGGCACGGTTGAGCCCGGGCTCTGGCTGGCGGGCTTCGCCCTGGCCTGGACCGTGGGACTGGTGGTGCCCGGCGCCCCTGGCGGTCTTGGCGTGTTCGAGGCGGTGCTGTTGGTGCGGCTGGGGGTGGCCCTGCCGGAGGCGCCGCTGCTGGCGGTGGCCCTCAGCTATCGCCTGCTGGTGACCCTGGCGGATCTCCTGGCCGCGGCCCTGGTGAGCCTCGATGAGCAGCTGACGCGCCGCCTGCAGCGAGATGCCGCCACGGGCAGCCAGCCGGCGCCACTGCCGCAGGACCCTGGCGGCTCTTCTCAATAGGCTTTACTGTTGAGAAGTTGAGTGGACGTCCTGGTGCCTTCCCCCTCCCAGGCCCCCTCCCAGCCCCGTTCTGCCCTCCAGGCCCAGGCCGCTGGCTTGCTGCCGGCCCAGGCTCCGGAGCTGCTGCAGGCCAGTCCCAATGGTCTGAGGGCGAGCCTGCATGATCGTGGCCAGCGGCTCACGCCCCAGCGCCAGCGAGTGCTGGGGTTGTTTGAGGGGCTGGGCGAGGGCCGTCACCTCAGCGCCGAGGAGGTGCATCAGCGGCTGCTGGGGGCCCAGGCCCGGGTGTCCCTGGCCACGGTGTATCGCACCCTGCGCCTGCTCAGCTCGATGGGGTTGCTGCAGGAGTTGGAACTGCCGGAAGGGGGGCGCCGCTTTGAGTTGGCTGGCGATGCCCATCGCGACCACCATCACCTGGTGTGTGTGCGCTGTGGCCGCACCGAAGAATTCGAGAATCCGGCCATCCTGGCCGCGGGCGAGGCGGCGGCCAGTGGCCATGGCTTCCGCCTGGTGGAGTGTGTCCTCAACGTCCGCGCCCTCTGTCCGGGGTGTGTCGCGGCGGAGCGCGCTTAAATTAGACCAGCGCTGGAGATCAGCCGATGATGGCGGCATAGGCAATCACCACGGCATTGACGACCAAAAAGCTTGATAGGTAGATCGGCAGATAGATTTTGCGATCCATTTTCTGGGCCCAGTCTTCACGGCCTGCTTCACAGCGCAGGTAGGCCAGCATCGCCAGCAGGCTGCTCGCCAGGATGTAGGCAATCGAGATGATGTGGATCATGTCGGTGAGCGTCACATCCTCCGACTGTCCGAGGGTGGCCTCGGCCTGTTGCATGTTGACAATGGCCGCGAACAAGCAGCCCACCAGCAGGCCGGTGCGCCCGCTGACGATGTCGGGTTCACGCACATCCATCAAGAAGGCCATGCCAGCGATGGTCACGGCCGCATAGACACCGGCGCAGAGTTTGAGGAAGCTGGTGATGCGAGTCCGATGCAGGGTGATCTCCACCCGGATGCGGCTGTAGATGCCCTTGCCATCCAGCTTGCTATTGGGTTTGCCGAAGTTTGTGGAGTAGCTGTGCTCCACCTCATTCAGGCTGAAATCGCTGGCAATCCAGTCGCCATCATTGATGGAGGTGTTGAAACCGGAGTTGCTGTAATCCGGTGTGATCACGAATTTGGAAACGTCGGATCGGACACTCTCAAACTCAAAGGTGATCGTGTGTCGGTCAAAGGGAAAGTTCTTCGATGACCAGTGATGGAAGAAGGTGCCCTCCACGGTGCGCTCGGACCAGAACACTTTTGAGTTGTTCGGGAAATAACCTGATTTATTGCTGACAAGTTGTGTTTTGATCTCGCTGATCGAGATCTCGTTGGCGTTCTGAACGGTGATGTCTTCAAGTGGTGAATCCTTAGCTGTTGGGCAGATGCTCCACAGCCGGATCGAGGCGAACAGGCTGCGTTCGGCGAACTTGTAATCGCGCATGTCCTGCAGGTACACGCCCATCACGCAGGTCTGGGGTTCGCTCAGCAGGCGCAGCGCCGCTGTCTGCTTGTCGACCGGGACTGAAGGAGAGGCGAACAGCGGCAGCGTCTGCAGCAACAGGGCTGTCAGGGCGGCCAGGGCCAGCTGGAGCCAGCGGCGACGTGCCCAGGTCGGGGCACTGCGGTGACGGCCAGGGGCGTTCATGGCAGCAAGCGAGCCAGACGTCCCTGGAATTGACGGCTGCGTTCGATCTGGCCCGCCTGCTTGGTGAGCGCAATCACCGCTGCGAGCGCTTGGCGGGAGTTGGGCTGCAGGTAGAGGCAGCGCTGCAGGCAATCGATCGCCGCATCGGTCTGGTTGCCAAGCTCCAGCAGCTGCGCCAGACGTAGATAGGTGGCATCGCAGTAGGGATTGCGCTCCAACTCCTGCCGGCATTCGTCCAATTCCTGGCCGGTCGCTGGTTCGCTGCTGGATCGGGCCCTGCCGGCCTTGCTGGCGACGGCGTTGGCTGGTGCTGCGCGCAGGGCGCGCCTACGCTCAGCGCCCGTTTCCACGGCTGGTTGCCTGGCCGGGCGCTCGTGGCGGCGCTGGCTGGCTGGGGCCGCGACCCCGCCCCTGGCTGCGCTCCTTGATCTGGCTGCTGCGTTGCCTACCGGACTGGCCGTCGCGGCGGCCGTCAAGGCGGTTGCCGAGTTGGTTGCCGCTGGCGGCAGGCTGGAGGGTTCCGCGCGACGCAGGAAGCCGAACACGAAGGACTCGCGGATGGGCTGGAACAGGGACGAGGGTACCTTCCCGGTTTCGGCCGAACCCACGATCAGCAGGGCCCCCGGTCGCATCAGGCTGGCAAACGATTCCAGCAGGTGCTGGCTGGCCGCTTCCTCCAGATAGATCAGCAGGTTGCGGCAGAAGATCACGTCGTAGTTGCTGCCGGTTTCGGCCAGGCAGCGCATCAGATTGGCGCATTGGAAGTGCACCGTCTGGCGGATCGCTGGATTCAGGGCCAGGCCCTGGGGTGTGACTTGAAAGTTCTGACCTTTTTCCGCTTCGCTCACCCCCCGGAACGAATGTTTGCCATAGACGGCCTGGCGGGCCTTGCGGATCGACTGGCGGCAGATGTCAATTGCGTCGATGCGGAAACAGTCGGCCGGCAGACCCATGTTCAGCAGCGTCATCGCCAGGGAATAGGGCTCTTCACCGCTGGCGCAGGGGGCGCTGAGCAATCGCAGCGGCTGGGAGGGCAGCCCGGCGGCGATCAGCGCGTTAATGTGCGCACGCACGTGCACGAAAGGCTGGCGATCGCGGAAAAACCAGGTTTCCGGCACCACCACCAGTTCCACCAGGTTCTGCTGTTCCTGGGGCGAGCTCAGCAGCAAATCCAGATAGGTCACGCTGTCATCCAAACCGGTGACCTCCAGGCGCTGGCTGACGGCCCGCTGCAGGGTGTGGTTGCCGATGATGCCGGTACTGATGCCGCTGAAATCGGCCAGCCAGGCGGCGATCTCGCTGCAGTCGAGGGTGGACTTATTGGTCAAAGCCGATCTGGTCGTGGAGGGATTCGTGGATCGGATTGACCTGTTCAAGCAGCACCTTGAGATGCAGGATTTGAACCATGCCGCGCTCATCGAGGGTCATGCCACCCAGGTAGGGCTTGCTGCCGGAATTGAGGCCAGTGTCATGAAAGGCGTTGAGCGGGCGGCTGATGGTGTCGGTGACCCCTTCCGACAACAGCCCGATGTAGTGATCTCGGTCTTTGGCATCACCGGAGGTGACCATGATGATGCGACTGCTCAGGTTCTGGCAGCTGGGACAACCCTGGATCAGAAAGCAGAGATCGATCACCGGCACAACGACGCCGCGATAGTTAAACAATCCTGGAACATAGCTGGGTAGGTTCACGGCCGGCCTCAGTGAGACCCGGGGGATGACCTCCACCACATCCTTGCTTTCCATGGCGTAGAGCGGGCCGCCGGCGGAGAAGAGCAGCAGAAGCACCGCTGGATTGGCGATGGCCGTCTTGGCAGAGACCGGGACGAACGAGTTGGAGGAGACAGCCACAGGGCTACAAGCACTTCGGCGTGATGGGAGGACCCTAAGGCTCCCTTAACCATGGTTGCAAGCAGGAGCTTTGGCGCCAGGGGGGATCTAGGCCTCCAGCAGCCAAATCGAGAGGTTTCTACCCGATTCTGAGCTTTTGAGGTGCTGAGGCCGGCCTAAGATCACATCAAATTTCTTTGTGCCCGTGTCGAGCGATCAAGTCGGCGTCAAGAAGCAGTCGATGGAGTCCCAGCTGAAGCTGGCTTTTCTCGGCATGGGCGGTCTGGCGATGGTGGTAGCCCTGTTGGGGCTGCGCACCACCACCTCCCTCGGGGGGCATCTCAGGGAACTGGGCTCCAACAATCTCCCCTCGGTCGATGCGCTTTGGAAGGTGAACGAAGGCCAGACCCAGATCCAGTCCTCGGAAAATGCAATCCTCACCCCAGGTGCCACCGAGGCCGAGCGACAGCTACAGCTCCGGCGCATCGACGGGGCCTGGAAGCAGATTAACGCCGGCTTCAGGCAGTACGAAGCCGCTGATACGACCGCTGACGAAATTAAAATCTACAGCGATTTCAAGCAGGACTGGGCTAATTGGGAGACCGGTCACAAGGAGTTGCTGCGGGCGGTGAGCGTGCTTGGGAACAGCCCCTTCCCTTTGGGAACCAGCCCCCAGGGTCGACAGATCTTATCGGCCGCTGCCCAGGAGGTTGCCTCCTTCAATGCCGCCTCAGATTCGCTGCTCAAGGTGATTGACTTTAATTACAAGTCGGGCATTGAGTCAGCAGCGGCTGCCGATCAGTCCGCCAAAACGTCGTTGTTCTGGTCGATCGTCGCCCTGGTGGCGGCCCCCTCGATCGGCTGGTTCGCTGCTAACTACTTCACCCGCACCATTGCCAAGCCCCTCGGCGCCCGCATCACCGAGGTGGTCACGGTGGCCGAAAACGTGGCCGGCGGCGATCTCACCCGCAACCTGCCCGACACCCAGGATGGTGATGAACTCGGCAAGCTGCAGAACGCCATCCACGTGATGGTGGACAACCTCAACAACCTGGTGCGCCAGATCCAAACCTCCGGGATTCAGATCACCACTTCCACCACGGAGATCGCTGCTTCGGGCAAGCAGCTGGAGGCCACGGTGGCCGAGCAGCTGGCCTCCACCAATGAGGTCACCGCCACGGCCCAGCAGATCGCCGCCACCTCGATGAACGTGGTGCGGGCCATGGACGATGTCAAGGTCCAGGCGGTGGATACGGCCGACTCGGCGGCCCATAGCCAGCATGACCTCGACCAAATGGAGAAGGTGATGCGCGATCTGGTCACTGCCACCGCCGCTATCACCTCCAAACTGGATGTGATGCACGAAAAGGCCAACAACATCAACACTGTGGTCACCACGATCACCAAGGTGGCCGACCAGACCAACCTGCTCAGCCTTAACGCCGCCATTGAAGCTGAAAAGGCCGGCGAATACGGCACCGGCTTCGCCGTGGTGGCCCGGGAAATCCGCCGCCTCGCCGACCAGACCGCCGTGGCCACGCTCGAAATCGAGCAGATGGTCAAAGAGATGCAAGGCGCTGTGTCGATCGGGGTGATGGAAATGGATCACTTCAGCAAGACCGTCACCTCCGCCGTCGAAGACGTCGTGCGCATCAGCGATCAGGTGGAGGTGGTGATCGAGCAGGTCAAAGGGTTGACGCCCAAGTTTGAGATGGTGGGTCAGAGCATCCAGGAGCAATCCCAGGGTGCCCAGCAGATCAGTGAGGCGATGCAGCAGCTGAGCCAGGGATCGCAGCAAACCTCGGATGCACTGCGTGAATCCAATCGGGCGCTTGAAGTGCTCGACGAATCCACCCAGTCCATGCGCACGGAAATCTCCCGCTTCCATGTCGCCAACTAATCTGGATTTCGACCCTGATGCCTTGCAGGGCCCCGTCAGCATCGAGGCGCCAGCAGCCCGGCTCAACGACTGCTGGAATCGCATCGGTGTGTTCGGTGATCGCTCCTGCCCGGAGTTGCTCAGCTGCGTGCACTGCCGCAATTGCCCGGTGTATTCAGCGGCTGGCCGCAGCCTGCTGGAGCGCCTGCCCCCCGGCGATTATCTGCAGGAGTGGACCACCGTTCTGGCTGAAACCAAACGCGGTTCTGATAGTTCCAGGCTCTCGGCCGATGGCTCGGTGGTACGCAGTGATAATTCCCTCTCGGTGATGATCTTCCGCCTCGCCACCGAATTGTTCGCCCTGCCGGTGGGAGTGTTCCTTGAGGTTTCGACGCCGTTCGTGGTGCATTCCGTACCACGCCGTAGCAACCAGCTGTTTCTTGGCATGGTGAATGTGCGTGGTGAAATCATGCTGGCAGCCTCTCTCACTAATCTGCTGGGTCTCACGGTTCAGCCCAGTGTTGGCTCCCATGCTGCTGGGCGAATGGCGGTGGCAGGTGCACCTGAGGGCAAGTGGGTGTTCCCCATTGATGAGATTTATGGTATCTACCTGTTTCATCGTGATGATGTCAAGCCCGCACCTGTGGTGATCACCAACGCTGGCCACTCCTATGCCTGTGGTGTTTTTCAATGGCAGAACCGCTCGGTGGCACTGCTTGACCCTGATCGCATCTTCCGTGTCCTGACTACGGAGATATCTCCCGCATGAGCGTATTCCCTTCCGAGGCTGCCCCATTAGAACTATTCCGCCTCGAACTCGAGGAGCGGGTGGAGCCTCTCAACCAGGCACTGCTGTTGCTGGAAAATCAGCCTGGCTCGCGCGATGCTTGTGATCAGGTGATGCGTTCGCTGCATTCGGTCAAAGGTGCGGCCGGCATCGTTGTGCTGCCTTCCCTGGTGACGGTGGCCCATCGGCTGGAGGATTTCTTCGTTGCCGTCAAGCATGGCCAGGCTTCGCTGGATCAGCAGGCCTTTGGCCTGAGCTTTCGCTGCGTTGATCTGTTCCAGGATGTCAGTCGTCTGAATGCCGATGCCATCCGCGAATGGCTGGGGGCGCGCAGCCTGGAACTGGATGAACTGGTGGACGCCTTGAGCACGCTGTTGCCCGATGGCAGTGTGGCCAGTCCGGCGCCGCGTAGCGTTGCCACTGAACTTGAAAATCCTTTCGCACCGCCGCTGGAGCCTGCCGCCGCGACGCCGTCGGCTTCCGATCGGGTCGTGCGGGTGGAGGCGGAGAACCTCAATCGCATCATGGCCCTCTCCGGCGAGATGCTGGTGGAGGCCAAGTGGCTCCAGCCCTTTGCCGATTCCCTTGGCTTGCTCAAGGATCGGCAGAAGGATCTGCAGGCCACGATTGAATTAATGCGCCTGCAACTTGCTGAGGCGGGTCAGACGGCCAGCCTGGAGCTGGTGGAGAAGGCACGCCTCAAGGAACGGGAATGCCGCGAAACACTCACCGAACGTCTGGGGGAACTGGAGCTCTACGCCCTGCGCACCACCAATCTCTCCTATCGCCTTTATCGCGAGGTGATTGGCTCCAACATGCGGCCGTTCTCTGACGCGATCGTCGCCTTTCCGCGCATGGTGCGCGATCTGGCGATCAGCCTCGGCAAGCAGGTGCAGTTGGAGGTGGTGGGCAAGGGCACCCTGGTGGATCGCGATATTTTGCGCAAGCTCGAATCACCCCTCACCCATATTCTGCGCAACGCTGTCGATCACGGCATCGAGCTGCCGGACGAACGGCTGGAGCTGGGCAAACCCAGCCGCGGCACGATTCGGATCGAAGCTCTGCATCGGGGCGGCATGCTCTCGATCACCATCAGCGACGACGGCATGGGCGTCTGCTTCGAGCTGGTGCGTCAGAAGCTGGTGGCGGAGGGGCTGTTAAGCGCTGCAGACGCCGACACGCTTTCCGAGGCCGAGCTCTGCGAGCAGCTGTACCAGCCGGGTTTCTCCACCGCCCAGGCGGTGACGGAGGTGTCGGGCCGCGGTGTGGGCCTGGATGTGGTGAGCGCCATGGCCAACGAGGTGGGCGGCACGGTGCGCTTCTCTTCGCTGCGGGGCGAGGGCACCTGTCTTCACTTTCAGTTGCCACTCACCCTCTCGGTGGTGCGCACGTTGCTGGTGGAGATTGCCGGTGAACCCTATGCCTTCCCCTTGGCTCGCCTCGATCAGATCGTAGCGATTGAACCCAGCGACATCACTGTGATGGAAGGGCGTGAGTGCTTCTCCCTGGATGGTGTCTCCATCGGCCTGATCTCCTCTCGCCAGGTGCTGCATTTCCCCGAGGCGCCCCAGACTGATGGCCCGATTCCGGTGGTGGTGATCAGTGATCACGCCAAGGTCTACGGCGTTGTTGTCGATCGCTATCTGGGCGAGCAGGATCTGGTGGTGCGGCCGCTCGATCCCCGGCTGGGCAAGGTGGCCAATGTGAGTGCGGCGGCCCTGATGGGTGATGGCCAGCCGATTCTGATCGTCGACACCGTGGATCTGGTGCGTTCGATTGATTCCATGTTGCAGAGCTCCGGCCTGCAGAGTCAGTCCGTTCGCAGGCCCGCTAAGCAAGGCCAGCGTATCCTGATCGCCGATGACTCTCCGGTGGCTCTGGATCTGCAGGCCCGGCTGGTCAGCTCCCGGGGCTATGAAGTTGATCGGGCCGTCCATGGCCTTGAGGCCTGGAAGGCGATTCGCGATGGCGACTACCAATTGTTGGTCACCGATGTGGAGATGCCGGAAATGGATGGCATCGGCCTGGTTCAGGCCCTGCGCAAGGAACCCCGCTTCAAGCATCTGCCGATCATCATCTCGTCGTCCCGCGATTCTGAGCAGGACCGCCTGCATGGCATGGAGGCCGGCGCTGACTACTATCTCGTCAAGAGTAGTTTTCAGGATGAAACTCTGTTAGATGCCATCCATCATTTGATCGGACCTGCTTGAGGATCGCCACTTGAGGATCGCGATTGTCAATGACCTGGCCCTGGCGGTCACCTCGATTCGGCGGGTGCTTGAACATGAGGGCCGTCACACTGTGGCTTGGGTCGCTCGCGATGGCGAGGCCGCCCTGGCCCGTTTCGTGGCTGATGAGCCGGATCTGGTGTTGATGGACCTGGTGATGCCGGTGCTGGATGGCGTGCAGACCACCAAGCGGATGCGCGAACTCTCCAAGTGCCCGATCCTGCTCGTGACCGCCGATGTGGGCCGTTCTTCGGGGCTGATCTTCGAGGCCATGGGCCATGGGGCCCTGGATGTGGTGAACCTGCCTGTGCTCACGGAGCCTCCGGCCGAGAGTGGTCGGGATCTGTTGCGCAAAATCGCCACGATTGAGCGGCTGTTGGGCCGATCAGGCTCCGTGCCCCGTCCGGCGGCAGCTGATGCTGCGGCAGCGCCGCTGGCCCGCCGCCGCCCGCCCCTGATCGCCATCGGTTCCTCCACCGGCGGCCCCAAGACCCTGGCCACGGTGCTAGCTGCCCTGCCCCGCCAGATGGCCAACGCGGTGGTTGTGGTGCAGCACATCGATGCCCAGTTCGCTCCCGGGCTGGTGAGCTGGCTCGATGGCCAGATTGCGCTGACGGTGCGCGGCGCCGAAGTTGGCATGATCCCCCTGGCCGGCACGGTGTCGGTGGCGATCAGCAACGACCATCTGGTGATTCAGGCCGATGGCCGCTTCGCCTACCAATCCGAGCCGCTGGAGGAGCCCTACCGCCCATCGGTGGATGTGTTCTTTCGCAGCCTGGTGAGGCACTGGCGTGATCCCGGTGTGGCGGTGCTGCTCACCGGCATGGGCCGTGATGGCGGCAAGGGGATGCTGGAACTGCGTCGCGCCGGCTGGCACACGATCGCCCAGGACGAGGCCAGTTGCGCGGTCTATGGCATGCCGAAGGCGGCGGTGGAGCTCGGTGGCGCCAGCGAAGTGCTGCCGCCGGAGGCGATCGCCAGGAGCCTGGGCCAGCGGCTTTGCCGTTAGGAGCCGGCTGAGGCTGCTTCAGCGGTCGCTTGGCCCGTGCGCTGGCACCGTTCCGTTCTGGCAGGCTCCTTGAGCTGGTGTCGCCGGGAGCCAAGGCTGTCGCTTGAGCGCCCTGGACGGCGTTGCCCTCAGGCGGGGCCCCCGATCGGCGGGCGAAGTGTTCACCACGAACTTAAGTGCGGTTAAGCGGTGGGATAGAAGCAGGAGTTGTGATTTGTTCGCCAGCGCCGGCTTGATGGCTTTTCTTCTTTTGGATTCGGCCCAGGCCGAGCTGCAGTGCCGCGAATTTGATCTGGTTTTCCGCCTGTTTGATACCGATGGCGATGGTGAGATTTCCGTGGCGGAAACGGAGCGGGCCCTGGCCAACCTGGCCGGCAGTCTCTCCAGCGAAGCCGGTGCCGAGCTCCTGGCGCTGGCCCGCCAGCACGGCAAGATCGACAGCCATCAATTCGCTGTCTGGGCCATGGGCCAGGGGGGCTTTGATCTCAGCCGCAACCTGCGCGAAATTTTTGATCTGGTCGACAGCGACGGCAGCGGCTGCCTGAGCCTGGAGGAGATGGCGGTGATGCTCTCGGTGTTCGAAGACAGCCCCGATGCCCAGCGCCTCGAGGCCCTGATGCGGTCCCATGACGCGGACGGCAGCGGCACCATCAGTTATGACGAATTTCTGAATGTGTTGCTCGGCGATGGCGACCTGGCCATCTCCCTGGCCGATCTCAAGCGCCTGAAAAAAACGCTGGTTCATTACAGCAGCAGCACCCGTTGCGCCCGGATCGGCCTGGTGGAGGTGGATTGCGATCTCGGCGCCGGCATCCCCGGGGCCGGCTCCGGCATCGAGATACTCAAGCAGGCGGCCCAGCGCCAGAAGGATCTGCGCCGCATCCGCGATCAGTTGATTGAGGAGATCAGCCAGCAGCAGCAACCGCGGGCCCGCGCCAGCGAAACCAGCGGCGGTGGTGACACCACCCCCCATGCCCGCCACATCAAGGCGATTGCCGAGGTGATGGGGCAGGCGGCCGAGCTGGTGGCCGCCACCCGCGAGCGCGGCTTGTTCCCGGTGGTGCGGGCCGGCGACCATTCCACCGCCGCTGGCACGATCGCCGGCCTGCGCCGCGCCCACCCCGACAGCCGCATCGGCGTGGTGTGGATTGATGCCCATGCGGACATCCATTCGCCTTACACCACGCCCTCGGGCAACATGCACGGCATGCCGCTGGCGGTGGCCACCGGCCACGACAACGCCCATCACGCCATCAACGCGCCGGCTGCGGACACCGCCGAATTGTGGGCCTGGTGCCAGAGCCTCACCGGAACCGGCACGCCGGCGATCCAGCTGCGGGATCTGATCTACGTCAGCGTCCGCGACACCGAACCGGCGGAAGAGGCGACGATCCGCGACTACGGACTGCCGATTGTGAGCACCGAGGAGGTGCGCCGCATCGGTGGCGAGGCGGCGGCCCGGCGCTGCCTCGACTATCTCGCCGACTGTGATCTGATCTATGTCAGCTTCGACGTTGACAGCATGGATGCCACGGTGTTCAAGGGCACCGGCACGCCGGTGCTGGGCGGGCTCTGGGCCCATGAAGCCCTGGAGATCAACCGCACCCTGCTGCGCGATCCGCGGGTGTGTTGCTGGGAGATCTGCGAGATCAACCCCCATCTCGACACGCTCAACTCCCTGGCTGAGGTGTCGCTCGGCATCTATCAAGGCGTGCTGGAAGTGCTGGAGGAGCGGCTGTAGCTCAGTGAGCACCAGCACCAGCGAAGCCTGGCCACAGGTTTGTCGCGCCGCGCCACCTTCCGCCGCGCCACCGTCTGCTGTGCCACCGTCTGCTGTGCTGTTGACCGCTGCGCTGCTGTCGCGTTTCGCGGCGACGCAGCCGCGCAGGACAGGGCCCATGCTTTTGCTCTCTGTCCGGCTGTGCCATGGCCCCCAGTTCCCCTCCGCTGATTGCCCACGAGCTGCTGCAGGGCTTTCTGGCCCCTGAGCCCGCCGCGCCGTCGCGGCTGGAGCGGCTCCTGCCCAGC
Source organism: Synechococcus sp. UW140 (assembly GCA_945872185.1). GTDB lineage: Bacteria > Cyanobacteriota > Cyanobacteriia > PCC-6307 > Cyanobiaceae > Cyanobium. Next base: position 1,460 of record CAMBZX010000066.1, on the reverse strand, counting down.
AGCGGCACCCTGCCTGGCCTCACCCGTCTGGGGGGCCATCACCCCCTGGCGCACACGCTGGTGGGCTGGCTGCGCAGCTGCGGCCAGGTGATCTTCATCAACAACCCGCTCAGCGGTCTGCTGCTGGTGCTGGCACTGGCGTTGCAGTCGATCGGCGCCGCGGGGCTCACCCTGCTGGGCATCGGGGCGGCCCATGTTTGTGCCCGGGCAATCGGCGCCGATCGCCAGGCGCGGCGCAACGGCATCTACGGCTTCAACGGGGCCCTGGTGGGCAGTGCGGTGGCGGCCCTGGCTGATCACGGCGCGCCGGCTCCCTCCCTGGGCTGGGTGTTGTTGACGCTGGTTGGGGCCGGCGTCACCACCCTGCTGGTGCATGGGCTGGGCCGCTGGCAGCTGCGCCGTTTCGGTCTGCCGCCGCTCACCCTGCCCTTCTGTCTGGTCACCTGGGCGCTGCTGCTGCTGGCTTCGGCCCTGGCTCACCCCCAGCTGAGCCTGCTGCCGGCCACCGAGCCAGAGGCGGTGAGGGGCCCGCTGCTGGCCCTGCTGCAGGCGCTGCCCAGGGGCTTCGGCCAGGTGTTTTTGTTGCCGGGTCTGCTCAGCGGCGCGGTGGTGCTGCTGGCGGTGGCGATCGCCAGCCCCCTGGCGGCCCTGGTGGGCCTGGCCGGTGGCCTGGTGGGGGCTGTCACCGGCCTGCTGCTGGGGGCACCGGCCGCAGCCGTGGCTCAGGGCCTGTGGAGCTACAACGGCGTGCTGTCCGCCATCGCCGTGGCCGGTATTTTCTATCCCCTCAATCGCCTCAGCCTGCTCGCCGGGCTGGGGGCGGCGGCGCTCTCCAGCCTGTTGACCCTGCCGCTGGCGGCCCTGCTGGGTCTGTTCACGGGCGCGGCCCAGCCGTTGCCGCTGCTCACCGTGTCCTTCATCGTCGCCACCCTGCTGACGCTGCTGCTGCTGCGGCGCACCCAGCCGGCTCTGGTGCCGGTGGGCCTGCATTCGATTCTCACCCCGGAGGAGCATCGCCGCCGCTTTGATGTGGCCCGCCGGCTAATGGCCGATTTCCGCCGCCAGTTGCGCGGTTCCCTGGCCGGGGATCGCTATCCCTCGCTGCTGGCCCGGGCCGAGCCGGCGCAGGTGGCGGAGCTGGAGGCGTTGTTTGTTTCGCTCGATCGGAACCAGGATCACTGCCTCAGTGTGGCCGAACTGGCCAGGGGCCTGGAGGGCAGTGCCGCGGGCCCCGGCGTGGGGGTTGAGGCGCTGGCGGCCGTGCTGGCGGCGATCGATCTCGACGGCGATGGCCGCGTTGATGCGGTGGAGTTCAGTGAGCTGATGCTGCGACTGCGGCGCCTGCGTGCTGGTGAGGAGCGGCTGCTGCAGTATCTGCTGCCGCTTGATGGCGATGGCAATGACCGTCTCGATCCGGCCGAACTGAACCGGCTGCTGCGCAGCGTCGGCCAACCGCCCCT
>CAMBZX010000065.1 GCA_945872185.1 Synechococcus sp. UW140 | reverse complement strand
AACGCGGACACTGGTACCCGTCGGGCCAGCGGGCTTTCTCCAGAGCAGCCTCACATTGCTCCTCGGTGCCGTACAACCCCTGGAACTCAGGCAGGGAGAGGCCTTTCTGGAACTGGATGGCACGGCGCGACATAGCAAGGCTGGTATATGCGTATCAGTTTAGGCGTCCAGCCCGCCCTGCGCGGAGTGAGCTGGGTAATCAAGTCCAGGCTTGTGACCCTGGGCCGTTTCGTGGTGCGAGCGCTGAGGATCAGCGCCAGCACCATTGCCGTTGTGGCCCTGTTACGCCAGCAATGGCTACCAGCCGGCTGCTTTGCCTTGGCCTGGATGCTGATTCTGGTGGCTCCCAGGGTGTTTCCGATCCTGATTGAGGCCCCCCTACCTCCGGTAACACCAACGGATTAACCCTGTAGGGACTGTTTTCCTGAGAGTGCACAGGGCCAGGGCTTGATTGGGGACGGAACTCTGATGGATCACTTCCTAACTTGTTCCCAGCGTAGTTGAACAGTCTGGTCACGGTTGAAAGGGACGTGGTCCAGTTCCCGTCAGCGATTTGTTGACCAGATCGGTTGATGGAGGGCTGGGATCGAACCGTTTCCTTGTGGTCCTCAGTTGGACCAGGACAGGTCCGACCGTGCGCTGCTGATTCCGGCATGGGTTGGGTTTGTTGTCTCATTCAATGGGTCGTTCATTGAGATCTTCATACCTGTTCAGCAATCACGATCCTGCTCTTGGAGTCTCGGCGGTCCACTCGAAACGGGTCGTTATCAAAGCCTGGTTCAGGTTGTGATCTAGCTGGTGTCGGCGCTGCAGTTGGGTTACCATAACGCTGAGTCCAAGCTCTATTTCGGCGCGCGGATGCAGTGAATGCGTCGCATGCAGGCCAAAAATCAGACACTGAACACCGATGGGTGTTAGAGGTGACAATCGCGTATCCGGCACATCCACCAGACTTTGGTTCCCTTGGAGCTTGTGGTGATGGTTTTTGTTCATGCTCGCGGTCCATGGTGTCGCCGCCTTTCCCCCAGGTCCTATCGACTGATTGACCCTCTGCTTCAGCCCCACCCCTACCTCGACGGCCTCTACGACTCGATGGAGGAGGCCTTGTGGGATGCGATTCGCTGGGTGGAAACCCTCGGCCCCGACGCCGGCAATCCCGCCATCGGCCTGGAGGTGAGCACCGGCAGCGGCGACTGGCGCACCATTCTCCAGCCGGCCCAGTTGCTTTGCCCACTCCCACTTCCATTTGCACTGCAACGGCCAGTGGCCGTCTGACTGGTTCTAGCTGAAACACGGTGACCGTCCGCGTTGGCAGTTGGCCCCTGATGGCGCTCGCTGTCAGCGACTGCGTGGGCTTGGGATCGGACCTGGCTGAGATCCGGAGTTCAGAGATCCTCAGGTCAGCAGCTCCAGCTTCGCTGCCAGCGCCGGCGACGCCATTCAGGCAGCATTGCTAAACCCGTTGCAGCCGCCGGCAGAGATGGCCTTCTCCTATCTGCACCGTGCGGCCGACCGCTGCCTCCTCGGCCATCAGCAGCCATAACGGTGAGAGCAACGGCGGCGATAAAGGCTCCAGGGTTCGCTGGGTCTGGTCCAGCCAGCGCTGCTGAAGCAGCGCTGGCGCCACCGGTAGAGCAAGGCCTCGCCGCTCAGCCATCTGTTGCCAGTCCTGGGAATCGCGCCAACCCGGTCTGAACGGCAACAGGGGCCACTGCTGCTTGAGCAAATGATGGTGCAACAGCGGCGCCAAACCCGCATCGGGCACCAGCACTGTCCGCCCGCCTCCTCGGGCCAGGGCCAGCTGCAGTTCCAGGGCCCCCAGCTCCACCAACCGCACCCCGGCCCAGGGCGGCCATGCGCCTGGGGCTGCCGGCATGGGCGCTGGCACGATTGCACCATCAATCACTCCCTGCTGGATCAGCTCCACCCACACGGCGATGGGACGAAACCGAGGTGGTACCGGCTGAAGCAAGGGCAGCCCGTCCAGCAAGGCTTGATGCAGAGGATCGCTGGCCAGCCGTAACACCCCTTTAGCCATGCGATGGGCCCGAGCGGCGAGTCGTAGGTAACGCAAGGGATTGGGCTCCTGCAGACCAGCCGCTCGGCGCTGCGGCTGGAACTGCTGATTGATGGCGGTGACGATGCGACTCACGGTCGATTGATGCAGTTGCAGCACCTCACCGGCCAGGGCCTGGTTGCCGATCAGTTCCCAGAAATCGAGCACATATAGGGGCCGCAGCAGCTCTGGCGGTCTGTAGTGCTTATCGAGCGGAAAGGCGCTGGCAGCAGGGCTGGACTGAATGACCATGGCAACAAAGGGTTCGACGGATGCGGTGAGTGAGGGGGAAGAGACTTAGGCCGCATAGCAGATGCTGGGGGCCAGGAGGAGAGATGACTTTTTGTAGACGTGGAGCTAGCAGGAGCGGCTACCGCCGGTTGGAGCACCTCGATGGGGCTGCGTTCACGACGTGATGAGTACCTGGATCGGTTACGCGCTGTCGATGCAAGTGCGGGGCGGGGGACCAGACGAGCATCACCGCCCTCACCGCTACTTGGATGGCTTCTCCTGCGAAAAAGGAGCACGATCCCAGACGACGCGGTGGTTGTTTTGGTGTCAGCATGCTGAACACTGGCCGATGCCATGGACTGGTCATCTTTACCGTTGGCATCCGCCTCGAATCTCCCCAGGCCAGGGTCTTGAAGCAGGACCATCACGGCCTGCAGCTATCGACCAGCACCCAGGTCTGCGGACGCCGGTCCATTGAATGGCTACCCCAATCGCCACTCAGTTATCCAAGCATGTTCTGAAATAAAGTGCCGATCAATGGGAAACTAGATCGTCCTGATTCTTATCGCCGCTGTTGTGCTAGGTACATGCCAGTACCTTGCTTTCTTTGGCTAATGATGAGTGCCATGGACGGTTTTTAACGCTATTGACCAGGATGTGGCCATCCATCGATCGATACAGCATCGAGCATCGGTAGCCTGATCCTGTGGCCGCATGGGCATTTCCTCAACGGCCTGGCCCGAACCGCACCGACCCCAGGTTCGCTGAAATCAGTTGGGCGATAGGATGGAATGCCTCTTAACGAACGCTGAGCTGAGCGGTGCCGGACATGTCTTGCTAAGCCAGGGCGGGGCGCGCCACAGCGCCAATTCGATCTGGCAGCCCACGCAGATCGGAGTCCAACCGCAAACATCATCATTAGGATCACTCGCTCTGATCTTGCATGGATCATCAGTTTCAGCAGTTTGATCAGGACCCCTGCTTGCCGGGACATCCCGATCCCTACAGCACCTACGCGGCCCTGCGAGAGCGAAGTCCGGTGCATTGGTGTGGAGGGCCCCAGATGTGGATCATCCTTGGTCATGCAGAGGCGCTGGAGTTCATGCGAGATTCTCGCTTCAGCCGGCATGATTACCTTGACAAGCTGATTGCTCGTTTTGGTCAAAACGGACATATCTATGAACGTCAGAAGCTCGATATCCCCTACATGGATGGCAAGCAGCACCTGAATATGCGTCAACATGTGATCAAGGCCTATCACGGCATTGATCTCGACTCTCTCGCTGCTTTCACCCGTCACTTCGCCGCAGATCGCCTCGCCAGCATCCAGGGAGATCAGCCCTTCGACTTGGTGGCCTTGCTCGCCAACGCGTTACCAGGGATGGTGGCCAGTGAGTTGATGGGGGTGCCCACCAGTCAGCAGCTAGAGGTGGCCAACAAGGTTTCTGCCTTTGTACGGGCGCGAGGATTGATCCAAACCGAGCAGAGTGCCAGTGGTGGCGAGGATGCCCTGGAGGTTTACGCCCATTATTTTCTCCCCCTGATCCAGGAGCGGCGCGGTGGTGACCGCCAAGATCTCCTCAGTCGCCTGATCGCCGACCCCACGGAGGGCATCTCCCTCTCCGATGAGCAACTGCTACTGATCATCAGCAGTAACTTCTATTCAGCCAGTGTCTACACCATTCGCTTGCTGACCGGCACCATCGCCTGGGCCATGGCCTGCCATCCAGAGACCTATCAGCGCATTCGCAATGACAGGAAACTGTTGGCTCCAGCGATTGAGGAGGTGTTGCGCTGGGATGCGCCCGCCCAGGCTCTCAATGCCAGCGTGGCGACGGAGAACCTGGTGCTGGCGGGTCAGACCATCCAGGCGGGTGATTCCATCACCGCCCTGGTGGGTTCAGCGAATCGGGATCCCCGGGTCTTTGATCAACCCGATACGTTTCTGATCGACCGCTCACCCAATCCCCATCTCAGCTTTGCCCCAGGGGTGCATCAATGCCTTGGCTTGCACCTAGCCAGGATGCAAGGGGTGGCGGTGTTGTCCGTACTTTGCGATCAGTTTGAACATCTGCATTGGGATCCAGCTGCATCCAGGCGGCTGATTGGCGATCGTTTTCGGGGCTTTGAACGCCTCATCTTGCATCGATGAACGGTATGGATTCCTTTTCCTCCCAGCCCGGTGATTTCGATTACATCGAATGTCTGTTCCTCAGCGACGACAATTCCCTGCCCCGGCCGGCGGCGATCGAGGGTTGCTCCATTCACAGTGTGGCCTCTGCCCTTGCGCATCTTGAGCGCCGCCTGGCTCAGGGATTGCGCTACGCCTTGCTTGTTGCCGTCAATGCCCAGCCGGCGCTGGCACTGGCACTGGCCCAGGCTGATGATTTCTGTGTACGTCAACTCCTACTTCAGGCCCGCAGGCGCTGGGGCCAGGCGATCACCTTGATCGCGGATGTTGGTTTATCCCCTTATCAAGAATCTGGCCATAGCGTGATCAACACGGCTGGGAATATTGACGTGGAGGCTTCCTATCAAGCTGTGGTTCAGCTGGCTGCTGCCTTTGCCCAGGCAGGTGCTGATGCGGTCGCCCCCTGTCTGTCCCTGCCCCAGCAGACTCGTGTGATTCGTGAGACCTTCGATGCCGCACAACTGAGCTGTGGTGTCTTTCCCTATAGCACCAAGTTTTCATCATCGCTCTATGGCCCCTACCGCCAGGCCATCGGTTCAAAGCTGGGGACTGGGCGCAAGAGCTACCAGTTCGATTTTTGCGACACGGCCGAGGCGATTAACCAAACGGAGGAGGATCTGCGCCAAGGGGCGGTGGCCACGATTGTGAAACCGGCCTTGCCATATCTCGATGTGCTGGCGGAAACGGTGCGCCGCTCGAGTAAACCCGTGGCCGTCTATCACGTGAGTGGGGAGTTCATGATGGCCCGATTAGCGTCCCGGGCCGGTTTGTTGAATGAAAATGACTATTACGATGAGATTCATGCCGCCTTCCGTCGCTGCGGAGCCCGCTGGATCATTGGCTATGCCGCTGACCACTTCCTGCGCCAACAGCACCTCAATCTTTGACCCGAAGCGGCAACGGTCCCAGGCTGCCAATGGCTACCCATTCTGATTTCGATCACCGAGCCAGTTCTGATTCCGTTTCCGCTGTCGGTAGCGATCCAGCCTCTCCCCTGGCCGCCGAGGTGCTGGTGGTCGGGGCTGGGCCCGTGGGGCTGCTCACGGCCTATCGCCTGCAAAGTCTCGGCATCTCTTGCCTGATCCTGGACAAGCGCCTGGAACCTTCCAGAGCTTCGCGAGCTTCCACATTCCAGCCAGCCTGTCTGGATCGTCTCGCCGAGCTCGACCTGCTGGCTCCACTCCTGCCCCAGGGCCGCCGGGTGACGCTGTTGCGGCATCTCGCTCTGCCGTCCGGTGCCCGCCGGGATCTGTCGTTCGCCGGCCTGCAGGGCCAGACCTCCCATCCTTTCCGCCTGCATCTGGAACAGCACCATCTCTGCGAGCTGCTGCTGCAGCGGTTGACGCAGCTGCGGGCTCCTGGCCAAGCAGCCGTGCTGTGGGGCCAGGCATTGGTGGGCCTGGGACGCAATCCGTCGCCGGATCAGCTGGGAGCAGTCGAGGCCTGGGTGCAGCGTGCCGATGGCAGCGCCCAGCCACAGCGGCTCAGGGCCCGCTGGCTGGTGGCTGCCGATGGTGCTCGCAGCACCGTTCGCCAGTTGCTGCAGCTGCCCTTTGAGGGTCACGACCTGCCGGCCCCCGTGCTGAGAGTGATGCTGGCGCCCCTGCCTGAGGCCGTAGCACCGCTGCTGGCGGGGCTCACCTACATCCGCCATCCCCTGGGGTCCCTCAGTGCCCTGCAGATGCGGGCGGATTGGCGTCTGATTCTGCGACCTGGAATCACGGACGTTGAGGCTGCCCTGGTCGACGATCGTTGGGCCAGGGAGCGCCTGGGCCAGATCTTTGCTTCAGTCTGCGATCCCAGCACCTGGCTTAATCTGCCCTTGGCTTGCGATCACTACAGCGTGAGTCAGCGTTGCCTGGCTGTCCGCCAACAGGGTCGCTGTGTGTTGATCGGCGATGCGGCGCACATCACCAACACGCGGGGCGGTCTGAATATGAACTTTGGCCTACTTGAAGGTCTGGATCTGGCTGAAACATTGGCTGCCAATGCGACCCAGTCCAGCAGCCGGCAACAGAGAGCGATGGCAACCTGGGCCCACCACTGGCAGGAGCGCACCACGTCGGTGTTACTGGCTCGTACTGCCCGACTTCTTGACAGTAACCCTGCGTTCAAACCAAATCTTGACGGCACACCACCAGAACAAGACACTACACTGTTGATTCAGTCTTGCCTGCTGGACCTTCAATCCTGTCATTCGTGAGATCTGAGACATGGACTACGCTCGGCGATTGCTTCAGTCGCAACAACAGCATCTTCATCACAATTTATGCAGGAGCATCTTCCCATCGTCCGTCAGCAAACCGGACCCGCAACGGCCGGCGTTGAGGCGGTCGGCCTGATTGTGCCGCCCTCCAATCCAACACTGGAGCAGGAAATCGCCAGCCTCCTTGACGGTCTTCCTCAGATCCATGTCGCCCGCCTGCCCTATTGTCCAGAGAGAGATCTGGCAGCACGCAACGAGCTTTACCTGGATCGCACGCTTGAAACAGCCCGCAGTTTCGGCATTCTGCCACTCCAAGGCATTCTTGTGGGCTGCACGGGCTCCAATTATCGCCTCGGTCCGCAGGAAGACCAACGGCTTTGTGACGCCGCTGCGGTTGAGCTCGGTGTGCCGCTGGTGACAGCGAGCCTGGCGGTATTGGAAACGATTCGGTCGCTTGGCTTCACCCGGATCCAGCTGGAACTCCCTTACCCAGAATGGTTGATCACGTTGGCAGTCGATTATTGGCAGGCAGCTGGCCTGGAGGTGGTATCCCAGCACAGCCTGCTGGACTACATGAACGCCGACAATGCCTACACCGTCGGTAGTCAGGAGCTGGAGCGTTACCTTCAGCAGCTGCAGGTGCCGGCCGATACAGCGATACTTCTCTCCGGCACCGGCATGCCCACGGTCGAGGCCATGGCTGACTTGATTCAGACCTATCCAGCGCCGTTGATCTCCTCGAACCTCTGTATCGCCCAGTGGCTGCTGGGCCGTTGCCAGAACTCCCGCGGCACCAATCTGCAGCGCCAACTGCAAGCCAAGTTGGAACGCTTTAGTACGGCCCCTTCAATGGCCGCCACCGACAACCTGTTCAACCCGTTCGGCAGTCTCAGCTGAGGGGCCAGAGGGGGCTGGCAGCCGGAGCCTCGAGCCAGTGGTTGATGAGGCTCTCGCTGCCTGTGCCACCCAGCACCGGCGCCAGCAGCTCCCTGGCTTTGCACAGCCGTTGCGAGTCTGAAATCGGCAGACCGGGATCCCCGGGCAGGCCATCCACCCGGGCGCTGCGCAGGGTTCCGCCGCCATCGGCCAGCACCAGCTCGGCCCAGCGCCCGCCCTGGCCGGCGACGGCGATCAGTTCGATGCGCCCCAACAAGGCCTGAAGCCCGTCATCCAGCAATGCCTCCGGCGTGAAGTGTTCGCGCCCCATCTCACCCCAGCGCAAGGTGGCCGCCACCGCAAAGGCCAGGCTGAATTGGGCCTGAATGCGATTGGTGGGAGCGGGTTGACCGCAGTAATGAATGGCTTCGGGATAGGTGCGCAGCTGGATCGGACCGCTCCAGCGCTCGTTTGAACCCGGCTGGCTTGGATCCACACCCCCGCCTCCATGGCGTTGCATCCAGGCCTTGGCCGCTGCGGCGGCGTAATGCAGATGGCGGGCTCCGGGCAGCAGCTTCACGTAGCCGGCGCTGATCGCCGTCGAGCGGCGCGGCGACAAATCGACCGGCATGGCGGCCAGGGCCAGCAACACCGGGTCAGCGGCGAGAGCCTGCGGCCCGCGGAAACCGGCAGCGGCCGCCACCGCCAGATCCATGCCGCGACTGGCCGCCAAACCGGGAACCAGGAGCCGGCAGCTGGCCCCCTCCCGCACCGAGGCAAACAAGCTGCGGCTCATCTGACAGAGGGCTGCAGTCACCGCCTCCAGCTCGCCACTGGCCCCGATTTCCAGCAGCACGGCTGCCGCCAGCGCCGCCACCGCCGTCCCCCAGGTGCCATCCACATGCTCCCCAGGCGGTACGCGATAGGCCTCGCCCAGCCTGGCGCCCAGTTCATAGGACAGGAACAGGCTTTCCAGGCTTTGACCCAGGCTGCGGCCCAGGCCCATGGCCACCGGCACCCCATGGAGGGCCGGACGGCCATGGGCCGGGGCATAGCCCTCCACCAGTTCATCCCAGCAAGCGGAGGCCCCCAACACCAGCACCGCCCCCGCAGGCGTGAGCCCGGTGCAAAATCCGGGCAACCGACAAGCACCCGGAGCCAGGCGGCCATGCAGCCGCTGCAGGGCAACCAGTTCTGGCTGCGAAAGGTTGGCCAGAGCCGTGGCCGCCGTATCGAGCCACACCAACCTCAGCTGGTGCTGCAGCAGCGCATCCGGTTCGGCCAGGCGACGACGCAGCTCCACCAGAAAGCTCGCCAGCTGCTGGTGGAAGGGCTGACTCTCCGCGGTCAACAACCTGGTCGGCATGGGGGGCGAATCCGTCGGTTCTGAGCCCATGGATCTTTGGTTAACGATAAGGATCTCTGGTGGCTGACTGGTCTTTCCCACTGGCTGCCAAATCCAGAGCTGGCCAAAACAAGGGCAAATTTACCGTCTGGGTCCCTGCGCCTTGTGATGACCATGACCTGGAGTCGCTCGAGGCCTTAGGTTGCCAATCCGCCGATCCAGAGTTGCCGATGGGCTCCACACTCATCCTCGCCATGATCACCGGCTTGAGTGTGGCCAATCTCTATTATGTTCAGTCCCTCTTGCCATTGATTGCCAGTCAACTGCATCTACACGCTGGTGAGGTATTCTTGATCCCGACGGCGATTCAGATCGGTCTAGCGCTCGCGCTGCTGCTCTTGTTGCCGATCGGTGATAGTCGGGAGCGTCGCCAGATGCTGATCCTCTCGGCGCTGGGAATGGGCGTAGCGAGTGCCGCAATTGGACTTCTGCCCAGCTTTCCATTGTTGCTCCTGGCATTCTTTCTGCTCGGTTTGACAGCCCTGGTTCCCTATCTGCTGCCTGCCTATGTTTCGGCCCTGGTTCCTGATGCCATTCGCGGTCGCACCCTCGGAGTGATCTTGAGTGGACAATTCACCGGGCTACTCCTGTCGCGATCCGTGAGCGGCCTGGTCGGACAGTACCTTGGATGGCGCACTATTTTCTTGTTTTCTGCCGTAGTGATGGTGGGTGTTGCCTGCTGGATCAGAAGCCAATTACCGCGCGAACAGAACGTTAAACCGATCGCTTATTTGGCACTGCAGGCGTCCCAGTTGGGCCTGTTACGTCGCTATTCGGGACTGCGGCAGGCTTGCCTATCCCAAGGGCTGCAATTCGGCACGTTCATGGCGCTGTGGAGTGGTCTGGCACTGCATCTTGCTGAGCCACCCTGGCGGCTGAATTCGGCCTGGATTGGCGCTTTTGGCCTGGTGGGGATTATCAGCATTGTGGCGGCACCCCATATCGGCCGGTTGGTGGACCAGTTCGGCGCACACAGGCTGGTGGTAGCGGCCACCCTGCTCTCCCTGCTTGGTGTGACGCTCCTCTTTTGCTTCCCCCACTCCCTGCTGGCTATTGCTGGCGGATTGATTCTGCTGGATCTTGGGGTGCAGGGCTCCTATGTCGCCAACCAGACCCGGGTGTTCAGTCTTGACCCTGCCGCCCGCAGTCGTCTGGGTTGTCTGTTGTTCTTCAGTGCCTATCTGGGAGCCGCCATCGCCTCAAGTCTGGTGGCCGTGTTCTGGACCCACTGGCACTGGTCTGGCCTCACCCTGTTTGGCGCGATCCTGGTGCTCCTGGCGCTGCTCAGTCAGTTTGGCGGCCCCCGATCTCGCCCTGCTGCTTCGAGTTCATGATCGTGGCTGGCAGGGGTTTGGCTCGGCTCCAGGCTTGAAGCGTTTCAGGGTGTTCTGAAGTCGCAGCCGGTTGTAGCGCTGCACCGCCAGACACGGGACGTTGAAAAGGGTGGCAAACATCAGATTGAGCACCACTCCCAGCGGTGGCAGCCACAGGCTGGTGACAAGCCAGAAGGGCCAGAGCACCCAGTGCACCAGTTCTGCACGTCGGGTTTCCATCATCAACTGCTCCAGAGCTTGCTGATCGCGCCGTACCAGGGCGCTCTTGCCAATCCCCCCCGGCAGGGCCTGACCTGCATCGGGCAGCAAGCCTTTCCAGTTGCGAATCAGCAGCAGCTGTTGATAGCGATGACGCTGCTCCCAGGAGCGCCGGCGCGTGAGGCCGTTATCCCGAAACAGGGCGGCCTGGGGCAGGCGATTGGCAAGCATGCCCACCACCAACGACCAGGCGAACCAGGCGGCAGCGCAGCTCGCCACTGGCACCAAGAGCTGGCCAGTTGTGGTCATCGCGTCGGGAACTGGCGTCCTTTCCAGCTGACGCTGCCCCGCTCCAGATTGAAGATGGCCAGCAGGAACACCATGAGAAAGAACAGCACCGGCAGCGGAAACACCAGGTTGATCCAGCTGAAGCGACCCACCTGACGGCTGAGCAGCAGCAGTTGCATCGCGTAGGCCGCGTAGATCAGCAGGTTGAACAGCGGATCGGGATTGCCCACCAAGGGCCAGCCCAGCAGAGATGCCGGCAGGGCCCAGGCTATCCAGAACAACCCCGACAGCCACAGCAGCACCGCCAGCATGCGCGGCCAGCGCACCTCACCGGCGGCGATGGCAAAATTCTTGTCGAAACCCACCACCAGATCGCGCAGGCCCCCTGGATACATGCGATAGGCGATCTGGCCCTCGCCGATATAGGCACTCACCGGCAGGCTGGCCCGCTCGTAGAGATGGGCCAGAAACCAGTCCTCCACCACCTTGTTCGCCACGGCGCCATGGCCGCCGACCCGCTCGTAGTCGCTGCGGCTGGTGGCCATGGCCGGGCCGAAGGCCACTCCTGCCTGCTGCCCGAGGGGCACGGCCATCAGACCCACCAGGTTGAACAGCAGCGATAACTGTTCATAAGGCTTTTCAGTGCGGTGGAAGGGCTGCACCGACACCAGCCCCCCCAGCCGCTGCTGGACTCCCACGATCCGCTGCAGAAACTGCGGACCCGGTTCGGTGTCGGCATCAAGAAACACCAGCAGTTCGCCGCCGCTCCTGCGGCTGCCGTGATCCAGGGCCCAGGTTTTACCGCACCATCCCGGCGGCAGCGGTGGCGGTTGAAGCACCTGGACCCCGGCCGCCCTGGCGCATGCGGCTGTGCCATCGCTGGAGTGATCGTCGATCACGATCACCTCCAGGGGCTTGAGCGTCTGCTGTTGCAGCGCCCTCAGCAGATGGGGCAGGCTGGTTTCTTCATTGCGAGCCGGGATCAGCACCGAGAGGCTCGGCGCCTGCGGGTCAAGTTCGGCTGCGGGGAGGCGCGGCAGTTTGGCGCAGAGCAGCCAGCCGAGGATCCAGCGCACCAGCAGAGACAGGACCAGCAGATCCATGGTGCTTCCGCTGATCCCCACAAAAATTCAAACCAACTTTAGAAGCGTTTGAGAAGCCCAGTCGCCCTTGCCATGAAGGTGTTCCGGGGGAATGGGACGTTGTTCAAGCCTTACCCACCAGAATCCGGCCCTGGCTCACGGTCACGGTGTAGCTGGTCAAGGGGCGATTCACGGCCTTGCCACCAATCCAGCGGCCCCTGGCATTGAAGCGGGCCTGGTGACAGGGGCAAACGAAGTTTTCGGTGGAGCCGTTCCAGGCCACCAGGCAACCGCGGTGGGGGCAGGTGGGATTCACCGCCTTCAGCTGCTGCGTGGCCCGATCGCGGATCACCAGCACCGGTCCGAGTGGGCTGCTGCGGATCAACAGCTGGCCCGTCTTGTTGAACTGAGCCAGGCTGGCCACGTCCACGGGCCGCGCCAAGGCCGTCAAAACGCTGGAGTCTTCAACCTGGGGCGCAGTCGGTAGCTGGGCCGAACGAGCCTGGAATGGCCGCAGCATCTGGCTCAGGAGCGCACCGGCCCCACTCACCAACAGAAAGGCACGACGACGCATGGGGTGGAAGGCTGCCGAACCAAGCCCCGTCATCGTCCCACAATCGAATGCGAACCCTGGGCCGGATTGAGGGCTCAGCCCCTGGATTCACGCCAGTTTTGCCAGAGTGCTGGCCGAATCCCTGGCTGATGCGTGTGATGGTGGTGCCGGTTCTCGGGGATCAGGAGCGTTTCAAGCTCGATCGCAGCGACGACGCGCTCTTCTACGCCGAACCTCGCTTTGTGCACCATCTCGATGGCGCCTTCCGGGCCCGACTCACGGCGCTCTATCGCCAGCGCATTCCCCCGTGTGCGGTGGTGCTCGATCTGATGAGCAGTTGGGTGAGCCATCTACCGGAGGATGTTGCCTATGAGCGGGTGATCGGCCATGGGCTGAATAAACAGGAGCTGGCGACCAATCCTCGGCTCGATCAGCACTGGATCCAGAATCTGAATATTGAGCAGCAGCTTCCCCTTGCCGATGCCAGTGTTGATGTCACCTTGATGGTGGCCGGCTGGCAGTACCTGCAGCAGCCGGAAGCAATCGCGGCTGAGTTGCTGCGAATCACGCGTCCGGGTGGTGAAGTGATCATCGCATTCTCCAATCGCATGTTCTTTCAGAAGGCTCCCCAGATCTGGACCGATGGCGGTGATCGAGAGCACCTGGACTACATCGCCAAGGTGCTGGTTGCCCAGGGCTGGCCGCCGCCCACCATCATGGCTGAATCCACCAGCGCACCAGGGCCGATGGGCTGGCTGGGGGCTAAGGGAGATCCTTTCTTTGCCGTGATCGCCAGCCGGCCGCTCAAGCCGGCCGATCGGCTCCAAACACGCTGATGCAGCTGAGTTCCTCATAGCTTTCCTCAGCCATGGGATCAATGCGGAAGGCGGTCCAGTTGGCGCACTCCTCCGCCTCGCTGCGTAGCAGGGGCCATTCGATACGGCGTTTGTTGTAGGTGAGGCCGACGCAGGTGAGGGCCCGGTCGTCGGCCATCAGCGACCAGAGCACGTGGATGTGATCGCGGCGATACTCACTGGGATTTTCCTGGGGCGGCATCTCTGGCAGGTATCCAGGTTCGGTGCGCAGCCGGCAGCGATTTTCCCAGCTCAGATAACGGCCTGCATCGGTTGGGTAGAACCAGCAGGTTTCGTTCTCGGCATCGCGAAGCGCAAAGCGATCAAGGCAACGGATTGCGCGAATCGACAACCCGGAGGGGCGATGAATAATGCCTGTCTCGTCTGAAGCAGCGGTTGCCGTTTCGGCTGCTCTCAGCACCGATTCCGGATTAGGTCTGTCGCTAAGCTCATAAACCCCAATGCCCAGGCTCTTGGGATCGATGTGTGGCACGAGCGCATCACAAAGAGGCCTGCCTGCGGCTTGCTCGAACGGATTGCTGCCGCCGATGTTTGCCGTGCCGCGACTGATCAAGGCATCCAGCGAATCTTGCTGCTCCGGGGCGACCGGAAAAATGCGCAAATGAATACCACTGCGCAAGCCTTGGGCTTGCAGCAGGTCGCTCCAGTCGGCTCCATCTGCGGGAAGCCGCGCTTCAGGAGCCAGTACGAAGACGAGGGCCGATGCCATAGGCCGTCCCAGTGTGGATTGAACTTGACGCCAACAAAACCCGGATGGCAAGACCACCCGGGTTGATGTAATTAGCCGGGAAGGCCGAAGAATCAGCCGAGGCCGACCTGACCGAGGATGCCTTGACCGGTGAGCAGCTCGGTGGCCAGACCGATCACGAAGCCCAGCATGGCCAGGCGGCCATTCCAGGTTTCAGCGAAAGCGACAAAACCGAAGCGGGAGGTGGAATCAGCCATGGGGGGTTCGTTGGTTACGAAACTTGAAGTGACTGTAACAGATCGTGAAGCCGTTGGGAAGTGGGGCCTGGGGCAGGCGGTGGCCAGTCAGGGGCTGCTGGCGATCCCTGGGGCCGACAACAGCATGACAAGCCTGGACTCCAGGCTTGATGGCGCAACGGGCGATCCCAGTTGGCGCAGTCCTAACGCTGCTGATCTGGGCAACGGCAGCGGCTCACTCGGAGCTGCTGCCCTGGGCCGACGGCGATGACCAGCGGCGGGCCCCAGTGGTTATGGCGCTCCAGGTGGACCAAAGCCAGGCCCGCAGCCTGTTCCAGATCCTCAGGGCTCGCCTGCGGAGCATCCGACGCCAGCCGCTGGGCCTGCTGTTGCAACCGGGCAGCGTGATTGAAATCGTTTATGCGATCCCTCCCCAGCGCTCCGGGGGCTGGGCTGGGCCCAGCCCCATACCGGTGCTGCCAGCCGGTCGCCAGACGCTGGCCTGGCTCCGT
>CAMBZX010000064.1 GCA_945872185.1 Synechococcus sp. UW140 | reverse complement strand
CCAGCAGCAGCAGCAGCAAGGGCCCGATCAACCAGCCGGGAAACCAGGAGCTGAGCTGCCAGATCAGCTGGTTGACGGCCTGCAGCACCAGACCCGCCAGCAGCAACAGCAGCAGGCCCAGGCCGATCCAGAGCCAGAGGCGACGGGGCAGCATCAGGGCGCCGGACTGGAGGAGCGCACGATCTCCGCCCAGAGGGAGGCGGCCAGGGCACTGCTGGCCTGGGTGGGGGCGTTGTTGTCGTTGCCGAGCCAGACGCCCATCACCCAGTGGCGCTGGGGCAGGAAGCCGATGAACCAGAGATCGCGGCCGTCATTGGTGGTGCCGGTCTTGCCGCCGGCTCCGCCCCCCACGTACGCCGCCGTGCCCGTACCGCTGCTCACCACCGCCTGCAGCAGGCTGCGCATCGCCTTGGCGTTGGCCGGGCTGGCGACACGCCGGCCGGCGGCGCTGGCGCTGCGTAGAGAAGTGGGCGGGTTGGGCGCTGGCTGCTTCAGGTTGCGGCAGTTGCCCTGGAGCGAGCGGGGACAGGCCTCGGCATCGGTGAGCTGGCGGATCGTGCTGGGGGCATGCCAGACGCCGTCCTCGGCGATGGCGCCGTAGGCGCCGGTGAGTTCCAGCAGGGTCACTTCGCTTTGGCCCAGGGCCAGGCCCGGCACCGGGTTGAGCGGCGAGCTGATGCCGAGATCGTGGGCCTTCCGCACCACAGCCTCCAGTCCCACCTGGCGGGCCAGCCTCAGGGCGGCGGTGTTGCTGCTGATCGCCAGGGCCTGGCGCAGGCTGAGCTGGCCGCCACAGCCACTGCTGAATCGCTGTCCGCGCCATTCCAACGGGCCGCAGCCCACCCGGTCGCTGGGCTTGCTGCCCCGTTCCAGGGCCAGCAGATAGGGCACCAGCTTGAAGGTGCTGCCCGGTTGCCGCAACGCCATCGTGGCCCGGTTGAACTGGCTCTGGCGATAGTCGCGGCCACCGGCGATGGCCAGGATGCCGCCGTTGCGGCTGTCGAGCACCACCACGGCCCCCTGGCTCACCCCCAGCGAGCGGGAGGCATCGATCTGCTGGCGCAGCAAGCGCTCCACCAGCGCCTGCAGGGAGGGATCGAGGTGGGTCTCGATCAGAAAATTGCCTTCGGCGGCCACGTCCGCCCCCACCAGCTTGTCGAGATCACGCCGCACTTGGTCGGTGTAAAAGGGCGCCGCCCGGCGCTCCTGGGAGCGGCAGGCCTGGGGGGCCAGCTGGATCGGCTGGCGCCGGGCGGAGCGGGCCAGATCGGTGCTGATCCGCCCGGAATCCGCCATCTTGGCCAGCACCTGGTTGCGGGCCGCCAGGGCCGCCTGGGGGTCGAAGCAGGGGTCGTAGCCGTTGGGGGAAGGCAGCAGGCCGACCAACAGCGCCGCCTCCGCCAGCTCCAGCCCGGCGGCGGGTTTGCCGAACAGTTGGCGGGAGGCGTCCTCAAAGCCCCAGCCGCTGCCGAGGAACACCCGATTCAGATAGTTCAGTAGCAGTTCCTGTTTGCTGTAGCGCTCCTCCAGCTGCAGAGCCACCAGCAACTCACGCCATTTGCGCGCCAGAGTTTCCCCCTGGCCCACCTGTTCGGGATAGAGGCTGCGGGCCAGTTGCTGGGTGAGGGTGCTGCCCCCCTCCAGCACCCGACCGCCCACCAGGTTCGCCAGCAGGGCACGGCCGGTGCCGATGGGATCCACGCCTGGATGCCACCAGAAACGGGTGTCTTCACTGGCTAGCAGCGCCTCCGTCAGCACCTTGGGGTATTGGTTCAGTTGCTCGAGCTCGTGGTGCCGCTGGTCATTCACCGAGGCGATCGGCCGGCTGTTGCGGTCGTAGAGCACCAGGGGGCCATGCACGGTGGCGAGGCTGCCGCGGATCGGGATCTGCAGCAGGGAGAGCAGCAGCAGCAGCAGGCCACCGCCAGCCACCCCAGCCAGTGCCAGGGCGCCCCCCTGCACAACCGCCGCCAGCCGGGGCCTGGGTTGGCTGATGAAGCTGATCTCGGGCAGGTCGGGCAGATGGCTGGGGCCGAAGCGCACCCTGTCGCCATCGCGCAGCAGTAGCTCCTGGATCCGGGTGCCGTGCCACCAGAGGCCATTGGTGGACGCCTGATCGCGCAGCAGCCAATGGCCGCTGCATTGCTCCAGCAGCGCATGGTGGCGGCTGACGGCGGCATGGGCGATGACGATTTCGGCGTTGCGATCGCGGCCCAGCCGATAGCAGCCTCCCAGCAGGGGCTGGCGGCGTGCGGGCTCCCCGGGGAGCTGGATCTCCAGCAGGGCTTCAGTCATCGAGGTGTCTGCCGCTGCGCAACCAGTCGATGGCGAAGCAGACCAGCGCCGCGTTGATCGCCACATCAGCGACGTTGAAGATCGGGAAGTGGATCGGCACGAACTCGAGGAAATCCACCACAAAACCGAGCCGCCAGCGATCGAGACCATTGCCCAGGGCACCAGCCAGCAGGAAGGCCACGGCCAGGGCCAACCAGCGTCGCGGCGGCGGCCGCAGCAGCAACCAGGCCCCGGCTAGCAGCGTCACCAGAGCGCTGATCAGGCCGAGGCCGGCACTGTTGCCGCTCAGCAAGCTGAAGGCAGCGCCCGTGTTGCTCACCCGCTGCAGCTGCAGCAGCCCCGGCAACCAGGGCAGCGTCTGGCCTGGAGCCAGTTGCTGGAGCGCCCAGGCCTTGCTGAGCTGGTCCAGCAGCACCAGGGCCCCGGCCACGAGCCAGGGCCAGAGCCGCCGAGCCAGGCTTGAGCGCCCGCTGGGGTGCTGTCTCATGATTCGATCAGCAGGATGCGCCGCAGCAGCCAGGCGAGCACCGCCACGGCACAGCAGAGCAGCAACTGCGGCAGCAGGGCGAGGCTGTAGCCGATCACCAGGGGCAGCACGCCACTGCCCCAGCGCCCCATGGCGGCGCCGATCACCAGATTGGTGAGTCCGCAGAGCTGGATCACCAGCAGGCCGAGGCCCGCCACCACGGCGAGGCTGAGCGGATCACCCATGTCGGGCTGGCGGGCCAGGCGGCCGCTCACCCAGGCGGCCGGCACGAAGCCGGCCAGATAGCCAAAGCCCGGATCCAGCAGGTAGCCGACACCGCCGCCTTCATGGAAGACCGGCAGCTGGAACAGGCCCACGCTCAGATAGGCAACTGCTGCCAGCAGGGCGCTGCGGGGACCGGCCACCAGAGCCGTGAGCAGCAGGGCCGGCACCTGCAGGGTGATGCCCAGAGGCCTGAGGCTCCAGCCCGCAGCATCGTGGAAGGGGAAGGCCGTCGGCACCAGGCCTCCCACCACAATCAGCAGCAAACCGGCGATGGCGCCGCTCCAGGTGGCTAAAGCTCGCAACGAATTGATCTCAGGCGCGCGCCCATCCTGCTGCAGCTAGGTTCGACTGAGAAGGGGGCATGGATTTTGGCCGGCGTCGGTGTGAGCAGCAACAGCAGCGATCCCGCTCGCCTGGTGTCTGGGGATCTCGCGATGATAGCGGCGGCCGCCGCAGGCCCGGATCCCTCAGCCGTCCCAGAGACCTCAGGTGTGGCGGATGCCGCGCCAACGGCAGCGGCGGCTGCCGCGCCAACGGCAGCGGCGGATGCGGCGGCAACGGCAGCGGTGGCCCCAGCTCCAGCAGCGTTCCAGATCGGCGAGCAGGTGTGCCTGGAGGGTCAGCTCTCCTATCTCAAGAGCGCCGATCCGATGCCGATGCTGCGTCCCCCCGATCTGGTGGATGTTGGCGAACAGGGCCAAGTGGTGGAGATCCGCGCCCTGAACCAGCTGGCGGTGCGTTTTCGCCGCGGCACTTTTTTAATCGCAGCCCGGGATCTGCGCCGTGAGGGAACGGAGCTCAGCCAGGGCCGCTGAGCGCATGTCCATGCCAGGCCCTGGTGGCGGCAGCCAGAGCCGGGGCCGGACCGACCAGGCTCAGGGATGGCTGGCCGAGCCAGGTGGCGGCGGCCTGGCGGATCGCCGCGGCGGACAGCTGCAACGCCTGCTCCAGGCAGCGCTCCACATGGTTGCTCGGCAGACCATGGCTGAGCACCAGGGCCAGGCGTTCGGCCAGCTGGGAGCAGGTCTGCCGGCCCATCGCATCCTGGCCGCGGTATTTGGCCAGGGCCAGGGCCAGCTCGGCTGGATCCAGCGGTTGCTGCCGCACCCGCTGCCATTCCTGCAGCAGACACCGGGTGGCTTCCTCGGCCCGATCGGCTGAGGTGGAGAGATGCATCACGAAGGGCGCTGCGCCGCAGCGGGCCGGCAGGTGCACGCCGACGTCGTAGGCGAGGCCGCGTTCCTCCCGCATCGTCACGAATAGCCGCGAGGACATGCCCAGGCCCAGATGGGCCTGGAGCAGCCGCAGAGCCACCGCATCGGGATGGCCCAGGGGCAGCGTGGCGCTGCCCAGCATCAGCACCAGTTGCTCGGTGTCCTGCTCCTGCTGCACCAGTCGCGTCGCGGGCGCTGCCCCGGGCCGGGTCGACCAGGTCGCCGCGCTTGGCAGCACGGTGGGCCAGGGTTCCCCCCCCAGGCCCGCTTCCAGCAGTTCGGTCAGTTCGTCGGGGATCTCGCCGCTGAGCACCAGCACGGCCCCGCTGCAGCCCAGGTTGGCCACCAGCGGTTGCAGATCGGCTGCTGAGAGGGATTCCAGGTCGGGCTCCACGCCCAGGGGATCGTGGCCATAGGGACCGGCGCCATAGAGGCTGTGGCGCAACTGGTCGTGGGCGAGCTGGAAGGGGTCTTCCCGCTGGCGTTGCAGGGTCTGCAGGTTCAGCTGGCGCTCCAGATCCAGCTGGTCCGGGCTCAGTTGCGGTTGGCGCACCATGGCCAGCAGCAGGGGCAGCAGGCTGGCGGCATCGGCGGCGGCGCACTTGAGCCCGATCACCAGCGCATCCTCCAGGGCCTCAGCCCGCAGGCCCGCCCCGGCTCCTTCGACCAGATCGGCCAGGGCCTCGGCATCGAGATCGCCGCAGCCGCGGGTCATCAGGCCGGCCAGCAGCTGATGGGCCCCCCGGCCGCCTTCGGGATCGCGGCTGCTGCCGCCGCGGATCGCCAGCCGGGCCGAAAGAATGGCAGGGCCCTGACGCCGCAGCAGCCTGACGGGAAGTCCGCCGGCCAGGCTGAGCGACTCCGCCAGGGGGGGAAGGTGGGTTTGAATCATGCCGGCACCGCCTCGAGGATGTAGGCCTGGGCCGGATCAAGCCGTGGCAGCGCCTGCTCCCGCAGCCGCTGCGGTGACCAGAGCTGCAGCAGCTCCAGGTGTTGCTGCAGGGATTGGCGCCGGCCCCAGAGCGAACTGCTGCCGATCAGGCCGGCCACACTGCCGGCTGACTCCAGGCCGAAACGATAGGCGTTGGCCACGAGTCGCTGGGCCCGCTGCCACTCGGCGGCACCGATCTCCTCGGCCATCAGTTCGCTCCAGACCTGGCTGATAGCAAGGCGGACCTCCGGCAGCTCCTCCGGTTCGCAGACCGCCTCCAGCAGGGCCAGGCTGCCGGATTCCATCGCATGCAGATCAACGTCGATGCTTTCGACGATGCGGAGTTGCTCCCGCAGCCGTTCCACCAGACGGCTGCGGCGACCCTCGGCCAGCACGGTGGTGGCCAGATCAGCGCCCAGCACCCCCTCCAGATCGTCGGCGGCCGGTTGCCACCAGGCCATCAGCAGCCGGGCCGCCTCCAGCCGCGGCAGCACCAGGCGCTCTTCCCCCTGGATCAAACGCAACGGCGCCGGGGCTGGCGCCGCCGCCGCCGGGGCCAGATCCGCCAGGGCCCCGGTGGCGATCCGACGGGCCAGCTGGCCATCGGCAACGGCGCCACTGAGGGCCAGCACGCAGCGACCACCGCCATAGAGGCGCTGATGGAAGGCGGCCATGGCGGCCGAATCATGGGCCAGCAGCGCCTGGCGCTGGCCGAGGATCGGCTCGCCATAGGGATGGCCCGGACAGGCCTGAGCCAGCAAGCGCTGCAGTGCCACCTCCTCCGGCTGATCTTCGCTCTGGGCCAGCTCTTCGAGCACCACCTGGCGCTCCATGGCGAAAGCTTCCGGTTCCAGTCGCGGGTGGAGCACCAGATCGAGCAACAGGTCGAGGGCTTCTGGGGCCGCCTCCGGCGGGATCAGCACGTGGTAATGCACGTCGTCGAAGCCGGTGGCGGCATTGCTGTTGCCGCCAAGGGCCTCCACCCGGCGATCGAACTCACCGGCGGCCAGGCTCTGGCTGCCCTTGAACACCATGTGCTCCAGGAAGTGGGCCAGGCCGCTCTCCCCCGGGCGCTCCCAGGCGCTGCCGGCCCGGCACCAGAAATCCAGACACACCAGCGGGGAGTCGTCGAGGGCAAGGCACACCAGTTCGGCACCATTGGCGAGCCGTTGGCGTTCGGGTTCACCCAGGCCAGGCAGCAACGGCCCGCAACAAGCTTCAGGAAGGCTCACAGATGCATGGCAGGATCGCCATTCTGCTGGCTGCAGGGCCGCGATGACGCTTTCAACTCCCGCGAGTCCCTCCCGCTTCGGTAGGGTGCACCCCTTGGTGGACGCCCTGGCGGAGCGCATCCGCCAATGCCGGCAAACGCTTCCCGAACTGGCGCCCCTGGCGATTGACGCCGATCTCGAAGCGATCAGTGGCAGTCTCGACGGTGAGGAGTTGTTCATCCGCAACGAGGTGCATCAGTGCCGCGGCCTGCGCAAGCTCCACCTGGAAACCGCTCGCCTCGGCCGCGGCTTGCAGATCCTGCACTGTGTGTTTTTCCCCGATCCCCGCTACGACCTGCCGATCTTCGGTGCCGACATCGTCGCCGGGCCAGCGGGAGTGTCGGCGGCGATCGCTGATCTCTCACCCGTGGCGCCCAGCCTGCCCCAGGCCATCGACACGGCCCTGAGCCAGCAACAACGGCCCCTGTTCTCCCAACCGCGGGAGCTGCCGGCCTGGGGCTCGATCTTCTCGTCCCATGTGCTGTTTGTGCGGCCAGCCAACGCCGAGGAGGAGCAACTGTTCATCGAGGCGGTGGTCAGCTTGCTGACGGTGCTGGGGGCGGCGGTGGCGGCTGGCCAACCTCAGCCGATCGATGATCCCGCTACGGTTCAGCGCTGGCAGGGTCAGCTCAGCTATTGCAGACAGCAGAAACAGAACGACAAGACCCGCAGGGTCCTGGAGAAGGCCTTCAACCCGGTCTGGGCGGATCGCTACATCGAAGCCCTCCTGTTCGACGACCCTCCCGCCCTCTGCTGATCGCCTTGGTGGCTGTGGCCGGCGCCGGCACCTTGCTGCTGCTCAACCGCGATCGCCTGTGGCCCCAGGCCAAGACGGCCACGGTCCCAACGGTGCAACGCCCCCCGACCCAGGAGCCCGTGGCGGCCCTGGGTCGGCTGGAACCCGCCGGCGACATTCGGGTGCTGGCCGCACCGATCATCGGCATCGGCGGCAGTCCCCGTCTCCAGGAGCTGCTGGTGGAGGAGGGGCAGCAGGTGGCGGCAGGCACGGTGCTCGCCCGCTTCGACAACGGCCCCGCCCAGAGAGCTGAGCACACATTGCTGCGGGTCAGGATCAGAAACCTGGAGCGGCGGCTGGCCCTGAACAGCCGCGAAATCGCTCGCTACCGCCGGCTCACGGCTGCCGGGGCGGTGGCGGTGGAT
Source organism: Synechococcus sp. UW140 (assembly GCA_945872185.1). Taxonomy (GTDB): domain Bacteria; phylum Cyanobacteriota; class Cyanobacteriia; order PCC-6307; family Cyanobiaceae; genus Cyanobium. The sequence continues at coordinate 7,131 of CAMBZX010000064.1, read as the reverse complement.
GAACTCGATCGCCGCGAGCAGACCCATCTCCTGCTGGAGGGACAGCTGCAGGAAGCCAGAGCCCAGCTGGTGCGGGTCAACACCGATCTGGTCAACACCGAGCTGAAGGCGCCGATCAGCGGCACCGTCCTACGCATCCACAGCCGGGTGGGCGAGCGCCCGGGGGACAAGGGGATCCTCGAGATCGGCGCCAGTGATCGGATGGAGGCCCTGGTGGAGGTGTACGAGAGCGACATCAATCGGGTCCGGGTCGGTCAGCGGGCCAGCTTCACCAGTGAGAACGGCGGCTTCAGCGGCAGTCTCAGCGGCGTGGTGAACCGCATCAGCCCCCAGGTGCGCCAGCGGGATCTGCTCTCCACCGATCCCACCGGCGATGCCGATGCCCGGGTGGTGGAAGTGCGGGTGCGGCTTGATCCCAGCGATGTCCAGAAAGTGGAGGCACTGACGGGCCTCAAGCTGATCGCCCGTTTCCAGCCATGACCGTTTCGATCCGATGAGCGGCTTCTGGCAGCGGTGCCGCATCCCCCTGGCCTGGTTATTGCTCACCCGCCAGCCGGCCCGGCTGGCGGTGGCGCTGGCGGGCATTGCCTTCGCCGGCATCCTGATGTTCATGCAGCTGGGCTTCCGGGACGGTCTGTTTGACGCCAGCGTCACGGTGCACAAGCTGTTCGACGCCGACCTGGTGTTGATGAGTCCGCGCACGATGAGCTCGATCGGCATGGCAGGCTTCCCGCGCCGCCGCCTGGTGCAGGTGCTGGCCGATCCGGCGGTGCGGGGCACCACCCCGGTGCACTGGAACCTGATGCTCTGGCGCAATCCCGAGACCCGCCGCACCCGTTCGATCCTGACGATTGGCTTTGAACCGGGTGATCCGCTGTTCAGCGATCCCAGCCTGGCGGCCAAGGCGCACGTGCTCAATCAGCAGGGGCGCGTGTTGTTTGATGAGCGTTCCCGCCCGGAATTCGGGCCGATTGCCAGCTGGTTCCGCCAGGGCCGCACCGTGGAAACCGAGGTGGCCGGCAAGCGGGTGCGGGTGGCGGGGCTGGTGGCCCTGGGCCCCTCCTTCGGCGCCGACGGCAACATGCTCACCAGCCGTGAAACCTTCCTGCGGCTGATGCCCAACACGCCCCCCGGCAGCATCGAGCTGGGCCTGATCCGGTTGCGGAACGGCTCCGACCCGCTACAGGTGGCCGAGCGTCTGCGGCAGATGCTGCCGGACGACGTGAGCGTCTACACCAAGCAGGGCTTTGAAGAGTTCGAGAAGAACTACTGGCGCAGCAGCACGGCCATCGGCTTCATCTTCACCCTGGGAGCGGCGATGGGCTTCATCGTCGGCTGTGTGATCGTCTACCAGATTCTCTACTCCGACGTCAGTGACCACCTGCCCGAGTACGCCACCTTGATGGCCATGGGTTATCGCCTGATCAACCTGCTCGGTGTCGTCGCCCGTGAGGGGCTGCTGCTGGCCGTGCTCGGTTACCTACCGGCCTGGGTTGCCGGCCAGGGGCTGTACGCCTTGGTGCGGAGTGGCACCAAACTGCCTGTGTACATGAATCACGAGCGTTCGTTGCTGGTGTTCGTGTTGATCCTGGCGATGTGCATGGGATCGGCGGCCATGGCCATGCGCAAGCTGGGCGATGCCGATCCAGCCGAGATCTTTTAACGCCATGCTCTCCAGCCTGCTCGCCACCACTCCCCGCCCCGTAGCCCCGGAGCCCTCTGTGCAGCTGCGCGGGCTCAACCACTGGTATGGCAGCGGCTCCAACCGGCGCCAGGTGATTCAGGGCGTTGATCTCACGATCAACCCCGGTGAAGTGGTGTTGCTCACCGGTCCCTCCGGTTGTGGCAAAACCACCCTGCTCACCCTGGTGGGGGCCCTGCGCCAGGTGATGGAGGGCTCGGTGCGGGTGTTCGGCCTCGAACTCAAGGGCTCCACACGCGGCCAGCGCCAGCAGCTGCGCCGCTCCATCGGCATGATCTTCCAGGGTCACAATCTGCTGCGTTGCCTGAGTGCTGAACAGAACGTGCAGATGGGTGCAGACCTGCTGCCGGATCTGGGCTATCGGGCCCGCCGCGATCTGGCGCGCGAGTGGTTGCGGGCGGTGGGTCTGGAGGACCATCTCGGCAAGCTGCCCCACGACCTCTCCGGCGGCCAGAAGCAGCGGGTGGCGATCGCCCGCGCCCTGGCGGCCCAGCCCCGGCTGCTGCTGGCCGATGAACCCACCGCCGCCCTGGACAGCCGCACCGGCCGTGAGGTGGTGGATCTGCTCAAGGGGTTGGCCCGCAACCAGGATTGCGCCGTGCTGATGGTGACCCACGACCCCCGCATCCTCGACATCGCTGATCGAGTGGTGCGCATGGAGGATGGCCAGTTGATCGATGGCGGCGATGGCGAGCGCCTCTGGGGTGCCCATCGGCTTGCCGACACCGGTAGGGAGTCTGCCGAGGGTTAAGGTGAGACATCGATCTTCCCCGGAACGCCTCACCGCATGTCCAAGCGCAGGAACCTCAAGAAGGAAAAGCAAGAGCGCAACCGCGCCTACGCCCGCAAGTTCAAGAAGCGCAAGCTCCGCAACGACGGCCGCGGTGAAGGTGCTGGCAACGGCGTCACCGGCACGGCCAACAACGGCGGCGCCGCCGACTGAGCCTTGCTTACCAGGCCTGAACACTTGCTCAGGCCCATCAGGGGGATCCAGTGGATCCCCTTTTTTGTCGTTCAAACGTATCGGCAGCGTCCATGTTTCTCAGCGTCGTCATCCCCACCTACAACCGGCTGCCGATCCTGCGCCAATGCCTGCAGGCTCTGGAGCTTCAGCAGCTGGAGGCCCCGATCGAGCGCTACGAGGTGGTGCTGGTGGACGACGGCTCCACCGATGACACGGTGCACTGGCTCGACGCCCATGCCACCGCTTTCCCCCATGTGCGGCTGATCCGCCAGGACCATGGCGGTCCGGCAGCGGGTCGCAATCGTGGGGTCGAACACGCTCACGGGGATGTGATCGTGTTCATCGACAGCGATCTGGTGGTCACCCCCAGCTTCCTGCTCTGCCATGCCCGGGCATTGGAGCGCCATTGGCAGCAGCGGGGCAACCGGCTTTGCTTCACCTACGGCGCCGTGATCAACACCGCCGATTTCGACAATCCCACCGGCGAACCCCACAAGCCCACCGATCTGTCCTGGGCCTATTTCGCCACCGGCAATGTGGCGATCGATCGGCAGCTGCTGGAGCGAGCCGGCCTGTTCGACACCAGATTCCGCCTTTATGGCTGGGAAGATCTGGAGCTGGGCGAACGCCTCAGGCAGATGGAGGTGAAGCTGGTGCGCTGCCCGGAAGCGGTGGGCTACCACTGGCATCCGGCCCTCAGGCTGGAGCAGATCCCCGATCTGATCCGGGTGGAACGGGAGCGGGCCAAGATGGGGTTGGTTTTTTATCGCAAGCACCCGACCCTACGGGTGCGCTTCATCATTCAGTTCACCTGGTTGCATCGCCTGCTGTGGGAGCTGCTCACCCTGGGCGGCCTGCTGAACGAACGCAGCCTGCGCCCGCTGCTGGCCTGGCTGATCCGCAGCGGGCAGCCGGCCCTGGCGATGGAGCTGCTGCGCTTGCCTCTGAACCGGCTCGGTGTTCGCGCCCTCTATGCCGAAGCCCGCGCGGCCACTCCGGACAGGGTCCAGCCCTCCATTTGGTAAGTTAAGGAGTCCCCTACACACCGCACACCTGCGTGTTTCGGGTGACCCGCTTCGGTTTTTCACCGATTCAACCCTGTTCCTGAGCCTTTCGGCCAGAGCGCAGGCCAACGGGTCCCTGGCAGGTGGAGGCAAACCCGAAACCCACACCACCATGGCTGTTGTCACTCTCGCCGAGATGATGGAAGCTGGCGCCCACTTTGGGCACCAGACCCGGCGCTGGAATCCCAAGATGTCGCGCTACATCTATTGCGCACGCAATGGGGTTCACATCATCGATCTTGTGCAGACTGCCGTCTGCATGAACAATGCCTACAAATGGACCCGCAGTGCTGCCCGCAGTGGCAAGCGCTTCCTGTTTGTCGGCACCAAGAAGCAGGCTTCCGAAGTGATCGCCATCGAGGCCACCCGCTGCGGTGCCTCCTACGTGAACCAGCGCTGGCTGGGGGGCATGCTCACCAACTGGACGACGATGCGTGCTCGCATCGATCGTCTCAAGGATCTGGAGCGCATGGAGTCGTCCGGCGCCATCGCCATGCGGCCCAAGAAAGAAGCAGCTGTGCTGCGCCGCGAACTGGACCGCCTGCAGAAGTATCTCGGTGGTCTCAAGAACATGCGCCGTCTGCCCGATGTGGTGATCCTGGTGGATCAACGTCGTGAAACCAACGCCGTGCTCGAGGCCCGCAAACTCGATATCCCGTTGGTGTCGATGCTCGACACCAACTGCGATCCCGATCTCTGCGATGTGCCCATTCCCTGCAACGACGACGCCGTGCGCTCCGTGCAGCTGGTGCTCGGTCGCCTCGCCGATGCGATCAATGAAGGCCGTCATGGCGCCCAGGATCGCGGCAGCGACGACGAAGGCTGAGTCGACCAGGGGCCGCAGGGCGCTGGTGCTGCTGCACCATTCCCAGGTCCGGCCCCCGCCAGGAGTGCCGGACTCAGCCGATCTGCTGATCCCGGGGCCTCCTTTAATTTCTGATTTTGTGGCGGCCGCACAGTTGGCGGCCTTCGCCACCGGCATCACTGTTGATGCCGCACCCTGACCGGACACCAGGCCTAACGCACACGTTCGCGTCAGACTGGTTGTCATTGACGGGTTGCTGAGTTCGTCCCGATCCCCATCCACCCACCGAATACCCCCATTCTCCCTTTTTTCGACCCATGGCTGAGATCACCGCCAAGCTCGTCAAAGATCTGCGCGACAAGACCGGCGCCGGCATGATGGATTGCAAAAAGGCTCTCACCGAGTCCGCCGGCGACATGACCAAGGCCAGCGAATGGTTGCGCCAGAAGGGCATCGCCACCGCCGAAAAGAAGTCGGGACGCACGGCTGCCGAAGGTGCTGTTGCCAGTTACATCCATACCGGTGCTCGGGTGGGCGTGCTGGTAGAAGTCAACTGCGAAACCGACTTCGTCGCCCGCGGTGATTTGTTTCAAGAACTGATTCGCAACGTGGCCATGCAGATTGCTGCCTGCCCCAATGTTGAATATGTGAGTACTGATGAGATCCCTGCGGAAGTGGCCGATCGGGAAAAGGCGATCGAGATGGGCCGCGACGACCTCGCCGGCAAGCCCGAGGCGATGAAGGTGAAAATTGTTGAGGGACGCATCGGTAAGCGACTCAAGGAGCTGGCCCTCTTGGAGCAGGCCTTCATCCGCGATAACACCGTCACGGTGGGCGAGATGGTCAAGCAGGCTGCCGGTAAAACCGGTGAAAACATCCAGGTGCGGCGCTTCACCCGTTACACCCTCGGTGAGGGGATTGAAGTGCAGAAGTCTGATTTCGCGGCTGAAGTGGCGGCAATGACCCAACCAGCCTGAGCCCCGGTTCTGCTTCCCATCCGGTGACCTCTCCCTCGGACCGCGGCGCTTCTCCCGATCCGATCGAGGCCATGGCCGCGGCGCTGGCGGCCTCCAATCCCACGCTCTACCGCCATCTGGCCCTGTATCTGCAGGTGCTCCGACAGGTGTTGCCGGCGCGGGTGGAACAGGCCTGCTTCCATCTGGCCACCCAGGTGCATCCCCAGCGCTACGCGGCCTTACCCGACCAGGAGCGCCAGGCGCTCCATGGTCGGATTCTGGCGCTGGTGCAGCGATGTTCGAGCTTGCTCACCGTGGAGCAACTGACGGCTTTGGCTGATCAGATCGATCGCGAAGCTCAGCATCGCCAGCGCCGCCAGCAACGCGAGCTGTTGGCGCAGTTGAGCTCCGGTGCTGCAGCCCACGACCCGGACGACGACGAAGATGCACCAGGTGCCCAGTATCGGCCTGCGGTCGATCGGTCTGAGGATCCGGATCTGAGTGCCGCCGACAGCCCCCTGCCCGCCGGTTCAGTTCGGCTGGATTTTTCGCTGCCGCTCAGCGGCCCTGTCGGTCGCTGGCGGGCCATGGCCCCGCCGGCACCGGAACGGGCCAGACAGAACTCGCCCAAACCAGCTGAGTTCCAGGAGCAGCGGCCTCCCGGCGAGGCGGCTGCCGGCAGCCACGAAGCCGGAGCCCGGCGCGATCCCGGCGCTGACGACGAAGAGGTCTGCGGCGCCGGCCTCCCCCCGGGACCGTCGGCTCTGGACCCTGAAGCCAGCGATCCCGACGACGCTGAACTGGACGCCACCGATGCCGATGCCATGGATCCCAATGCCATGGATCTGGACGCTTCTGATCTGAACACCACGGATTCCGAGGATCTCGATTCCGAGGATCTCGATGCCATGGCTCTGGACGCCGCCGGTCTCGATGCCACAGCTCCTGAACTCATGGATCCTGAGCTCATGGATCCGGAGGTCATGGAGCTGGCGGCGGACAGCCTGCAACAACGCCTGGCGCAGGAACCGGATGCCGCCGCGATCCTGAAGATCGTGCGCGAAGCCATGGATGACTCCAGGGATCGGGGCCGCCAAGCAGTGGCAGCCCCCGACCAGGCCGCCGATTCCCCCTGGCGCGACGGCCAGCTGCCCCGGGATCCGATCACCCTGCTGCGTTGGCTCGATGGCATCGAGCAGGCCCTGTTGCGGCGCCTGCGCAACCTCTCCCATGCCTTGAACGTCGAACTGCTGCGGGTGGGCATCAGCCGGGGCCTGCTGCCGGTCAGCCTCCTGGATGCGGTGCTTGAGGGTCAGGTGGACACCATGGCCTCCCCCTCGAACGTGCTCCATCTGCAGCTGCCCTTCAGCCTGAGACCAGGCGTGACCGAGGTCCATGCCCTGGCCATCCTGCTGCGGCCGGTGGATCTGGAGATGGACGAACCGCGGCTGCGCACCTGTCGGCGCCGTCTGCTGCAGCAACGCCAGGAGTTGCGCAGAATGGCCCATCAATTCCGTCGCCTGCAACGGCGACTCCAGGCCCACGAGGCGGAACGATTGTGGCTGCAGGACATTCGCAACAGCCGCCCGCCCCAGGCCTGAACCAGGCCCCTGTCTCGCCGGTTTCAGCGCTTCCGGCTG
>CAMBZX010000063.1 GCA_945872185.1 Synechococcus sp. UW140 | reverse complement strand
GCAGCGCGACCTCGCGAAGTCCGTATGGTCGGCCGACAAGCAGAGCTGGTACAAACTCGCCGACGGCACTATCACCAACAACTGGCCGCACGGCACCATCCGCTACCGGCGCATGCTGCGCCGCGCCGACCTCGAGGCTTACGACACGGTGGGCGCCTGAACTCGGCGCACGCCCACGGCCTGGATCCTTCAACCACCCGTATGCGATCGGCCTCGCCCTGAACGTAGCGTTTGTGGCCGTGGAGGCCTCGGTCGGCTGGCGGGTCGGCTCGATGACGATCCACCACGATCGCCACCATGGGACCTATGTGGCCAATTTCAATGCCCAGATCAAGGCCAACCCAGCACTGGCCAACCTAAGCCTGGAGGCCCTGCAGGGCCAGGTGTCTGCCTTCCCCACCGCGGTACGCAACAACGGCGGTGGACATTGGAACCACAGCCAGTTCTGAACCGTGATGGCTCCCGCCGGTCAGAGAGGTTCAGCCTCGCGGGAGCTGTTGAATACCATCAACCGCAGCTTCGGTTCGATGGAGGCGATGCAGAGCGAGTTCAACCAAGCGACGGCTGACCGATTCGGTTCGGGTTGGGCCTGGCTGATCCTCAAGGCCGATGGCAGTCTCGCCATCAGCAGCACCCCAAATCAGGACAATCCGCTGATCGATCTTCCCGGCATCGAGCGGGGCATGCCGCTGCTGGGACTGGACGTGTGGGAGCACGCCTACTACCTCAACTACCAGAACCGCCGACCCGACTACATCAAAGACTGGTGGCCGCTGCTGAACTGGAAAGAGGTGAACCGTCGCTATGCCGAAGCAGGCTGACTCTCCTGATCAGGCTCTGGAGCAACCAACCTCATGACTCACAGCCACCCCGTGGCCAACAGTCACCCACGCAGGCTGGAGTTCGACAACGAGGCGTGATCTCTCCAGGCCTTGGGGTGCTCAGGCCCTCAGCTTGGGGAGCAGCACCCCACCCCAAACACCTCAGCCCAGGTAGGGATCCAGAAAGCTGAGCGGCCTGGCCATGGTGGCGGAAAAGCCGAGGATGCCCCGGTCCCGATGGCTGTAGAGCAGGGTGTCGTCCGTCTCCAGCAGGAAGGTGCCACCCCGCTGGGTGAGGAAGTCGTCGGCTGGCACGTAGGTGCGCCAATGGCCCAGCACTTCGGTCATGTTGCGCAGGCGGATCGTGGCCAGTTCGAAGGGCCGCTGGAAGCCGCTGCCACCGGCTCGGGCGAAGAACGAGCCCTGGATCGCTGGTAGCGGCCCAGCCTGGATCGTTTCATCGTCGGCGATGCGCTGGGGTGCGGTGCGATCTCCCGTGTAGCCACGCAGCACTTCGGCCAGGGTGCCGGGGGAACCGATGCCGGCACACATCAGCAGCAGGTTGGGCCAGGGTCCACCGACCTGCTGCAAACCTGGGTAGAGGCCCAGGGCCCGATGCAGCTGCGGCTCCGCATCCACCACCAGTTGCTCGCTGGGGAAGCCCGTGAAGGCGCAGAAGCGCTGGCGGCTGGCTTCGTTGCCAATGCCGATCGCCAGCACCGCAATCCCGGCGGATGGCAGCTGGGGCAGCAGCGGCACCAGGGCCTGGGCGTATTCAAGGCTGTCGAAATCCCCCAGCTGCGGCAGCAGCAGCACCAGGCGGCGCTGACCCCGGCCCATGCCGGCCTCCTGCTCCAGGCGCTCCCGCAGGCTCGCTGGCGCTATCGCCTCGACTTCGGTGCTGGGCATGGACAGGGCGAAGGATCAGGACCGCACCATCGTGGCGCGCTCAAGGAACGTTTCGGCAGCGGCGGCCAGGCTCTGCCGCCGCTCGGGCTCGATCCGCTCCAGCAGGCTCACCATCATCGACAGGCGTGGATTGGCTCGAAAGAAGTCGCGATGGCGATCAATGAAGCGCCAATAGAGGCCATCCCAGATCTCACACCACGGCCCCCGCTTGTAATCCCCCATTTTCAGGATGTAGTTGGAGCCGCAGATGTAGGGCTTGGTGGCGAAGATACCGCCGTCACTCATCTGGCCCATGCCATACACATTCGGGCCCATCACCCATTCGTAGGAATCCAGGTAGCGCTCCATGAACCAGCGATGCACTTCTCTGGGCTCGATTTCACAGAGCAGCATCAGGTTGCTGATCACCATCAGCCGTTCGATGTGGTGGTTGTAGCCCAGCCGGTTCACGCGCTTGATCGCCGTATCCAGGGGCGGCAGACCGCTGCTGCCGTCGTTCCAGCAGGGGGCCAACTGGCGCTGGTGGTTCCAGAAATTACTGCTGGCCTGGCGTTCGCCATAGGCCCGATCGATGCCCCGCACAAACTCCCGCCAGCCGATCAGCTGGCGCAAAAACCCCTCCAGCGAGGCGATCGGGATTGACTGGGGGCTGGGCGGTTGGCTGTCCTGCAGCTGGGTGCCGTCCTGCCGGCTTGTGGCGTAGGCCATGGTGGCCGCGAGCACCGCCGCCGGCGTCAGCAGGCCGATGTTGAGCAGGGGCGACAACAGGGAGTGGTGCAGGCTGTCGTGGTGTTGGCTGATGGCGTCCTCGTAGGGGCCGAAGTCGTCGAGACGCTCCGCCAGGAACTGCTTCAGCCAGGCATCGGCACCGGCATGATCAAAGGGAATCCAGAGCGGTCCCAGTTCTCCTGGGTGATCGGCGAAGTGGCTGGCGATCAACTGCCGCACCACCGGCTCATGGGGGCTGGCCACCAAGGCCGGCAGACGCGGTTCGCGGTAGTCCTTCGGCAACCGGCGACGGTTCTCGGCATCGAAGCTCCAGCGCCCGCCGGTGGGGGTGCCATCGGCTTCGAGCAGTAGCCCCAGTCGCCGCCGTTGTCGCTGATAAAACGACGCCATCCGCGGCCGCCGTTGGGCTGCAAACCAGCTCTGGCTGTCGGCGGCGGATTCGAGGAAGGCGGGGGAGGGCAACACGGTGAGCGCCACCGCCTGCTGCTGGCAGAAGCGCAGCAGCGCTGCCTCGAAGCTGGCATCGGCGATGGCGGCAACCCGCAGTTCCCGCTCCTGCCCCTGCTGGCCGTCAGCCAGCTCCAGGGCCAGCCGCTGCCAGAACGACACCCCGGCTGAGGCCGGCAGCTCGAAATAGCGCACCGCGACGCCCTGTTCCCGCAGGGCGTCGCAGAAGCTGCGCATCGCCACGAAGGTGTGGAGCAATCGCAACTTGTGGTAGCGATAGGTGGCAGCCACCGCCAGGTCTTCGATCATCAGCACCCGGCTATCGGTGCCGAGCTGCAGCGGCGAAGTTTGAAACCAGTCGCGATGTAGCTGGTCGCCCAGGATCAGGGTCAGGGTCATGGAGAACATCCAGGATGTGATCATGATGTCCTTCCCCGTGCCCACGGTCTTGGACCACCCCCTTGCCCCGCTCTATCGGGCTTTGGGACATCGCACGTGGACCCGCCTGGGTTGTCTCTGGATCGATGTCGGCCGGTTCTCGCTGGTTTCCGTTCCCTGTTCCGACCCGATCACGGCCAGCCTGCAGGAGGTGGAAGAGCTGCTGCGAACGGCGGGACGACTCGCCGCCCAGTTCCCCTCCATCATCCCCACGGGGGTGGTAACCCAGGCGTACTGGGTCCACGACCATGGCTACGGACCGGCTTCCCAGCAGCGGCAGTTCCGCCAGCATGTCGCCCGGGGAGGGAACCGTTGCCAGGTCACGGCGATCGAGTGGCGGGATCTGGCCGAGCAGGGTTACCCCGTGCTGCGCGATTCCCTGATCCGGCAGGGACGCCAGCAACAGCTCACAGAGGCGTCCTGGCGCCAATGCTGTGCCGTGGCCCATGACATTCCCGATCTCGAGGCGACGGGCTGTCTCGTGGACGGGGTGCTGGCCGCTTTTCTGATCTCCTGGACCTGGCAGCGCCGCTGTTACGGCCTGCTCAGTTTCCGTTGGTCTGCCTATGACCAGGCACGGCCTTCCCATGTGCTCGTGCAGGAGTTCACCCGGCGGATGATGGCCCGTGCGGACATCGACGCCGTGACCCTCGGCCGCGACATGGTTCCGCGTCAGACCTCGATCGCCGATTTCAAGCGGCATGCGGGCTATCGGGAGGAGCCGCTTTCGGTGGCCGCCGTTCTGCACCCGGGCTGGCGATGGCTGCTGGCCAGCCAACGGCTCCGGGGTTCTCTGCACCGCCTCCACCGGCGCTCGGGTCAGCGCTGGGATGTGCTCGAGAACGTGGAACTGCTGGATGTGGCCGCACGGAGCCGGCTGCCCGGCGCCTGAATCGCCGCGGCGATCCCCGGCCATGCCTGCTCGGCGATGATCAGGGCCGTTGCGGCGGTATGCCCGCCGGGGATCTCCGGCACCACGGAGTTATCCACCACCCAGAGTCGCTCCACCCCGTGCACCCGGAGCTGGGAGTCGACGACCGCCATCCCGTCATCCCCCAGCCGGCAGGTGCCGACGGGGTGGTGGAAGGTGGAGGCATGGGCCGCCAGAGCTTCGGGCCCCGGGACGGCTCCCGGCAGGCGTTCGCGGCTCAGACCGAAGCGGCGCAGGGCGGGCTGGTGGGCAATCTCCCGCGCCTGATCCAGGATGCGGCAAAGGCGCTGGCGGTCGATCGCCGCCGCGAGATAGGCCGGGTTGATGCGAGGGGGGCCGAGGGGATTGGCGGGATCGAGTTCCACCGTTCCCGCGCTGACCGGTCGCAGCAGGACGGCCATCAGTTCCACCGCTCGCCGGTGACGCTGGGTCTGGAACAGGGAGACGATCTCGCCCTCGGGGATGTCCCCCGGGGCACCGAGAAAGCATCCCGCCTCCGCGCAATTGGAGGCCATCACCCCGCTCCGCGACCAGCCCCAGCGCAGGGCTGCGGGCAGCCAGTTCCCGGGACGCCCCGGGGAGCGGGCCCGCGAGTCGATCACCAGCGGCATGGCGACGTGGTCGCGCAGGCCCCGGCCGACACCGGCGAGGTGCACCCGCACCCGTTTTCCAGCTCGCTGCACCACCTCGGCAGGTCCGATGCCCGACAACTGCAGCAGCCAGGGGGAGTGGAAAGCGCCAGCACAGAGCACAACCCCCTCTGATGCGGCCACCATCTCGCCCGAGAGCAGCTGGACGCCCACGGCCCGGCCCCGTCGCAGCACCACCCGGCGCACGCTCTGATCCGGGATCAGCGTCACCTCCCCCGGAGCCGGCTGGGCAACGAGCCATTGCGCGCTGCTCGCCCGTCCGCCCCGGTGCTGAAATAACGCGAACGGTCCGCAGCTTCCGGATCGCTCTCCCCACTGCGTCTCCTCCCGCTGAAATCCGGACTCCATGCAGGCGGCGAGGAAGGCCTCGGAGAAGGGCGAGCGGTACCCCGGCGCGGCCACCGGCAGCGGGGACATCTCCCCGATGGAGGTGAGCCTCTGCCAGATCGGTGCGATCGCCTCAGGCCCCCAGGTCGGGCCTCCGAAGGCCTGCCAGTCGCGAAAGCCTTCCAACGGCCCAGGCGCGCAGATCATGGCGTTCACGGCCGAGGACCCGCCGACGACCCGCCCCATGGGGATGGGGATGCGGCGGTGGTTCAGCGCGGCCTGGGGGGTGGTGAGCAGAGGCCAGGACCAACGCGTCCGCAGACGCAGTCCCGCCAAGGGCGGGGTGAGGGCCAAGGCGGGGAAGCGAGGACCGGCCTCGATCACCGCGATCCGCGCCGAGGTGGCCTGGGCCAGCCGGCGGGCCAGGAGGCAGCCGGCGGTACCTGCGCCGACGATCACCACATCGAACCCGGGGAGGGACGGTCCGGCGATGGTCATCCCCTACGCAGCCAAGCGTTCAACCCTGACACCGCCATCGCTGGCGGTGCGTCTGCAGAGGGTCATACCTCTGCTCCTGCCGCTCCAGATCGAAGCGGCGAGGGCTGCCGCCGAAGCTGCGGGGGTCGGAGCCGACACCGGCCAGATAGGCCCAGTTGCCCGTGTTGAGGGCGGGTTGGGCGTCGATCAAGGCCCATTCAAAAAAGCGGGCACCCCAGATCCAGGGCAGGCGCAGCTCCTGCACAAAGTGGGAGGCCACCCACTGGCGGCCGCGATTGGAGAGGTAGCCGGTGGCCAGCAGCTCCCGCAGCTGGGCATCGATCAGGGGATGGCCGCTGTCGGCCCGGGTCCAGCGGGCGAACAACTGCCGATCCTCGTGCCAGTCGGGTGGCCGTGCCTGGATCCCACCCGGTGCATGGAAGCCGGCGCCGTGATGCTGCTCCGACCAGAGGAAGAACTCACGCCAGAGCAGTTCCTGCAGCATCCAGGTGGAGCCTTCATCGGCGCCATGGAGCGCCTGGTAGCGCAGCACCTCATCCCAGATGCGCCGCACCGACAGGGAACCGATCGCCAGAAACGGGGAGAACTTGGCGGAGAACTCCGTTCCCACCAGCCCATTGCGGCTGGCCTTGTAGTGGCGCAGGCCGTCGCTGTCGAACACGTAGTGCTGCAGCCGCGCCAGGGCGCTCGGTTCATCACCCCGGAAGGGGAAGGCGCTGCGGCGATCCCCGCCCTGGAACATCGGCAGCGGGCAGGCGGCCGGGGGCTGCAGCCAGGCCCGGGGCCAGTCCTGCAGGCCAGCGCCAAGGCCGGAGAGTTCGGCCGGTGGCAGCGGTGGCAGCGGCGCTTGGTTCAAGCCACGGCGGAAATCGGCGAACACCCGTGGAAACGCGGCAGGCCTGATCGGCCAATCGTCAAAGAGCCGGCTTTCACCGCAGGAGAGCACCGCTTCGGGGCGCAGCCGATCCCGATGGGAGCTCAGCGCTGCCTCGGTGCTGAGCTGGGGGAACTGGAGCAGGGGAATCCCCGCCGCCGACAGGCGGGATTGCAACGAGCCCAGGGCCTGAGTCTCCAGCTGCCGTTGGTGGCGGCCGCGCAGCCGCTGGGCCGGGGGCCGGCAGGCCAGCACGATCAGCTTGCCACCGTGTTGGCGGGCCAGAGCCGCAGCGGCGTGAACGGCGGGCTGGTCATCGAGACGCAGCTGCCCCTCCAGGGCCAGGGCGATGGTGATAGCGCCCGCCATGGTGCCTGCCTGCAGCAGCGCCAGCCTGGCAGAACCGAGTCCGGCCTGGGCGCTGCCCAGCGGGCTGGCGCCAGCCAAGGCCGTTGGTGGGGCCCTGATCCAGCCACTGCGTTCGGACCAGGTCAGACCAGCCGGCGCCTGCGACCGTCCAGAGGCTGCAACTGTCCAGAGGCTGCAACTGTCCAGAGGCGCTGTCGCAACAGCGGGATCGAGAATCCATCGGCTTGAAAGCCGGGCGATGCTGACGTACTGCCGCAGAAGTGCTGCTTTCCGAGCGGCTATTTCCTATCTTTTCGGCCTGGACAAGGTTCAGTCATTTGCTAGTATGCAAGATAAGTTTTGATCTTGTGACCATGCTCACCGGTCCCGATCTGCTCGCCAAGCTCAAGGAGCTGGGCGATGTCTCCAAGTCTGATCTCGTCCGTGCCACGGGCTATTTCAGTACCAAAAAAGACGGCTCGGAGCGGCTGAATTTCACAGCGTTCTACGAAGCGCTGTTGGAAGCCAAGGGCGTAACCCTCGGGGATAGCAGCAGCCGTGGTCCCAGGCGGCCGGGTCGTCATCTGAGCTATGCCACCAAGGTGCAGTTCAATGGCAATTTGATGGTGGGCAGCGCCTATACCTCTGTGCTGGGACTGCAGCCCGGCGATCAGTTTGAAATCAAGCTGGGCCGCAAGCAGATCCGGTTGGTTCCTGTCGGTGGGGTGGATGACGAGGAATAAGCCTCGCCGCTGAGCTCCAGTTGGGGTTTGGTCTGTCGCGCCTTGATCGGTCTGCGAGGAGCTGAGGCCTCCATGGGTCGACCCCTGAACCGGCGATGGCGTCGCCGTGATCAGCCTCGCCGGTTTGGCTCGCTATCGGCCGGTGCCGCTTGCACGGGGATGGAAGTCGAGCGCAGCTCAGACCTGATCAGACCTGATCAGAACCGTCCAGGGCGGGAAGGACGGGGCCTGGGGTCTGCAGACGCCACAGCGCCAGACCACCGCCGCGCCCCCGCGCCGCCAGCCAGCCCAACGGATCGCGATCAATCAGGGCAAAAAACGGCAGGCGCCGCGGCGGTGGGCTCGGCAGCGACCGCTGCAGCAGCAGGCGGTTCGCCAGGCGCAGCTCGAGCTGCTCAAACCAGAACTCCAATCGCGGCCGGGAGCCCACCAGCTGCCCCGGTCCACGGAAGCGCAGCTCCAGGGCTCCCAGCGTCACCGCGTTACACAGTTGCAGAGCCCCGTTGGCGGCCCCAATCTCCAGCCGCGCTCCCAGGCCACGCAGCAGCAGGCCACTGAAGGCGGAAGCACGGCTGCTGCCCTTGGACCACACCTGATCCAGTTGCCAGCAGCCGTGCAGATCAGCCGCACCCAGGCCGGTGCCGCCGTGGCGCACCTGCCGCTCGCGAGCCAGCAACTCCGCTCCACTGGGCAGCTCGGACGGCAAGGGGGGAGAAAAGGCCACGGAGCCGTGAAGGAGTGCAGCGGCATGGTGGCGTATCCATGACGCCCATAGGCGCCGCAGTCGCCTTACGGCTCCTCCTTGAGCCGGGCTTGGGGTCGAGTGAGGCCGGTCGATGACGCCTTGCGCGAGGCTGCCGATCGCTGCTGTTGCTGTTGCTGAAGCCCAACCCGGTGACTAGCTTGCTTGAACGGGCCTTCGCCCAGGCAGCCCGCCAGAAACAGCAGCTGCCCCCCAGCAATCCTTGGAGCCTGTTGTGCAATGCCTTCGCAAGCCTGGTGTTGGCCATTGGTTTTGCGGGCCTGGCCCGGCGGCGGCGCAGCAAGCAGTCGTTGCTGTCGGAACTGCAGCATTCCTGGCAGCGGTTGCAGTTGGCTCGGCTCCGGTTGCGCCGGCGCCGGGGGCGGTGACTGCCAGGCAGTGCCGATTCGGACTATCTCCGGCAACTCAGTGAGCAGGCGGAAGCAGAGGGGGCCGACGCTGGGGGCAAATCCTGAGGGGTTTGGTGGCAAGGCCGAGGGCGCTGGGCGGTGCTGAAACGCCTGGATGCGGTGGATGGGCTGCAGTGGCTGCCATCCCCGGTAAGCTGTTGTACAGGTCGCTGGACACTTCCAATGCAGGTGGTGAGCTTTACGGAGGCGCGTGAGGGCTTCCGAGCGCTGCTCGACCGGGTGGAGGCGGATGCGGACGTGACGGTGATCTCACGGCGCAATGCCCAGAGCGCTGTGGTGATGTCGCTCGACACCTACAACAGCCTGATGGAGACGATGCATCTGCTGCGCTTTCCCGCCAATGCCGCCCGTCTGCAGTTCTCCCTGGCGCAGGCTGAACGCGGCGAACTTGTGGAACAAGAGCTGATCCCAGCTGAATTAGAAGACGAGTGATCAGTGATCAGGAGCGAAGCGTGATCAAGAGAGATGCCTGAGCGCCTGGCCTGGACGACAGCGGCCTGGGAGGATTACGTCTATTGGCAAGGGCAAGACCGCCGGCAATTGCGGCGCATCAACCAGTTGGTCCAAGCCTGCCTACGGGATCCTTTCGCAGGGATCGGCAAGCCGGAACCCTTGCGCGCAAACCTGGCGGGCTGTTGGTCACGCCGCATCGACGACAGTCATCGTCTCGTCTATCGACTGGAGGGTGATCTGCTGGTGATTTTCGCCTGCCGCTATCACGACGCTTGAGCTCTTCGCTTAGCTGAGAGATTGAACCAGATCCGCTTCAACGGACCACGTCTCGGATGGGTTGTCAATCCTGTCCTGCCGCCAGGTCATCCAGCCGGCTTCGCAGCAGCCTGAGATCTTGCAGGGTGTGCCATTTCGGGCTGCCTTCCAGGCCAGAAGGATTGCGCAGCAGATAGGAAGGATGCAGCAGGGGCATCAGGGCGATGGCCTGCAGGTTGATGTTGTGTCGATGGATCGATCGATTGTTTTGCTGGTTGATCGATCGCTTGTTCGGATGATCGCCGGGACGATGGGTGGGCAAGGCTTGATCTTGTCGCTGCGTTGTCGTGCGAGTTTTTGACTGAGTTATGAACTGAGCTGGTTTCTGCGTTGGAGAGCGACTCGTTGACGATTCCGTTGGCTGTTGCTCTATGGCCTGGGCGGTGTTGAGGAGGTCCGAGCTGAGCTGGGGGCGATCCTCCACCGGCTGCAGCCACTGGCCCCGCAGCTTGGTGATGCCGCCTTTGTGGCCCAGCAGCGCCTCCAAGGCCGTCGCACCCAGGAGGCCAATCAGCGCCGGCCGTTGCCGGGCGATCTGCTGCTCCAGCCAGGGCCGGCAGGCGGCGATCTCGGCGCGGCTGGGTTTGCGATTGCCGGGCGGGCGGCACTTGATCACGTTGGCGATGTACAGGTCGCGCTCGCTGTCGAGGCCGGCCTCCGCCAGCAGCTGCTCCAGCAGGCGGCCGGCCCGACCCACAAACGGCTGGCCGCTGGCATCCTCCTCAGCGCCGGGGGCTTCGCCGATCAACAGCAGCCGGGCGGCTGGATTGCCCCGGCCCACCACCACCTGCTGGCGGGATTCGGCCAGGCCGCAGCGTCGGCACTGGCCGCAGGCCACCGCCAGCTCGGCCGGGGCCGCAGGGGTGTCCTCGGGCAGCAGCGGAGGGCTCCCAGGGCCATCAGCGCCGGTGCTGGGATTGGTGGACATGGCAGACAGAGCAGGCAAAGGCCTCAGGCAGGGCGGTGCGGCAATCGCTTTGGACAACCTGGACGATCCGGATCAGCAGTCGCTGAGGGCATGGGGGCGGCTGGATGGCCGCGAACGGTCAAAGCAGGCACCGTGCCGGCGCGCCGCAGAACCCTTCCCCCGTTTGTTGCGCACCTGAACCTATGGCGGCTCAACCGTGCGTCAGGATGAAAGTGTGATCCACGCGACGAGTCCGCCACGATGCCGGCCCCGCTGACACCGGTGACGACGGCAGCTCCGTCCTCCCCCAGCACCCCTATGCAATTCCTGAGCCTGGCTTCAAGGGCCCAGCAGTTGCAACCCTCCCTCACCCTGGCGATCACCGCCAAGGCCCGTCAGTTGCGCGCCGAGGGCCGCAATGTCTGCAGCCTCAGTGCCGGTGAACCGGATTTCGATACACCCGCCTTCATCCGCGCCGCCGCTTCTGAAGCCCTCGAGGCCGGCCACACGCGCTACGGCCCGGTGGCCGGTGAGCCGGCTCTGCGGGAGGCGATCGCCGCCAAACTCAGCAGCGAAAACGGCTGGCCCACCCAGGCCGATCAGGTGCTGGTCACCAATGGCGGCAAGCAGGCGCTCTACAACCTTTTCCAGGTGCTGCTCAATCCCGGCGATGAGCTGCTGCTGCCTTCGCCCTACTGGCTCAGCTATCCAGAGATGGCCGGCCTGGCCGGGGCGCGGGTCAGTGTGCTGCCCAGCGATGCCGCCACCGGCTTCCGGCTGCGGGCAGAGCAGCTGGAGGCGGCGATCACCCCCGCCAGCCGCCTGCTGGTGCTCAACACCCCCTCCAATCCCACCGGCATGGTGCTCAGCCGCGCTGAGCTCGAAGCGATCGCCGCCGTGTTGCGCCGCCATCCGCGCGTGGCCGTCGTCTGCGATGAGATCTACGAATATCTGCTGGCCCCGGGCCACAGCCATCACAGCCTGGCGGCTGTCGCTCCGGATCTGGCCGATCGGATGTTCATCGTCAACGGCTTTGCCAAGGGCTGGGCGATGACCGGCTGGCGAATCGGCTGGCTGGCCGGCCCGCGCCACGTGGTGGCCGCCGCCAGCGCCCTGCAGAGCCAGAGCACCAGCAATGTCTGCAGCTTCGCCCAATTCGGTGCCCTGGCTGCCATCACCGGTTCCAGGGATTGCGTGCTGGCGATGGCCCACCATTTCAATCAGCGCCGCGCCTTGCTCACCGAGGGGCTGATGGCGCTGGACGGCATTCGCCTGCTGGCCCCGGAAGGCGCCTTTTATGCCTTCCCGGATGTGAGTGCCTGGGGCCTTGATTCGATGACGCTCTGCAACCGGCTGCTCGATGAAGTGGGCCTGGCGGTGGTGCCGGGGGTGGCCTTCGGCGACGATCGCTGCATTCGCCTCTCCTGCGCCGCCTCACCGGCCACGATTGAGGACGGTCTGGAGCGCCTGGCCCGCTTTCACGCGGCTCTCTGAGCTGGGCTGATTCGCCTTTCAGGCAAGATCACTGCGCATCACCACCGATGGGACGGCACCGATGGCCCTGGCCGTTCCCCGAAAGCTGGTGGTGCTTGGTGATAGCGGCGTCTATGGCTGGGGGGATCCCGAGCACGGCGGCTGGTGTGAGCGGCTGCGGCGCCACTGGATGGGCCTGCCCCAGGGGCCGGTGCTCTACAACCTCGGCGTCCGCGGAGACGGGCTGGAACGGGTTTCTGCCCGCCTGCCGACGGAGGTGGGCTGTCGCGGTGAACTGCGGCGCCAACGTCCCCAGGGCATCCTGCTGGCGGTGGGTCTCAACGACAGCGCCCGGGTGGGACGGGCTGACGGCCGGCCGCAACTGGCTCCGGAGGCTTTCCTGTTTGACCTGCAGCAACTGCTGCGCCAGGCCAGCGCCATCGCACCGGTGTTGGTGTTGGGGCTCACCCCGGTGGACGACGCCGTGATGCCCCTGGCCGATGTGCTCTGGTACCAACTGGACACGGTGCGCCACTACGAGGCCCTGCTGGAGGAGGCCTGCCTCGAGGCCGATGTGCCCTTCCTGCCCTTGCTCGAGAGTGTCCTGGCGGATCCCTTTTGGCTGCAGCGCCTTGATGCCGATGGCGTGCATCTCAGCAGCGAAGGTCATGCCGTGGTGTACGAAAAGGTGCGCCAATGGCCGGCCCTGTTGCGCTGGGCCCAGCTGGAAACCCTGGGGCTGGCCCAGCCTTCGCGCTGAGTCAGGCCGTTGCTGCTGGAGGCGCGGTCAGATGCTGGCGCAGGAGGCGCGCGAAGCAAGAGCGTCTGCCAGCAAGTGCCAACAGGAAGCGGCAAAATGTATGGATGATTACGTAATTTCTGGCATCTGTAACGGGTGATGAAGTTCACCGATTACGAAATCAGCCGCCAGTGACACGGTGCCTGCAAGGTATGCCCCAGAGCAATGAATCCGGCTCGAACCAAGTCCTACCTCTCAGCACCTGATCGGCCTGGGAGCGGCGAAGGTCCTTCCCGCAACCAACGCAACCGGCTCGCCCTCACGAAGCTGGCCAACCCTGGCGATCCCGCCCGGTGGCGGCGCCAGCGTGATGCGCTGGTGCGCGACAACCTGCCGCTCGTCTATGCGATCGCCGGTCGCATGAGCCGCCTGGTGAACCTGCCCTTCGAGGATCTCAGCCAGGTGGGCAGCCTGGGCCTGCTGCGGGCGATCGAGGCGTTCAAGCCCAGCAAGGGTCGCAGCCTCAGCAGTTTTGCGGTGCCCTACATCCGCGGGGCGATGCAGCACGAATTGCGGGATCGGCACAGCCTGATGAAAATCCCCCGCGAGCTCTGGGAGCTGCGGCGCCAGGCCACGGTGCTGCAGGAGCGCCGCCGCCAGGAGCGCAGCAGCCCCCTGGCCCTGACTGAACTGGCCCAGACCCTGGGCTGCTCAATGCTGAAACTGCAGGAGGCCCTGAGCCTGTATCGCATCACGGACATGCGCAGCCTCGATGCCCCCGCTCGCAGGGACGCCGGGGCAATGGAATCGAGCGCCAGCCTGCTGGAGAGCCTGGCTGATCCGGCCAGCCTCGATCAGAGCGGCAGCAGCCCGGGATCCACCGCCGATCCCGCCGAATGCTCGGCGGGCACTGGTCCCAACGGCGAGCAATGGCGCTGGTTGCGCCAGCAGCTGGCGGCCTTGCCCCAGCTGGAGCAGGCTCTGATCTGCGGCCATCTGAACACCGGTGCCACCTGGGTGGACCTGGGCGCAGAGCTGGGCCTGCACCCACGCCAGGCCCAGCGCCGTTGTCAGGCCGCCGTGAATCAGTTGCGCCAGCGGGCCGCCAGCCACTGGCCCGACGCTCCAGCGGCAACAGGTCCAGGCGATGAAGGTTCTGCTCCGGCAGCAGTCCCGGCCCGACTGGACAGCCTCAGCCCAGGGTGATCAGGCCCAGTGCCACCGGCAGCATGGCCAGGGCTGCCGCCAGCAACGTCTGCAGGCCGTTGACCAGTTCGTTGCTGAGCCAGTGCCAGCGGCGCTGCAGGGTGGCGCCGATCAGGCTTTCGAGCAGGGTGGCCAGCAGCCCCACCCCCAGCACCAGCAGCCCGGCCCGCCAACCGCTGATCAGGCCCAGGCCCAGCATCACCAGTGCCATCAGGCCGCTGCCGGCCAGGCTGGCGGCGGTGCCCTCGAGGCTGATCGCCCCCTCCGTTCCCGGTGCCACCGCCCGCAGGCTGGTGATCAACACGGTGTGGCGACCCCAGCGTTTACCGATCTCACTGCCGAACGTATCCGCCAGCTTGGCGGCGAAACTGGCGGCGAAGCCCAGCAGCAGCAGCGCCTGCAGCGGCGCCGCCGCCGCCGGCACCAGCAGAGCCAGCACCGTGCCCACCAGGGCCGAACCCCAGACATTTTCCGGACCGCGGCGCCCCCCCCGCGCCTCCGCCAGTCCGCTGTCCAACTTGCGCCGATAGCCCAGCCGCGTCACCAGGGAGCCCAGCAGCAGATAGAGCACCACCGCCAGCCAACCGGGCCAGCCCAGGGTTCCCCACAGCAGGGTGCCCAGCACGCCGGCATGGATCCAGCCGGCCCGGGTGAGCAGGGGTAACCGCTGCGCCAGGCTGATCAGAACGGCGTTGAGAGCCAGGGCCAGCAGCCAGTGGCCGCTGTCCTGGGGTGGCACCAGCAGCACGGCGAAACCCTTTCGTGTTGCACAGATCTAAGACAGGCCGCTGCAGCAGCAGCTGGCCCGGATAATGGCGCCATCGGTTCTCGATGCAGCGCCATGATCTTCAAGCCCAAGTTCTTCCTTGACCTCGGCGGCGCTGATCAGCAGAAACCGGCGGTCGTCGCCCCGGTGAGGCAAGAGGCCGCCGCTGCGGAGACAACACCAGCTGCAGTAGCCCAGCCGGTTGCGCTCAGCCTGCCAGTGGCCGGCCTGCCCGTGGCCATCGAGGCCACGCCAGCCCAGGCAGGGACGGCCGAGGGCGTTCCGGCGGCAATAACCACGCTCACCACCGCCGAAGCGATGGTGGCGGAACTGGCGGCGGCCCAGGCCAATCGCCCTGCGCCGAGCAAGGCCACCTTCGCGCCCGACTGCGTCACCGCCGGCGGCGCCACCCCGATGAACCGCCGTACTGGTGGCGCCAACCTGGCCGGCTTCAAGGAGATGGCGAAGGGCATGATGCGCAGCTGAGCGCTCGCCAACTCGCCAGCCGGCTGACGCCGGCGATAGCCGCCGTGGCGGTGCGCAGAATCGGCTCCCCCAGCGAGACGGCCCGCCAGCCAGCCGCTGTTGCTGTGGCGAGTTCCAGCTCCGACCAGCCGCCCTCCGGGCCGATGGCCAGGCTCACCCGCAGGGGCAGGGCCGGGGCCGATACCGCCCCTGCCCCTGCTGGAAGAGCT
>CAMBZX010000062.1 GCA_945872185.1 Synechococcus sp. UW140 | reverse complement strand
CCGGAGAGTGATGTCGGCCGCCTGCAGCTGGGGATGCCAGCCAGCGTGCGGGTGGATGCCTTCCCGGACCGCCGCTTCGCCGCCGTGGTGCGTCAGATCGCACCGCGGGCGGTGAAGATCAACAACGTCACCTCCTTTGAGGTGAAGTTGAGCCTGCTGGATCCGGCCCCGGAACTGCGTATCGGCATGACTGCCGACATCGATTTCCAGACCGGACAGCTGCAGGCTCGCACCCTGGTGCCCACCGTGGCGATCGTCACCGAGACGGGCCGGCCCGGGGTGTTGCGGGTCGGTAAGGAGCAGCAGCCCACCTTCCAAGCGGTGGAACTGGGGGCCAGCAGCGGCAAGGACACCCAGATCCTCAGCGGCCTTGAGCCCAACACCCGCGTCTTCATCGACCTGCCTCCCTGGGCCAAGAAGCGCAAGGCGGACTGAATCCACGGCTGCCGGCATGCAGCCGGCCGGCAGGCAGCAGCCGGTAGGCCCCAACCCCGCGGTTCAGCAAGCAGCCCCGGAGCCGGACCGGAGTGTCAGCCGGCGGGGCCGGCGCGGCGCGCCGCCAGGAAACGGCGGACGGCCACCACAATCCGGCCGCTGGCATAGCCATCGCCAAAGGGGTTGTGGGCGCGGGCCATCGCCTCATAGGCGTCAGAGTGTTCCAGCAGCAGGCTGGTCTCACTGAGGATCGCCTCGGCATCCGTCCCGATCAACTTGGCGGTGCCGGCCTCCACTGCTTCGGGCCGCTCGGTGGTGCGCCGCAGCACCAGCACCGGCTTGCCCAGGGCCGGGGCCTCCTCCTGCAGGCCACCGGAATCGGTGAGCAGCAAGGTGCAGCCGCGCATCGCCGCCACCAACCGGTCGTAATCGAGTGGCTCGGTGAGGAAGGCGCGGGGATGGCTGCCCAGCAGGGCCTGCAGCGGTTCGCGCACGGTGGGATTGCGATGCAGGGGCAGCAGCAGGGCGGTGTCAGGGAAGCGATCCAGCACCGCCAGAAAGCCCCGGCCGATCTCCTGCAGCCGCTCCCCCCAGTTCTCACGCCGGTGCACTGTGGCCAGCAGCACGCGGTGCTGCTGCCAGTCGAGGCCGGGGAGATGGAGTTCCGGCGCCGACTCCGCCATCAGCAGCAGGGCATCGATCACCGTGTTGCCGGTGACGATCGTTTCGCCCACCACCCCGGAGGCCTGCAGGTTGGCGGCCGACTGATCCGTGGGGGCAAAGTTCAGCTGGGCCAACTGGGAGATCAGGCGCCGATTCGCCTCCTCCGGAAAGGGATCAAACAGGTCGTCGGTGCGCAGGCCGGCCTCCACATGACCCACCGGAATCTGCTCATAGAAGGCAGCCAGAGCACTGGAAAAAGCCGTGGTGGTGTCGCCCTGCACCAGCACCAGATCGGGGCGCTGATTGGCGAATTCCTGCTTCAGTCCCTGCAGGGCCGCACAGGTCACGTGGGTGAGCGTCTGGTTGGGGGCCATCAGGGCCAGATCGTGATCGGCCTGCAGATTGAAGAGATCCATCACCTGGCTCACCATCTCGCGATGCTGACCGGTGAGCACCACCCGGGTGCGGAAATCCTCGGCCGCCAAAAACGCCAGGATCACCGGGGCCAGCTTGATCGCTTCCGGGCGGGTGCCCAGAACGATCGTGACCAGAGGGCGCGACGCCTTCGCCAGGGACGGGGACTCACCCTGGGAGGCGGCGCTGACGGCGCCGGTGGGAGCGTGCAAAGCCGGAAGGCGGATCCGCTAATCCTAGAAAGGTGCACTGCCTCCCCCCTAGCCGAGGCCCGGCCAACAGGCTTCAAGGGTGCCAGCATGGCTTGGCTGAAAGCGTTGTGGGCGCCATGGCCGAGTTACCGTTCGGGCTCTCCAGTGGCGCCTCCCTGCTGCCGACCGCGGTGGATGACGAGGCCGCCAGCGCAGCCGCCGTCCACCGCCAAGCCGCCGCTGAGCGGGATGGCCCGCAGACACTCGAATCGATCGTGCGAGTCGCCCACGAGCGGAACTACTCCGATGTGCACGTCGGCGTTGGTGAGGAGCCCCGCTTCCGTGATCGCGGCGACATGACCCGCACCGGCTGGCCCGTCACCGACAGCATCCGCTTCCGCGACTGGATGCGCGAGATGCTGACCCCCGCCGAAATCGACACGTTTCTGCGCGAGAAGGAATACGACGGTTCCTTTGATTTCGGTTATGTGAGGGTGCGCATCAATCTGCTGGAAACCCTGCGCGGGCCGGCGATGGTGCTGCGGCTGATCCCCCAGAAGATCGCCACGCTTGAGGATCTGGCCTTACCGAAGGTGCTGGCCGAACTCGTCCAGCGCCCCAAGGGAATGCTGCTGGTCACAGGCCCCACCGGTTCGGGCAAGAGCACCACCCTGGCCGCCCTGATCGACTACATCAATCGCACGATGAAGCGTCACATCCTGACGATTGAGGACCCAATTGAATTTGTACACCAGAGCCAGCAATCCCTGATCCGCCAGCGCGAGGTGAACCATCACACCAAACTCTTCGCCAATGCCCTGCGGGCTGCCCTGCGCGAAGACCCGGACGTGATCCTGATCGGTGAAATCCGCGACCAGGAAACCCTGACCACCGCGATTGAGGCCTCCCAGACCGGACATCTGGTGTTCGGCACACTTCACACCAACTCCGCCGTGCGCACGGTGGAACGGGTGCTCGGTATGTATCGACCCGAAGAACAGGAACAGATCCGCCGGGCCGTTTCGGAGTCCCTGCTGGCGGTGGTCTCGCAGGGACTGATCCGAACCACGGATGGCAAACGCTGCGGCTATCACGATCTGTTCATCAACACCGACGCCTGCCGCGACTACATCCTGCAGGCCCAGCTTGACGAAATCGAGCAGATCATGGAACGCAGCAGCTTTGATGGCATGCAGACCAGCAACAACGCCCTGGCCAATCTGGTGGAGGCGGGTCGCGTCAGCGTGGAAGACGCCATGGCCCAGAGCCTGAGGCCGTCGGAGCTGGCCCAGAGATTGCGGGGCCGCATCTGAGGGCGGGCCGCGCCGCTGAGACCAGTTCAGCCGTGGGAACTGGCCACGAAGCGGGCCAGTACGAGCACGCCGATCCCCACCGAAAGCCCCAGCATGGCCAGGCGGCCATTCCAGATTTCGGCCTGGGGTGTGAAGCCACGGCGCCAAGAGTTGAGTTCTTCCTGGGAGACCGGTTCAGGACTGTTCGCCGGGGCCATGGGGGGACGGGCGTGGGGTGGGCAGGCTGGGAAGGGCCGGGCCTAACGAAGTCAGGCTTTCAGGGCCTGGCGATGGCTGAACCTGGCTGGGACTGGACCGTTCTGTTAGCGAGAACGACGGGTGCTGAGCGGCCCCTCTACGGAGCAATCCGTCAATGGGTCTGCAGGGTTGACGGGCAAACCCGCACCTTGACGACCTGACGAAGCCTTCTCACCCTAACGGCATTAAAAGCACGGCTGAGTTTCGTAAAGCTGATACGCCTGCTCCAGCGGCAGCCTGGCCGCCACCCCCAGGGTCGTAGGGCTGGCGGATCCGGCCTGCAGCCGCTGCTCAGCCGCCATGCCGATCATGGCGGCGTTATCGGTGCAATAGGCCAGGGGCGCCACCCGGCAGACCAGGCCCTGGGAGCTGGCCTGGCGTTCCAACAGGTGGCGCAGCCGCTGGTTGGCGGCCACCCCGCCCACCAGCACCAGGGTCTGGAGATCTTCATCGGCGGCACAACGGCAACTGCGTTCCACCAGCACCTGGGCCACCACCTGCTCGAAGCTGGCGGCCAGATCCGCCAGCGGCAGCGGTTCGCCGCTGGCCTGCAGCGCCTGCACCTGGCGCAGCATGGCGGTCTTGAGGCCGCTGAAGCTGAAGTCATAGGGATGGAAGCCGCCCTCCGGCAGGGACAGCCGCCCCTTGGGCAGGCGGAAGCGGGTCGGATCGCCGTGCGCCGCCGCCGCCTGAATCGCCGGGCCGCCGGGGTAGCCCAGGCCCAGCAGCCGGGCCACCTTGTCGAAGCATTCACCGGCGGCATCGTCGCGGCTGCGGCCCAGGCGCCGATAACAGCCTGGTCCATCCACCCGCACCAGCTCGGTGTGACCGCCGCTGACCAGCAGCACCAGATAGGGCCCCGGCGGCAGGGGCTCCTGGCCCAACTGGGCCGAACAGAGATGGCCCTCGAGGTGATGCACACCGAGGAAGGGCTTGGCATGCAGCCGGGCCAGGGTGCGGCCGGTGAGCGAACCCACCAGCAGGGCCCCCACCAGCCCGGGGGCCACGGTGGCCGCCACCGCATCCACCGAGGCCAGGTCGAGACCGGTCTCGGCCAGCACCTGCTCAATCAGGGTCGGCAGGGCCTCGAGATGGCGACGGGAGGCGATCTCCGGCACCACCCCACCCCAGCGGGCGTGCTCCTCCACCTGGGAGGCGATGGCACTGGCCAGCACCCGCTGATCCCGCACGATCGCCGCCGCCGACTCGTCACAACTTGTTTCGAGCGCCAGAACGGTTGCCATAGCCCTGGATCGCCTCTCTTACTGTCCGCTGGTGACATCCTGCCCCCACGGCAGCCTCTAACCGGCTCCCTCTCCATGCGCCGTCTTTTCGCCGTTCTTCTTTCCGCCTTCCTGCTTCTCGGCTTCGCCCCCGTGGCCCATGCCGAGATCGGCGGCCTGACCCCGTGTGCCGAAAGCGCCCGCTTCCAGCAGCGCGCTGCTGGAGCCACCACGGCCCAGGCCAAGGCCCGCTTCTCCATGTACAGCCAGGCCCTGTGCGGCACCGATGGCTTGCCCCACCTGATCGTGGATGGTCGCTGGAGCCACGCCGGTGACTTCATCATTCCGGGCATCGCCTTCCTCTACATCGCTGGCTGCATCGGCTGGGCCGGCCGGGGCTATCTCCAGGCCGTGGCCGGCCGCAAGGACGCCACCATGCATGAGATCCAGATCGATCTGCCGGTGGCCCTGAAGGCAACCCTGGCTTCCGCCACCTGGCCCCTGGCCGCTTTCAAGGAGTTCGGCACCGGCAAACTCACCGAAGCCGACAGCAAGATCACAGTTTCGCCGCGCTGAAACGGCTTCTCCCAGCCACATCCAGCTTGGCCAAGATGAATCAGTTCAGAGTTTGGAACCGGTTCACTGCTTTGGTCAGCGGATAGTTCCAGAGAATCCGCCCAGCCTCCTCCTTACGACCCACCCCGTAGCCATGAAGAAGTTCCTCACCACCGCGCCGGTTTTCGCCGCCATCTGGTTCACGCTCACCGCCGGGATCATGATTGAGTTCAACCGTTTCTTCCCCGACCTGCTCTTCCACCCGCTCTAGAGCCAGACCGGTTCCCGCCAGCGGCCCTTCCGGGGGCCGCTTTTTTGATGGGCCGCGTGCCAAGGGAGCCGGGAGGGAGCGGATGCGACAGAGGATGAGAACTGGGTTGCCGGGGAGCAAAGAAGCGACGGAACGTCGCCAAGCAAGGGTGTGCAGCCGCCCCTTAGGCAGTCAGCCCCATCAGCTGCTCGAGCTGGGCCAAAGCCTCCAGCAGATCGCCGTTCACCAGGCGGGCATCAAATTCACTGGCCGCGGCCAGTTCGATCCGGGCCCGCGCCAGCCGGCGGGTAATCGCCTCTTCACTGTCGGTGCCGCGACCGCGGATGCGGCGCTCCAGCTCCTCGAAACTTGGGGGCTCCAGAAACACCTGCAACGCCGCCGGAAAGCTCTGCCGCACCTGGCGGGCCCCCTCCAGTTCAATCTCCAGCAGCACCGGCCGGCCGGCGGCCAGCTGGTGCTCCACCGCCTGGCGCGGCGTGCCATAGAGATTGCCGGCGAACTCGGCCCACTCCAGCAAGCCCCCCGCAGCCAACTGGCGCTCAAAGCTGGGGCGATCGAGGAAGAAATAACTGCTGCCCTCCTGCTCACCAGGCCTGGGACTACGGGTGGTGGCTGACACCGACAGCCAGATCGGCGGATGGCGTTGCAGCAATTGGGCCACCAGCGTGCCCTTGCCGACGCCGCTGGGGCCAGTGATCACGGTGAGTCGACCGGCGCTGTCGGTCACGCTGCTCAGGGCGGTGGGGCTGGGCAGCAGAGTAAGGGCGGGCCGAGGCACAACGGTGATGGTTTCCCAGCCAGCCATCCAGGCGATGGATCTGACCACCCTGAAGGCGGTGGTGGCCGAGCTGCAGGCTGTGCTGCTGCCCAGTCGCTTCGAGAAAGCCCAGCAGGGGGACGCCCACGGCCTGCAGATCGCCCTGCGCAGCCTTGAGGGCAGCTTCTGGCTCGATCTGAGCTGGCTGGCGGAGGCCCCGCGACTGCTGCTGATCCCGCCCCCGGCGCGCCAGGGGGAGGGCAGCACCCTGGCGCAGCAGCTCCAGCACGGACTGCGCGGTCTCGCCCTGGTGAGCCTGGAGCAACAGGGCTGGGACCGGGTGGTGGAGCTGGGCTTCGCCCCCAGGCCGGGCGAGGCCCTCCAGCGCAGCCTGGTGCTGGAACTGATGGGCCGCCACAGCAACCTGTTTCTGCTGGACGAGCAGCGGCGGGTGATCGCCCTGGGTCGCCAGGTGCGCGCCGATCAATCGCGGCGACGGCCAATCGGCACCAGCGATGCCTATGGCCCACCACCCTCGATGGCGGGCGAGCCCCCCCACCGACTGGAGAGCCAGGAGAGCTGGCGGCGGCGGCTGACGCTCGTGCCCGTGACGTTGAAACGGGCCCTGCTCGAGGCCTACCAGGGCACCAGCCCGGCCCTGATTCGCCAGTTGACGCCCAGGGCCTGGGCCGACCAACCGGTGCTGGCCCTGGAGGAATCGCAATGGCAGGCGCTGTGGGAAAACTGGCAGGCCTGGCTGCAGGCCCTCGAACAGGGCCGCTTTGCGCTGCAGCTAGGCACCATCAACGACTACCGCTGCTGGAGCCCCGCTGAGGCCGGCGCCAACCCCGGCCAGGCCGCCGCTCTGGCCATCAACAGCGGACTGGCCCAGTACTACGGCAGCCGGCTGAGCCAGCGTCAGGGCGATCAGCGCCGCCAAAGCCTGGCCCAGCGGCTGCGGCAGGCGATCGAACGCGAACGCCGGCAGGCCGAACAGCAGCAGGCGCTGGCCGATGCGGTGCCCACCAGCACGGGGCTGCAGCAGCGAGCCGATGGCCTGCTGTGCCTGCAGAATCCCGACCGAAGCCAGATCGACGAAGCCCAGGCCCTCTATCGCAAAGCACGCAAGTTGCGGCGCTCGCTGGCGGCGATCCTGCCGCGGCTGGAGCACCATCAGCAGCGGCTGCAGGGCCTGGAAACCAGCCTCAACTTCGTGGACCAGCTGGAGGATGGGGCCCAGCTGGAAACCCTGGCCGAGGAGCTGGAGCAGCAGCTCGCCAGCCTGCGCCCTGGCCGGGGCCCAGCCCCCGCCCCCGCCCGCAAGGGCGGCAACCGAAGCGGCCGACCGGCCCCAGCCCCAGCCCCCAGCCCCCTGGAGCTGCGCAGCGCCAGCGGCCTGCGGCTGCAGGTGGGCCGCAACCATCGCCAGAACGAGTGGATCTCCCTGCGCCAGGCCCGCCGCGGCGACCTCTGGTTCCACGCCCAGGAACTGCCCGGCAGCCACGTGGTGCTCAAGGGATCGGAAGGCCCCGCAGGGGAGGCCGATCTGGCCGCTGCCGCCGACCTGGCGGCCCACTTCAGCCGCGGCCGCGGCAACGCTCGGGTGCCGGTGGTAATGGTGCCAGCCGAAACCCTGCAGCGCATTGCGGGGGCCGAACCAGGCACGGTGCGCCATCGCGGCGGCGCCATCCTCTGGGGCGAACCGGAGCGGGCCCAGGCCCTGCTGCGTCGCCAGCCAGGGCTGCCGGAGCCCAAGGCCAGCCCTGACTCCAGGACAACGGCGGCAGAGGGCCCCTAACCTCAGGCGGACAGGGATGCCATGAGCGAACAGGACACCATCGCCAACCCCGCCAGCGAGCCGAGTCCGGCCATGGCGCTCAGCGCCGCTGGCGCGTCGGGCACCGCTGCAGCGTTGTTAGCCGCTGCCGGGGCCGAAGGCGGCGCCGGCAGCGAGCCCGATGCGCCGAAGGAGGAGTTCCCCGGCGAAGTGGAGATGACCCTGGTGGATCACCTGGAGGAGCTGCGCCGCCGGGTGCTGCGCAGCCTGCTGGCGGTGGTGATCGCGGCGGCCGCCTGCCTGGCCTTCGTGAAGCCGCTGGTGAAGCTGCTGGAGCTGCCCGCCACCGGCGTGCGCTTCCTGCAGCTGGCCCCCGGCGAGTTTCTGTTCGTCTCGCTCAAGGTCGCTGGTTATGCCGGCCTCACCCTGGCCCTGCCCTGGGTGCTGTTCGAGGGCCTGGCCTTCGTGTTGCCCGGTCTCAGCCGCCGCGAGCGGCGGCTGGTGGCCCCGGCCGTGGCCGGTTCCACCCTGCTGTTTGCCGCCGGCCTGGCCTTTGCCTGGTCGGCCCTGGTGCCGGCCGCCCTGCGCTTCCTGGTCAGCTACGGCGCCGATGTGGTCGAACCGATCTGGTCGATCGAGCGCTACCTCGACTTCGTGCTGCTGCTGATGGTTGCCACCGCCCTGGCCTTCCAGCTGCCGGTGCTGCAGCTGCTGCTGGGGGCCCTGGGCCTGGTCGATGCCCGCAAAATGCTGGGCGCCTGGCGCTGGGTGATCCTGATCAGTGCCCTGGCCGGAGCGGTGCTCACCCCCTCCACCGACCCGGTGACGATGCTGCTGCTCGGCGGCGCGATCACAGCCCTGTATCTGATCGGCGTCGGGCTGGTGGCCCTGAGCCAGGGCCTGCGGCCGGCGCCTGCGGCCAGCAGCTGAGGCCCGCCGAGGCCTATCCAGCCACCAGACCACCGAATCTGGAGGCTGTCCAACCGCCAGCGACCAGGAGCCTCTAGAGCAGAAATTCGCTGGCCCGCCCCGGCGGCAGCTCCAGGGGAAGCGAGAGGGCCTTGCCGAGCCGGGGCTTGTCGCGGGTGGTTTCCAACCACTGGCGCACCTGGGCTGAGACCCCCAGGCCATTGAGGGTGCCCACCAGCTCCTCCAACGCTTCGGCGTAGGCCTGGGCCGTGAGCGGGAACGACTGCTGCTCCAGATAAGCCCACATCACCTGCAGATACAGGCGACCGCGGCGCTGCACCAGCTGTAGGTCGTAGGAGGCCTGCCAGCGCCGGCGCAGCAGGGCCAGCACCTCCTCGCCACAGAGAGGTTGATCGGCTCTGGAGGGTTCGCTGACGGACACGAAAGGCGGTGTGCTGCACAACAGCATGTTGCAGCCGGCCAGGGGCAAGCGCGGTAGCCACACGGGCCGGGAACCGCAAGGTTCATAATGATCGGCACGTTGGACCGGACTCCCGGAACGTTGCCCATGACCCAGATTCCTGCGGCCTCTTCGAGCGGTGACGTGCCCAGCATGGGTCGTCGGCAGTTCATGAATCTGCTCACCTTCGGCTCCGTCACCGGCGTTGCCCTCGGCGTGCTCTACCCGGTGGCCAACTACTTCATCCCGCCCAAGGCCGCCGGATCCGGTGGTGGCACCACCGCCAAGGATGAACTGGGCAACACCGTCACCGCCAGCGGCTGGCTTGCCAGCCACAAGGAGGGCGATCGCAGCCTGGTCCAAGGCCTCAAGGGCGATCCCACCTACCTGATCGTCGAGGGCCCTGAAGCCATCGGCAACTACGGCATCAACGCCATCTGCACCCACCTGGGCTGCGTGGTGCCCTGGAACAGTGGTGCCAACAAGTTCATGTGCCCCTGCCATGGCAGCCAGTACGACGCCACCGGCAAGGTGGTGCGCGGACCGGCGCCCCTGCCCCTGGCCCTGGCCCACATCAGCGTCGAAAGCGACAACGTCTTTCTCAGCCAGTGGACCGAAACCGACTTCCGGACCGGCGAAAAGCCCTGGTGGGGCTGATCCCCGCGCCCTGAGCGCCAGCCGCCCCAGCCCCGTCGCCCCACCCCAGCTTCCGCCGCCCGCCCCTCCCCATGCGTCGTTCCCTTTCTCTTCTGCTCGGCAGCCTGCTCGCCTTCACGGTGCTGCTGGGTGGTGCCAAGGCCAGCTGGGCTTATCCGTTCTGGGCTCAGCAGAACTACGCCAGCCCCCGGGAAGCCACCGGCAAACTGGTCTGCGCCAACTGCCACTTGGCGAAGAAGATCACCCGCGCCGAAGTGCCCCAGGCGGTCTTCCCGGACACGGTGTTCAAGGCCGAGGTGGAAATCCCCTACGACACCTCGGTTCAGCAGGTGGGTGGCGATGGCAACCGCACCGGCCTCAACGTGGGAGCGGTGGTGATGCTGCCCGAGGGCTTCAAGCTGGCACCCCCCGAGCGGCTCACTGAGGAGTTGAAGGAAGAGACCGCCGGCATCTATTACACCCAGTACAGCGACGACCAGCCCAACATCATCCTGGTCGGCCCCATCCCCGGCGACCAGCACCAGAAGATCGTCTTCCCGGTTCTCGCCCCGGATCCCGCCAGCGACAGTTCGATCCACTTCGGCAAGTACCAGTTGCACGTGGGTGGCAACCGCGGCCGCGGCCAGGTGACCCCCGCCGGTGAGAAGACCAACAACGGCGTCTTCAATGCTCCGGCGACCGGCACGGTGAGTGCCCTCACCACTGGCGACAACGGCACCACGGTGGTGGAGATCAGCACCGCCGCCGGCAGCGTCAGCGAAACCGTTCCCGCCGGTCCCACCCTGCAGGTGGCCGTGGGCGATCAAGTCGAGGCCGGCGCACCGCTCACCAATGACCCCAACGTCGGTGGCTTCGGTCAGCTGGATGTGGAAGTGGTGCTGCAGAACCCGGTGCGCATCTACGGCATGCTCGCCTTCTTCGCGGTCGTCGCCCTGGCCCAGATCATGCTGGTGCTCAAGAAGCGCCAGGTGGAGAAAGTGCAGGCGGCGGAGGGCTTCTGATCCGCAGCGGTGTTGCCGAGCCCATGGCTCTTCTTTCCACCCTGAGCTCACCGGGGCCCCTGGTTTTCCATCTGGGCCCCTTGAGTTTGCGCTGGTATGGCCTGCTGATCGCCACGGCTGTGCTTCTCGGCCTGCTGCTGGCCATGGCCCTGGGTCGACGCCGGGGCATCGATCCGGCCCTGATCGCCGATCTGCTGCCCGTGCTGGTGCTCGGGGCTGTGATCGGTGCCCGCAGCTATTACGTGGCGCTGGAGTGGCGCCAATACCAGGCCCATTGGCCCGATGTGTTCGCGATCTGGCACGGCGGCATTGCCATCCATGGAGCCCTGCTCGGCGGCATCCTGGTCACGATCCTGTTCTGCCGTTGGCGGCGCCAGGCCTTCTGGCCCCTGCTCGACGTGCTCGTGCCAGCCGTGGCCCTGGGCCAGGCGATCGGCCGCTGGGGCAACTTTTTCAACTCCGAAGCCTTCGGCCTGCCCACCGCCCTGCCCTGGGCCGTGATCATTCCGCCGTTCAACCGGCCGGCCCTGTTCCTGGACCAGTCCAGCTTCCATCCCACCTTTTTGTACGAATCGCTCTGGAATCTGGCGGTCTGTGCCCTGCTGCTGGGCCTGTTCCGTCTGGCCAGCCGCGGCCGCATCGCCCTGCCGGCGGGGGCGTTGAGCTGCGTTTACCTGATGGCTTACAGCACGGGCCGGGTGTGGATCGAGGCTCTGCGGCTTGATCCCCTCTGCCTGTTCAGCGAACCGCCCTTCTGCCAGGGCGGCCTGCGCATGGCCCAGCTGATGAGCCTGGTGCTGATCGCCGCCGGAGGCCTGGGCCTGTGGTGGTTGCTCGGCCGCCACCGGCCCCTGCCCGACCCCAGTGGAGTTACACCTTGATGCCTTATCCATCCCCGGCCCCCGCCCCGTCTTCGTCCCCAGCACCGATGCCAGCACCCGCGAAGCCCGAGGCCACGGAGCCCAGCTCCCACGAGCAGAACTGCGGCGTGATGATCGTCGGCGCCGGGCCTGGTGCCCCTGATCTGATGACAATTCGGGCCACCCGGGCGGTGGAACAGGCCGAGGTGCTCATCTGGACCGACTCCCTGGTGAGCCCCCAGATCGCCGCCCTGGCGCCAGCGGGCTGTGAACGCATCCGCACCAGCAGCCTCACCCTCGAAGAGGTGATCGCCGTGGTGGTGGATCGGGCCCGGGCCGGCCTACGGGTGGTGCGCCTGCACGATGGCGATCCCTGTCTCTATGGGGCGATTCAGGAACAGATCTGCCGTCTGGCCGATGAAGGCATCGGTGTCGAGGTGGTGCCGGGCATCAGCGCCTACCAGGCCACGGCCGCGGCCCTGGGGCGGGAGCTGACGATCCCGGGCCTGGTGCAGACCATCGTGCTCAGCCGCACCGGCGGCCGCACCGGCGTCCCGGAGACCGAATCCCTGGCCCATCTGGCAGCCCTGCGGGCCTCCCTCTGCCTCTACCTGAGTGCGCGCCATGTGGAGGAGGTGCAGACCGAGCTACTGCGGCACTATCCCGCCGACACCCCCGTGGCGATCGGCTACCGGGTGAGCTGGCCCGACCAATGGCTCACGGTGGTGCCGCTGCACGCGATGGCCGCCGCCAGCCGCCAACGGGAGTTGATTCGCACCACCCTCTACGTGATCAGCCCGGCCTTGGCCCCCCCCGAAGCGGCCCGCTCCAAGCTCTATTCGGCCAGCCACCAGCACCTGTTCCGTGGTGGCGCGCTCTGAAGCGGCTGGCCTTTCGGCGCCAACGCCAGCCCTGGACGTCGAGCGGCCCTGCAGCTGCGGCTCCCCAGGCGATCACTGCATCAGAGGTGGGGCCAAGGGCAGCACTATCGCCTCAAACCAAGACATCCCCCCAAGAGAAAAGCGGCGCCGCAAGAATGAACGTCCACCCACCGCGACCGGTTCCGAGCTCCCCATGCGCCGACACCTCGGCCTGCTGATCCTGTTGCTGGCAGCCAGCCTGACGGCTTGCCAGAGCCCCAGGCCGGAGGCCAAACCTCCGACTGTCCCACCAACTCTCCAGTCCGGAGAGGCGTCACGTCAGCGGCAGGCAAGGCTCTGCCGCCAGACCAGCGAGATCGTCCGCACCGAGTTGGCAGCCCTGCGCCAGGTGGAACGCCGCCTGAGCCGACTCAAGCAGCAAGGCCAGCCAGCGACGAGCCCTCCCCCGGTCTGGGATGCGGCCTGGGAGGAACGGTTCAGCGAGCAGGACCAGGAGCTCGATCGCCAGCGCTACGAGCGCGAGCTGGCCCTCTGGCAGCAGCAGCAGCAAGCCCAGGGGCAGCAGGCCTGGGAGCGTCGCCACAGCCTGGAGCTGGCCGAAGCCCAGAGCCAGCTCAATGCCCGGGCCCGCAGCCTGCGCCGCCGGCACCATGACCTGTTCACCGGAGCCACCAGCATCGAGGTGAACCCCGCCGTGCTGGCCCAGATCCAGCGCTGTCCCGCAGCGGGCTGATCGCCAAGGGCGATCACGGCAAGGAGGCCGCCAGCAGCCGCTCCAACCCGTCGGCGATCGCCCGGGCGATGGCAGGCTTGCCGCAATGGCGGCTTTCGCCGCTGGCACTCACCAACCAGGCACTCTGCTGCTCGCCCCGCACCTCTTCGGCCCGGTTGGCCACCACCAGCTCAAAACGATCCAGCCGGGAGCGGGCCACGGCCAGCAGCTCGGCCTCACTGACGCCTTCGAGCACCTTGAAGGTCACCATCGGCAGCTGTGGGGCGGCGGCGCGCACCTGGTCGATCACCTTTTCCGTGGGCTCCAGCGCCAGGGTGAGGGAGGCCAGACCGCTGGCCAGCTTGCCTGGATACACCTGCTGAGGCCGGTAGTCGGCCACCGCCGCCGCAAACACACCGGCATCGAGGCCCGCCGCCAGTGCCGCCAGCACCTGGGCCCGGTAGTCGTCAAAGCTGCACACCAGACGATGGGGAATCCAGGCGGGAGGCGGCGTCGATCCCTGACCGAGCAGCAGCAGGGGATCGGCACCGCGCAGCAGCAGCTCTTCGCTGATCGCCGCCGCCAGCCGGCCGCTGAAGCGATTCACGATGCAGCGCACGCCATCGATCGGCACCGGGGTGGGACCGCCGGTCACCAGGATGCGCCGGCCCCGCAGGGGGCTTGAGCTGACGGCTCGGCAGACCGCCGCCACCAGCACCTCCAGATCAGGCAGGTTGTGCTTGCCGTAGGCATCCCGAGGCGCCACAAAGGTCACCCCCAGCGCCGCCAGCAGCCGGGCCTGGCGCTCCAGGATCGAGGTGTGCAGGGAGCCGTGCATGGTCGGCGCCAACAGCAGCCGGGTGCGCCCCTGCTCCAGCCGTCCCAGAGCCGAAGCCAGCGCCGCCGTCACGGGGGTATCGGCGATGCCGCTGGCCACTTTGGCGATCGTATTGGCCGTGGCCGGCGCCACCAGCCAGGCAGCAAAGGGCTCGGCATCCGAGAGATGCTCGGCCCGCCAGCTCAGGCGGGTGACCAGGGGCCGACAGGTGGCCCATTCCAGGGCCTGGCGTCCCACGTAGGGCATGGCCTCGGCACTGCAGATCGCCGTCACCTCGGCGCCGCGGCGCCGCAGAGCCCGGGCCAGATCCGGCGTTCGCAGCGCGGCGATACCGCCGGTAACCACCAGGGCAATGCGACGCCCCTCAAGATGGCTGGAGACCAGAGGCACGTCATGGTCGCCGATCGCAGCGGACTGGGGTGGGCGAAAATCCCAGTCTTGGAAGCCGGTGGTCACGGGAAGGGCCGGCGCCGGCCTGGGATGGCCCCCCATCCTGACCCTTAAGTGAGCCGCTCAAGCTGGGCCATGGTCTCAAGCTTGAAGCGCAGGCGGGTGCGGCGCTCACCGTCGATGGTGGCGGTATCGAGGGGCTGGCCGCCGATATGCCGATAAACAGGCAGCAACCGGTCGGTGCAGGTGGCATCGG
Source organism: Synechococcus sp. UW140 (assembly GCA_945872185.1). Taxonomy (GTDB): domain Bacteria; phylum Cyanobacteriota; class Cyanobacteriia; order PCC-6307; family Cyanobiaceae; genus Cyanobium. The sequence goes on along the minus strand of CAMBZX010000062.1, from coordinate 726 downwards.
CGGTTTTCAGGCCCAACGCCAGGGCCCGTTGGGCCGCCGTGCGCATGAAGTTGCGCAGGCCGGAAAGATCGGCATCGCGCCGCGAAAACAGGGCCAGGATTTCGCAATGGCCCGCCAGCGGCGCTGGCGGCGCAAAGCCGAGGATGGCGCTCTGATGTTCGGCGAGGCGGCAGTTCAGGGCCACGGCCGTGTCCACCGCGCCGAGGCCCGCGCCAAAGGCCGTTTTCGCGGCAGTGCCAACGGCCTCAGCGCCGGCCGCCGCCACCGGATCGCGGAGCAGAAAAACCACCTGATCCGCGTAGGGAATGCGGGTGCGAATCCGGCCGGCACTGTCATCCCAGTGCCAGAGACGTCGCACCAAAGTGTTGGCCTTGGCGCGGGAAAAGGCGGTGTAAAAGGCCCGTTCGTAGCCGGCGAGAGCTTCGGGATCCGCGCAATCAAGCTGGTGCAGGTTCACGGTGACGGGCGAAGCGATGAGCTCACCCCATGATTCTCTCGTCCAGCACCTCCACGTCGATCACGTCGATCTCCCCGTAGCGGCTGGTGGGGGCGGCGCCTCCCGGCCCTGGAGCCCGGCGCCTGTCCGGCGACAATGAAGTTGGCCGGTCGGCGACAAGCTCGTTGGCCGGTTTGGTGAGTGCTGGAGACCCTGGTGCCAATGCGCAGGGCCCAGGGGATGCCGGCACCACTGACGAGCCACCAACGCAATCTGTTCATGACGAAACG
>CAMBZX010000061.1 GCA_945872185.1 Synechococcus sp. UW140 | reverse complement strand
GATCAGGGTGCGCAGGGCCGACTTGTAGGAACGGTTCCGCAGACGGTTGCGCTCGGCGATTTCGATGCGCTTCTTCGACGACTTGTTATTTGCCACAGGTGCTGGCGCTGACTCGACAAAAAGAGATCGTACCGTGCGGCCCCGACCCCACTGGCGGGATCGGGGCCTAGCCTCGGATTTCCCAGCCCCAGCCCCCTTGAGCATGTCCAGTCCCGCTGCCGGCCCCCGGGCCGAAACCGGTGCCGACACTCCTGTTCTGGTGATTGAATTGCTGCGGGATGCCGCCCAGGCCCGCGTTCGGCTCGAGGCGATCGCCGAACGCACCGGCGGCGCCCGACTGCGGCAGGAAGAACAGCGGGTGGCCGAGATCCTCGAGCAGGTACGCGGCGGCGGGGATCGGGCTCTCCTGGAGCTGAGCGAGCGCTTCGATGGAGTCCGGCCCGATCCCCTGCGGGTACCGGAGGAACAGCTGCGCCAGGCCTGGGAGGACACCAGCCCCTCCCTGCAGGCGGCCCTGCAGCTCGCCCATGGACGCATCCTGAGCTTCCATCAGCAGCAGCTGCCGGCCGACCTGGCCATCACCGGGCCCTATGGCGAACGGCTCGGACGCCGCTGGCGGCCGGTGGAGCGGGCTGGGCTGTATGTGCCCGGCGGCCGGGCCGCCTACCCGAGCACCGTGCTGATGAACGCCATACCGGCGACCGTGGCCGGCGTCGAGCGGCTGGTGATGGTCACCCCCCCGGGTCCCGGCGGTGTGCCCAACCCGATCGTGCTGGCGGCTGCCCATCTGGCCGGCGTACGCGAGGTGTACCAAGTGGGCGGTGCCCAGGCGATCGCGGCCCTGGCCTACGGCACCGAATCCGTTCCCCAGGTTGATGTGATCAGTGGCCCGGGCAACCTCTGGGTCACCCTGGCGAAGAAGGCCGTCTACGGCCGGGTGGGAATCGATTCGCTGGCGGGCCCCAGCGAAGTGCTGGTGATCGCTGACCACAGCGCCCGGGCAGACCAGGTGGCCGCTGACCTGATGGCCCAGGCGGAACACGACCCGCTGGCGGCGGCGATCCTGATCACCACCGATGAGGCCCTGGCCGCTGCCGTACCGGCGGCAATGGCGGCCCAGCTGCAGCATCATCCCCGCGCCGCCATCACTCGCCAGGCCCTCGAGGACTGGGGCCTGATCGTGGTCTGCGACGACCTCAGCACCGCCGCCAGCCTCAGTGACCGCTTCGCGCCGGAACACCTGGAACTGCTGGTGGAGGACCCCGAAGCCCTGGCCGAACGCATCCGCCATGCCGGAGCGATCTTCCTCGGGCCCTGGAGCCCGGAAGCGGTGGGCGACTACCTGGCCGGGCCGAATCACACCCTGCCCACCAGCGGCACCGCCCGCTTCGCCGGCGCCCTGAGCGTGGAAACCTTCCTGCGCCACACCAGCCTGATCCACTTCAACCAGGCCGCCCTGGAGGCCACCGGGCCGGCCGTGGTGGAATTGGCTGAGAGCGAGGGGCTGCACAGCCACGCCGAGTCCGTGCGGCGGCGACTGGGCTGAGCCCCCCGCGGCGAAGGGAGGGAGACAGAGGCGGCACCGGTTCAACCGCCGTGCGGCGGCGGCGTTGGCGGCATCACCGCCTCAGAAGACATCTTTCCCATCTACAGAAGCTGTTCATCATCCGCAGGGAGACCAACGCAGCGAGGCGAATCAGGAGCGCAAACAGCTCCCTTTCTCCGCTTCGAGCCGCCTTTGGAGGCAGGATCTGAGGGGAGGTCGTCCCCACAACACCGCCACCGCTGCGGCCAGGCTTCAGGACCAGCTCACCCTTCGCAGGATGTCAGCCGTTGTGGCGCGCGGCGCAGGGACGGGCCAGCCCGCAACCCAAAGGCGAGCCGGTCCATGAACCGCCTGACACCAATTCAGTCGATGGTGACTGACAGACGAGCAATCAAGCCGGATTCGACTGCAAAGTGCGACCTGAAATTGGGGGTTCCAACCCAGCAGGAAGACCTCAAGACCGATCAGGAGATCGGGAAGAAATCATCCATTGGGGCGGCACTGATCACCAGCTCGCCACTCAGGTGGGGCTCCACCCAAGCCCACCAATCCTTGAAGTGGCTCGTCTCCAGGTGATCCTTGAGGGCCAGCTCCGAGGGCCAGGTCTCCACAAAGACATAAGTGCCCGGATGTTCGATATCAGCGTTGCAGGAATAGCTGGTCACCGCGTCCTTGGCACGGGTGATGGCAGCGAGGGCCAAGGTCCGACGTTCGAAGTCCTGCTGTTCCGATGGATTGAGGTTCATCGGCAGTTGTCCCACCACCCGAATCGGCTCAGCGGAGTGATCCACTCCCGGCGCCGCCAGGCTGGCCGTCGGCTGGACCAGCAGCAATAAGGCCGCCATCACCAGACTGGACAGCAGCCAGCCCAGGGAGGCCGCCGCGCGAGACCCTGGAAAGGGGGAAGACGAACTGGCCATAGGGATTGATTGGCGGCAGTGCCGATGAAGATAAGCATCTTATCGAGCTGAAGCATCCCCACCAGCCAATCAATCAGCAAACGAGGAGCAGCCAGCCCGGATCCCTGGGCCCAGGGATTGGCGCGCCAGAAGCGGTTCCGAGGGGCTGGACGCCGATCACGCCGCAATGGAGGAAGACGGCGCCAAGCAGTCCAGACATCAACAGCCCAACCCCAGGCAGCCCACTGGTCGGCACCGCCTACCGGTCTTGGCTACACCTCAGCGCTTCACCAGATCCCGCACCCCTGGCACTCCCTCCACAATCTCTCCCACCAGCACCTGGTCAGTGAGGTTCACGAACAGGCCGTTCTCCAGCACCCCCGGCAGGTTGTTGATCTCCTGCTCCAGGCCCACCGGATCGCTGATGCCACCGGCGAACTTCACATCCAGCACCAGGTTGCCCTGGTCGGTCACCACCGGACCGGCCTTGCGCACGGCCATGCGCAGCTGGGCGTCGCCGCCCAGCGCCCCCAACTGGCCCTGCACCTGGCGCCAGGCGCCGGGCAGCACCTCCACCGGCAGCAGGAAGCCCAGATTCAGCGTCTCCACCAACTTGGTGCTGTCCACCACCACCACGAAGCGCTCGGCGCGGCGCGCCACCAGCTTTTCCTGCACGTGACAGGCGCCGCCGCCCTTGATCAGCTGGAAGGAGGGATCCACCTCATCGGCGCCATCAATCGCCAGATCAATGCGCTCAATCGCATTGAGGCTCTTGAGCGGAATGCCGAGCTCAGCGGCCAGCACTTCGCCCTGGAACGAGGTGGTCACACCGACGATGTCCTTGAGCTCTCCGCGCAGCAACTTGGCGCCGAGACCCTGAATCATTAGGGCGGCAGTGGAACCAGAGCCCAGTCCCACCACCATGCCGTCACGGATCTGCTCCACGGCCGCCGCCGCTACAGCCTGCTTCATGCGGTCCTGCAGATCGGCCATGACGTCCTCTTCAGAGGTGGCCGACGGTAGCAAGCTTGCCGCTCTGGCTCAGCCGGGATGGGGCAGGGCAGCGGGGCGAATCGAGAGCTGCAGCTCCCGTTGGCCGCGCACCACGGTAAGCGGCAGCGGCTGACCCACCTGGGAGGTTTCCACCAGTTGCAGCAGCGCCGAGGGATTGACCACCAACTGATCGGCCACGCTCACCACCAGATCACCGCGCTTGAGACCAGCCGCCTCGGCGGGACTTGCCGGCAGCACCCGCTGCACCAGGGCACCATCACGCTCGGGCAACTGCAGCAGGGCATCGGGATCGCGATTGTTCTCACGGGCCACCCGAGCCGTGAGCGGCACCAGCTGCAAGCCGAGATAGGGATGGATTACCGTGCCGCCATCGGCCAGCTGGCCGGCGACGCGCTTGGCCAGGTTGATCGGGATGGCGAAGCCCAGACCGGCGCCGGGACCGGAGCGCACCAGGGTGTTGATGCCGATCACCTCACCGGCGGCATTGATCAGCGGGCCACCCGAATTGCCCGGATTGATCGCCGCATCGGTCTGAATCAGATCCAGACGCTTATCGGAAAAGCCCAGGCTGTTGATGTCGCGGTGCAGGCTGCTGACGATGCCAAGGGTGACCGTGCGCTCGAGGCCGTAGGGGCTGCCGAGGGCAATGGCCCAGTCGCCCACTTCCAGGGCTTCGGAATCACCCAGCGCCGCCGCCGCCAGAGGCTCGCGCCTGGGGATGCGCACCACCGCCAGATCGGTGACGCTGTCACTGCCGACGACCGTGCCATCGAGCTGACGCCCATCGGCCATCGTCACCTCGACCGTATCCACCTGATCGACCACATGGGCATTGGTAAGCACCAGACCCTTGGCCGCATCGATCACCACGCCCGAACCCTGACCGCGCTCGCGCATGCTGCTGGCTGGATCGCCGAACAGATCGCGCAGCAGCGGATCGAGCATCGCCGGATCAAAGGGCTGGCGGGCCACCGCCCGCTCGGTGTCAATGCGCACCACGGAGGGTGCGACGCGGCGGGCCGCCTGGGCGACAAAGCTGTGACCGGAACCATCGGGCCCGGCCTCCAGCTCCAGCGCCGCCACCGGCAAGGGACGGACCAGACCGGCCATCCCAAGGCTCAGCAGCAGCGCCAGCAGGAGTGCGGGCAGCCGGGTCTGCCATCGCAATAGCCAGGAGTTGCTGGCCCGCCGGAGCAAAGCGGCAGGGTCCGCTCCAGAGCAGGTCAGGCCAACGCGGGGAGGGCCGAAGCGGATGGGAGCAGGACGGTTCAGGGCTGGCTGGAATCGGGCAGGGGGCAAAGCTAGGGGGAATCCGGCGCTGACCAGCGCAGCAGGCGCTGCCGGATTTCACCCGCAGACGTCAGCTCCAGCAGGCGGGCGCCGGGATCGTCGGCTCGCCCCAGGGGGCATGGCTGCACCGGCGGAAAGGCACAGAGGGTGGAGGGGCAGGCCAGCAGGAGCGACCCCGGCGACGCGGGCGCCGGCCCCGACAGCAGGCCCTGCCAGTGCTGATGCACGTGGCCACACACCATCCCCCGCAGCCGGCCGAAGGCCCGCAGCCGCTCGAGCAGGGCCTGGCCATCGACCAGGCCGATGGCATCGAACATCGGATCGCCGATCGCCCCCGGGGGGTGATGCAGCGCCACCAGCAGCGGGAGATTCGAGCCCTGCAGCCTCCGCTCCAGCCAGTCCAGCTGGCGGAGCCCGAGCCGACCGTCCAGCCGGCCCGGCACCTGGCTGTCCAGCAGCAGCACCTGCCAGCCAGCACAGATGATCACGGCCGGGGCGATCACGGCCCTTCGGCCCAGGGCCGCCCGCAGCCGCTGGCCATGGTCATGGTTGCCGGCCAGCAGCCAGGGGGGTGGCAGATCGGCCAGGGGGGAAGCGGCCAGCAGCTCACCCAGGCGCACATAGCCCCCCCAGCTCTCGTCGTGGCAGAGATCACCGGTAATCAGCAGCTGATCCGGCCGCTGTCCGGCGGCGTTCAGCTGCTGCCAGGCCTGCTGAAGCGCCAACTGCAACAGCGCCGAGGGGAACCGCCCCCGGCAGAGGCCGTGGGGATCGGCCAGCAGATGGGGGTCACTGAGTTGAAGAATTCGCAACCGGGTTTGCCGTCCTGCCGCCGTCAGGATTCTGATCCGGTCCGAGCGGCCTAGGTTGCCCGCAGTGATCGTTGCCGGCCATGCCGTCCATTCCCCCAGGCGCGCGTCAGCGCTGCAACCTCTGCCAGGTGGAAATCCAGGGGATGGTGGGAGGCAAGGATCTGGTGCACTTCAGCCAGGGAGCGCCCGGCACCAGGGCCAAGCTCTGGGCCAGGGTCTGCCAATACCTGCGCAGCCCGGAACAGTGCAGCCAGTGCCTCAACCAGGATCCGACCCTGCGCGGTGAGGTGAGCAGCAACGATTACTACGCCGAGGCTCCCATCCTCGATGTGGCCGCCAGCCTCGGCCTGCCGGCGGAACCCGATCCCCTAGGGTGAATCCTTGCCCCGCGGGCACAACCCTTTTTCTGACGCCATCGCCCCAGTCAGGGACGGTTGAGCCAGGCAGGGGCAGTTGCACGACTGCAGATCCGGCGGGGTAAGGCCCTCCCGCCCTGAATCCCTGTTCGTCGTCTTGTCCCAGTCCTCTCCCAACAGCTCCACCCAGGGCGCCGACCGTGAGCTGACGGATCCCAGCCTTGCGCCCGAGGTCCTGGGCTCCGTCAGCCCATCAGCCGCGGGACTGGACGCAGCCCTGGAGGAGCTGGCACGCAGCGTGGCCGTGGGCTCGGAACTCACCGTGGTGGGGATCCGCATGCTCAGCCATCGCATCCCGGTGACGATTCAGGTGCTGGTGCAACGGGCCGATGGTGTCGATGTGAATCTCGATGAATGCGCCAACATCAGCGCCCCTCTGGGAGAGGCGCTGGAGGCCTCGGGCCTGCTCAACTTCGCCTACGTGCTGGAGGTCAGCAGCCCCGGCATCGGCGAAGAGCTGGCATCCGATCGGGACTTCACCAGTTTCCGCGGCTTCCCGGTGGCCGTGCTGCGCCACAGCGATGGCGCTGAGCAGCAGCGCGAAGGCCTGCTGCTGGGGCGGGATGAATCCATGGTGCTGCTCAACGTGCGCGGCAGAACTGTGCGCATTCCCCGCGAAGAGGTGTTGCGCGTGCGACTGATCTGCCCCACCGACGACTCCTGAACCAGCCCAGCAACAACGGCGATCCCCCTGCTCCCCCTCCCCTGCTCCCTGCGAATCCATGGCTCTGGTTCTGCTCCCCGGTCTCAACAACCTGATCGAGGACATCAGCGACGAGAAGAAATTGCCGACCCAGGTGGTGGAAGCTGCCCTGCGTGAAGCCCTGCTCAAGGGCTACGAGCGCTACCGCCGCACCCTCTATCTGGGCATTAGCGAAGATCCCTTCGAAGAGGACTACTTCAGCAACTTTGATGTAGCGCTCGATCTCGAAGAGGAGGGCTATCGCGTTCTGGCCAGCAAGATCATTGTTGAGGAAGTCGAGAGCGACGATCACCAGATCGCCATCGAGGAGGTGCGCCAGGTGGCCGAAGATGCCCAGATTGGCGACACCGTGGTGCTGGATGTCACCCCCGAAAAAGATGATTTCGGCCGCATGGCCGCCGCCACCACCAAGCAGGTGCTGGCCCAGAAGCTGCGTGACCAACAACGCCGCATGATCCAGGAGGAGTTCGCCGACCTCGAAGACCCCGTGCTCACCGCCCGGGTGATCCGCTTTGAACGCCAGAGCGTGATCCTGGGCGTAAGCAGCGGCCTGGGTCGGCCCGAAGTGGAAGCAGAATTGCCGCGGCGCGACCAGCTGCCCAATGACAACTACCGGGCCAATGCCACCTTCAAGGTGTTCCTCAAAGAAGTGAGCGAGGTGGCCAGGCGCGGCCCCCAATTGTTCGTTTCCCGCTCCAATGCCGGCCTGGTGGTGTACCTCTTCGAAAACGAGGTGCCCGAAATCCAGGAGGGCTCAGTGCGGATCGTGGCTGTGGCACGGGAAGCCAACCCACCATCGCGAGCCGTGGGTCCCCGCACCAAAGTGGCCGTCGACAGCGTCGAGCGCGAGGTGGACCCCGTCGGGGCCTGCATCGGCGCCCGCGGCTCCCGCATCCAGCAGGTGGTGAACGAACTGCGGGGCGAGAAGATCGACGTGATTCGCTGGTCTCAGGATCCAGGCCAGTACATCGCCAACTCCCTCAGCCCCGCCCGGGTCGAGATGGTGCGGCTGGTGGATCCGGAAGGTCACCATGCCCATGTGCTGGTACCGCCGGATCAGCTGAGCCTGGCCATCGGTCGTGAAGGCCAGAACGTGCGCCTGGCCGCCCGCCTCACCGGCTGGAAGATCGACATCAAAAATGCCCAGGAATACGACCAGACCAGCGAAGACCACACCGTCTCCGGGTTGATCGCCCAGCGCCAGGAGGAGGAGGCCCTGCAGGCCGAGGCGGAAGCACGCCTGCAGATCGAGCAGGCCAACCGGGCCGAGGAAGATGCCCGCCTGCGCGAGCTCTATCCCCTCCCCGAGGATGAAGAGAACTATGAGGATCTCGGAGCAGACGATCTCGGAGCCGAGGACATCGGCGCCGAGTCGGCCGCAACAGCGGACCCGGAAGAGGCCGTCGTCACGGAAACCGACGACGAAGCCCCTGACACCGACGAGAGCGAGGCCCAGGCCACCGTTGAGAGTGACAGCGAAGCTGTCCCCGAGGCCGCAGACGAGGCCAGCCCTGACACCGCAGGCGAGGCCAGCCTCGACGCCGCAGGCGAGGCCAGCCTCGACACGGCCCGGTGAGCGCCCGGATCCGGCGGCCGGTCTTGCGCCGCTGTGTGGCTTGCCGCAGCCTGCAGGATCGCCAGCTGCTCTGGCGGTTGATCCGCCAGGCGGATGGCAGCATTGTGCTTGACCTGGGAATGGGCCGTTCGGCCTATCTCTGCCGGGATCGAGCCTGCCTCGAGGAGGCCAAACGACGCAAGCGACTGCAACGGTCGCTTCGCGCTCAGATTGCGGATTCCATCATCGCGACCCTCGACGCACGACTCGAGGCCAGCGACGCCGCAACCGCTAAGGCAAGATGATCACTGGCCGCAGTGTGTGTGCGGCCCGGTGGCACACCCGTTACCCCGTTCGGCGCCCCTGTGGCCCAGATCGGAGCTCACCCGTGGCCCCGCCCCTTCGGAGACCTGAATGACCAGCAGCGGCAAAGTCAGAATTTACGAGTTGTCCCGGGACCTGGGCCTGGACAACAAGGACGTGCTCGATGCCGCCGAGAAGCTGTCCATCGCAGCCCGAAGCCACAGCAGCTCGATCAGCGATGACGAAGCTTCCCGCATCCGGGACGTGCTGGTGAGGAGCGGTGGCGGTGGCTCAGCACCGACCACGGCTCCCGTCGCCAAGGCGATCCTGTCGGTGCGGAAAGCCAGCACCGACCAACCCGCCCAGTCACCGGCCCAGCCCAGCCCCCAACCGGTCACGGCCAGCCCACCGGCAACCAAGACCGGCCTGCCGGCGGCCAAGGCCAGTGCGCCGCCGGCGCTGGTGAACCCACCGCCGGGCCGTCCCGCCGCTCCGGCCAGGCCGGCGGCAGCCCCCGCTCGCCCCCAGGCCGGGCCGCCAGCGGCACCGATGCGGCCCGTGGCCAAGCCCACCGCCCCGGCGACCGCCTCACCGAGCGCGGCCAAGCCCACTCCGGCCAAGCCCGCTCCGGCCAAACCCCTGTCGGCCAAGCCGGCCGCCGCTGGTCCAGCCGCAGGTACGCCCCCCGGCCGGCCCCAGCCGCCTGTCCAGGTGGTCACCGCCATCAAGCCCGCCCCTGGCCCCAGCCAGCCCAGCGTCAAACCCAGCAGCCCCGCGCCCAGGCCGGTGGCCAGCCCGGCCCGGCCCCCTGTCACGCCGGCCCGGCCGGCGGCCACCCCGAGTCCGAGTCGCCCGGTGGCGGCTCCGGCGCGGCCCGCCGCTCCCAGCCCCGCGCCGGCACGGCCCGCCGGTCCGCCGGCCATCACACGGCTCCCCCAGTCCCCCCAGCGCGGCGGCCAGGCTCCGGTGCGGCCCGCCCAGCCCAGCCGACCGGGTGCCCCGGCCAGCCGCCCCCAACTCGTGGGCCGGCCCCAACCGGGCCAACCCCCTGGCGGTGGCGGCAACCGACCCCAACGCCCGGGAGCGCCTGCACCAGTGCGCAATCCCCAGGGCAGCAACCGGCCCAGCCCCGGACCAGGCCGCCCGGGTGCCACCCCACTCGAACTCGTCGGCAAGCCGATCCGCAGGGATTCGGCCGGCCCCGGCACCGCCAGCGCCGGGCGGCCCGCCGCCCCAGGCCGCCCGGGCATGCCGGCTGGCATGCGCAAGCCGATGGCGCCCGGCGAGCTGATGCAGCTCCAGAAGCCCACCGGTCGTCCAGCGATTGCGCCGGTGCGCCGTACCGGCGAAGCCGCCGGTGAAACCGGCACCAGGGAAATTGAAGGCGTGGTGAGGGTTGCCCCCCCCACCGCCGCACCACCGCGCCGTCCTGGCTTCCGCGCGCCCCAGCCCCCGGGTGCCGGCACCGGTGCCGCCAGAGCCCGACGCCCGGACTGGGACGACAGCGCCAAGCTCGAGGCCTTGCGCAGCCGTACGCCGCAGAAGCAGCGCCAGAAGGTGCACATCATCGGCGAAAACGATGATGCCCTCACCGCCGAAACCGGTGGCTTCGCTGGCGAACAGGAAGCGCTGGTGCTCCAGGCCAGCCTGGCCCGCCCCGCCAAGCCCAGAAGCGCCCCTGCCCCCGCCAAGCCCACCGTGGCAGTGCGCAAGCGCAAGAAGGAAACCACCCGTCAACGCCAGCGCCGCCGTGCGATGGAACTGCGGGCCGCGCGCGAACTCAAGGCCCAGCGGCCGGAAATGCTGATCGTGCCGGAGGGCAACCTCACGGTGCAGGAACTGGCCGACCGGCTCGGTGTGGAGAGTTCCGAGATCATCAAGAGCCTGTTCTTCAAGGGGATCAGCGCCACCGTCACCCAGACCCTCGATCTGCCCACGATTGAAACCGTGGCTGAAGAGTTCGGCGTCCCGGTGCTTGAGGACGACGTCCAGTCCGCTGCGGCCAAGACCGTGGTGATGATCGAGGAAAGCGATCTGGCCCACCTGATCCGCAGGCCGCCGGTCGTCACGGTGATGGGCCACGTCGACCACGGCAAGACCAGCCTGCTCGACGCCATCCGCAAAACCAGGGTGGCGGCCGGCGAGGCCGGTGGCATCACCCAGCACATCGGCGCCTACCAGGTTGAAGTTCCCCACGGCGGGGCCACCAGCCGCATCACCTTCCTCGACACCCCTGGCCACGAAGCGTTCACGGCCATGCGTGCCCGCGGCACCAAGGTCACGGACGTGGCGGTGCTGGTGGTGGCTGCCGATGACGGCGTCCGTCCCCAGACTCTCGAGGCCATCAGCCATGCCCGGGCCGCCGAGGTGCCGATCGTGGTGGCGATCAACAAGATCGACAAGGAGGGAGCCCAGCCCGAACGGGTGAAACAGGAGCTCTCCGGCCTCGATCTCGTGGCCGAAGACTGGGGCGGCAACGTCGTGATGGTGCCGGTGAGTGCCATCAAGGGCGAGAACATCGATCAGCTGCTGGAGATGATCCTGCTGGTCACCGACATGGAGGACCTCAAGGCCAACCCCGACCGGATGGCCAAGGGCACCGTGATCGAGGCCCACCTGGACAAGGCCAAAGGCCCGGTGGCCACCCTGTTGATCCAGAACGGCACCCTGCGGGCTGGCGATGTGCTGGCGGCCGGCCCGATCCTGGGCAAGGTGCGCGCCATGGTCGACGACACCGGCAAACGGGTGAAGGAAGCGGGCCCCTCCTGCGCCGTGGAGGCCCTCGGCTTCAGCGAGGTGCCCACTGCGGGCGATGAGTTCGAGGTCTACGCCGACGAGAAATCGGCTCGGGCCGTGGTGGGCGATCGGGCCAGCGAAGCCCGGGCCTCCCGCCTGGCCCAGCAGATGGCCTCCCGTCGGGTCTCCCTGGCCTCGCTGTCCGGCCAGGTCAGCGAAGGGGAGATCAAGGAGCTCAACCTGATCCTCAAGGGCGACGTGCAGGGCAGTGTCGAGGCCATCCTCGGCTCGCTCGAGCAGCTGCCCCAGGAAGAAGTCCAGGTACGGGTGCTGCTTTCGGCTCCGGGCGAAATCACCGAAACCGACGTCGATCTGGCGGCTGCCTCCGGTGCCGTGATCGTCGGCTTCAACACTTCCATGGCTCCGGGAGCCCGTCGGGCTGCCGATGCCACCGGTGTTGATGTGCGCGATTACGACGTCATCTACAAGTTGTTGGAGGACATCCAACTGGCCATGGAGGGTCTGCTGGAGCCCGAACTGGTGGAGGAGAACCTGGGCGAAGCGGAGGTTCGGGCCGTGTTCACGATCGGCAAGAACGCCGTGGCGGGTTGCTACGTCACCAACGGCAAGCTGCAGCGCAACTGCAAGGTGCGCGTCCGTCGCGGCAAAGAGCTGCTCTACGAAGGCGATCTCGATTCCCTGCGCCGCAACAAGGACGACGTCAAGGAGGTGGCCACTGGCTTCGAGTGCGGCATCGGCACCGATCGTTTCAACTCCTGGAAGGACGGGGACCGCATCGAGGCCTACAAACTGGTCACCCAGCGCCGCACCCTCAGCACCTGAGTCCACCTCACCCGGCCAGCGCCATGAATGCCCGCAGCGAGCCCCTGATCTGGCTTCAGCTGATCGCTGTGGGGGTATGGCCGCTGGAGGCCTTGCTGCTGCTGTTGCTGCTGGCCGGCAGCGACCCTGGTCCACTGCCGGCCCTGGAGCGCCTGCTCTGCTGGGGCCTGGGTGGCCTGCTGCCGGCCCTGATGCTCTGGCGTCGGCCAGCCGATATCTGGTCCCTGCTGCTGCTGCAGATTCCCCTGAAAGCGCGCCGGCCGTTGCAGCAGCGGCTCAGTGCCCTGCAGGACGCCGCCGCGATCAAGGCAGGCCTGGTGGCCGGTTCGGGGCTGCTGCTGGCACTGCTGTGGTGGAGTGATGAGCATGCCGCCCTTGCCGCTCAGCTCTCACCCCTGGCGGCGAGCCCCCGGTTGGTGGGACTGCTGCTGGCGGCCCTGCTGCTGGCCGTGATGCTGTGGCAATGGCAGCAGCTGCTGCAAACCCTTTGGCTGCTCAGTCGCAGCCCTGGGGCCATCGCCACGGCGACGCCGATGACCACCAAGGAGCTGGAGGCGAGTCGTCTCTGCCTGGGGCTGCCCTTGCTGTTGATCGATCCCTTGCCCGCCATGGCACCTGAATCCCGCTCGCGGCCGACTTCGGCCGAGCCAACCAGAGCCGAAGTCGGCGGCGCCGCAGCGCTCAGCAGCCGCAAGGCCAAGACCGTCCAACCATCCAGGCCAGGGCCCGCAGACCAGGACACCGCCAGCGGCAGCGAACCGCTCCGGCCATCCCCAGACCCGCTGGAAGCGCCCTCGGCCACGGCCGCAACAGCTCCAACCAGCCGACGCGAACTCGCCGACGCCACCTCAGCCAGAACCCCAGCGACCCCACCGGAACCAACCCCCACGGAACCGCCAGGCCTGGAGCCGACCAATCCAGAGCCGCGAGCCCATGGGTTGACCACGGAGGCGGCGGGGATGGTCAAGACAACCACTGCAGTTCCCGCCACCAACAAAGGCACCGGCCCAGATCCAACAGGCTTCCCAGCCAGCCCCGACGTGCCTACCGCTGATCCACCAGCCACTGATCCACCAGCCACTGACTCACCGGCCACCGTCCCAGCAACCACTGACCCAGCAAACGCTGACCCAGCAAGCAGCAGCGATTACAGCGACTGAGCGCCACGCCAATTCACTTCGAAGCAGGCAGTCCCCAGCCACCCGGCACCTCAGAGGCCGTCCCCCCCCCTGAGACCCGGCTGAAGAAACTGCTGACAACCGGTCTCGGCCATGGTTGCCCGCGCCATCGTTGCCCGCGCCAGGGCTGCCCGCGTAAAAGCTGCCCGCGTCATCGGCACCCGGAAACCCAGTGTTGCGTGGCGTTTCACACGAGCGGCAGACCACTTGTCGGGTCTGCTGAGGGATTTTCAGCAGTCCATTCGCCCTGGCGCTGTGAACGCAAACCGGGGTCGCTCAGCCGTCGTCCCGGTTGCGGTCGAACCAGAGCAGGCTGCCGAAGATGGCGAAGGCGGAAACCTGGATCAACAGATCGTTGGCAGCCAGCTCACCGCCGGCGGCGGCCCGCAGCGCCATGGTGGCAAGACCGACGCCAGCGGACGCCACCAGAGCAAACCAGAGGGCCCGCCGCAGACTGCGCCAGGGAGTGCGGGCCTCCAGCAGCAGTCGGCGGCGCAGCTCGGGATCCAGGGGCCTGGACGCCTCGGGATCGGACCCGGAACCGGGGCGTTTGGCCATCTGGTGTGCAGGCTTGGTTCACAACGACCGGATGCTACTTTCAGAGCCATGCCGGTGTAGCTCAGTGGTAGAGCAACTGATTCGTAATCAGTAGGTCGCAGGTTCAAATCCAGTCACCGGCTTTCACGACCCCTCAACCCAGCAGCCCAGAACCTGCCGCGCCTGCTCCTCTTAGGGATCAAAAAACAGCAAGACAGGTTGTTTCAATCTGCGTCGGCTTGTGCTGAGGTCACGCCCAAATTCCTTGTCCCAAGAGAACACCACACCCCTCCGTCGCAGCACCCATCCCCGGCAACCTTCAGCGCCCAGCCCTGGGCCTGCAACTGGCCAACCAGCACATCCACAAGCCAAACGATGGCAAGCAGCCAAAGGAGATGGCGCTCAAGCTTCCTGGGCCTGGGGATGGAGTAACACGCCTGGCAGGGGTGGGCTGGACGGGGCCGAGCCCAGCTGCGGCACCGCAGAGCGACGCCTGAATGCCTGAATGGCACTGGGGCTGGTCCGATCAAGCGCGTCCATCAGGAACGGGCTGGCATGCCCTCAAAACCCGGGGCATGCTGATCACCGATAACGAGCCCGCTGGCGACAGCGCAGCGGACACGGGGACTCGGGGACTCGGGGCAAAGTGAATCCATTGACGAGACAACTTATATAGTTGTGGCAAGACTCAGGCGATTCACAAAGGCAAGTTTCAAGATCAACTCACCAGCGATGGAATCAGCTTTCCCTGACTGATAGCACCTTGTAAATGTATTTCATGCCTCCTTCCTCGGCCCACCAACAGACGATCATTTCCGCTCCCGGCCGCCTTAGCGGCTGGTGTGGTGGAGCTGGCGGATCCCCCTGAATCGGCCCAGAAGCACCAAAGGTGCGTTGCCCTTGCTGAAGAGAACGGCGCCATCGACGTCCGCAACCAGGTGCGGCCTTGGCCTTGCGGCCTTCAGAAGCCTGGATCCATTCCCCGACCAAGCCACGGCCCTTCAAGCCATGGCGGAAGCGTCGGGACCCACTGGCATGATTGCCGCTCCAGCCCCATGGACGCCTTGAAGCCGGAGCCTGCCCCCAGCCTTGAGCTCAAGACCATCCAGAGGCCCGAACCGGGCTGGATCAGCGAGGTGCTGGGCACCACGATCCGAACCATGGAAGTCCGAGCGCTGGAATCCGGGAAAGGCTTTCAATCCACCACCTGGCAGCTACTGCTCAGTTGCGATCCAGCCGACAGCGCCCCCCGCTCCCTGGTGCTCAAGAGTGAGACAGGCAACCCAGAGGCCAACGCCTTCACCCATCTCAATCGTTCCTTCCAACGGGAAATCGGTGTCTACAACCACCTGGTTCCCAGGCTGAAGAACCATCAGCCCGTGATCTATGGCTCTAGTGACAGCCAGCCTTGCTGGCTGCTGATGGAAGACCTGAGCCACCTACGCAGTGGCGATCAGTTGCGGGGCATGACCCAGGCAGAAACCCTGGCAAGCATCCGCAGCATGGCCGTTCTGCACGCCGAGTTCTGGCTCGATCCTCAACTGGCGCAGCACGCCTGGCTGCCGGCCCATAGCTTCTGGTTCCAACGGCCGCAAGCGGATTTGATCGAGCCGTTTTTCGAGAATTACGACGTGCGCCTCGGGGTGACGGCCACCAAGATCTTTCGAGCCGTTCTGGAGCAGGGAGATGCCATTGACACGGCCTTATCTGAACGCCCCTGGAC
>CAMBZX010000060.1 GCA_945872185.1 Synechococcus sp. UW140 | reverse complement strand
TCCCCGAATCGCGCCATGTTGCGGGCTGTTGGGTTCGGGGATGGTGATTTCGGCAAGCCGATCATCGGCATCGCCAACGGCTACAGCACCATCACCCCCTGCAACATCGGCCTGGACGACCTGGCCCGCCGCGCCGAACAGGCGGCCCGGGTGGCCGGTGCGATGCCCCAGATGTTCGGCACGATCACCGTCAGTGACGGCATCTCGATGGGCACCGAAGGGATGAAGTATTCCCTGGTGAGCCGCGAGGTGATCGCCGATGCGATCGAAACCGCCTGCAATGGCGAATCGATGGATGGGGTGCTGGCCGTCGGCGGCTGCGACAAGAACATGCCCGGCGCCATGATCGCCATGGCCCGCATGAACATCCCGGCCATCTTTGTCTATGGCGGTACAATCAAGCCCGGCAAACTGGGCGGCTGCGATCTCACCGTGGTGAGTGCCTTTGAAGCCGTGGGTCAATTCACCGCCGGCACGATCGACGCGGAACGGCTCCTCGCTGTCGAAAAGAATGCCTGTCCGGGAGCGGGCAGTTGTGGTGGCATGTTCACCGCCAACACGATGAGTTCAGCGATTGAGGCCATGGGCCTGAGCCTGCCCTACAGCTCCACCATGGCGGCCGAGGATCCGGAAAAGGCCGACAGCGCCGCCCGTTCGGCTGAAGTGCTGGTGGAGGCGATTGCCAAGAACATCTGCCCCTTGGATCTGATCACCCGCGAGGCTTTTGAAAATGCCATCGCCGTGATCATGGCCGTGGGCGGCTCCACCAATGCGGTGTTGCACCTGCTGGCCATCGCCCGCACCGCCGGGGTGCCGCTGTGCATCGATGACTTCGAGACGATCCGCCAGAAGGTGCCGGTGATCTGCGACCTCAAGCCCAGCGGTCGCTACGTGGCCACGGATTTGCACCGCGCCGGCGGCATTCCCCAGGTGATGAAGCTGCTGCTGGACGCCGGTCTGCTCCATGGGGACTGCCGCACCATTGAGGACAAGACGTTGAAAGAGGTGCTCGCGGATGTGCCCTCCGTGCCGCCGGCTGATCAGGACGTGATCCATCCCCTCGCCAAGCCCCTGTATGCCAAGGGTCACCTGGCGATCCTCAAGGGAAACCTGGCCGCAGAAGGTGCGGTGGCCAAGATCAGTGGCGTCAAGACTCCCGTGATCACCGGTCCGGCGCGGGTGTTCGAGAGCGAAGAAACCTGCCTGGCCGCGATCCTCGACAAGCAGATCCAGCCCGGGGATGTGGTGGTGATTCGCAATGAGGGTCCGGTCGGGGGCCCCGGCATGCGCGAGATGCTTTCGCCCACCTCCGCCATCGTCGGTCAGGGTCTGCTGGACAAGGTGGCCCTGATCACCGACGGCCGTTTCTCCGGCGGCAGCTATGGCCTGGTGGTGGGCCACGTGGCGCCGGAGGCGGCCGTGGGCGGCACCATCGGCCTGGTGCACGAAGGCGACAGCATCACGGTTGATGCCCACCAGCTGTTGGTGCAACTCAACGTGGACGAGGCCGAACTGGGCCGCCGTCGCGCCGCCTGGGTGAAACCGGAACCCCGCTATCGCACCGGTGTCCTGGGCAAATATGCGCGCTTGGTGAGCAGCAGCAGCCTGGGCGCCGTGACAGACCAGGAGTGAGGCGAGGCGGAGTGGCTACGCCACTGGCGTCCTGGTCACTGTCTTCCTGGTCACTGGCGTCCTGGTTGTCGTTTTGGCCGGTGGCAGCCAGGACGACGGCCGGCTGTTCCTCAGCCAGCACCAACAGCGGGGTTTGCCAGGGACTGGCGGTGGCTTGATTCCGTCTCCAGGATTGAGCTGCCGGTATCGCCGCACGGGGCTCCGGCAGCGTCCTCAAGCAGACTGGCCACGGTACGGCCCTGCAGGAAAGCTGGCCGAACACGGTCGGCTGCTGGACAGGACCATCTAAAAACCGCCGGATCCCCCCAACAGGGCCCGCAGCCGTCTGGCCAGCGCTTCCAGCGGTAAGCCATCGTGGGGCCGGCTGCAGCGTTCCCCGGTCGTTCCATCCATCCACACCGGATGACTGCCGTGCCAGAGCAGGGGCCGCTCATCGCACCAGCCCACGGTGACATTGAGATCGCGGCCACTGCGATACAGCTCCAACTCCAGATCCTGCTCCGGCAGTCGCTCCCCTGCCGGGTTGCGCACATCCAACCGCAGGGCGCAATCAAGCTCATCGAGATCGGCAAGCTGGCCCAGGCCTGCGGCTGGGGAGGTGCAGATCACGGCATGGCGCCAGGGCTTGCAACAGAGATCGGCGGCCGCCGCCACCAGTTGGGCCAGATCGGTGTTGGCGCTGTCCTGAGCCGCCAACCACTCGGGCTCTGGAGCCTGGAGATCAGACGATGGCATGAATCGCGTGCAGCTCCAGATGCAAGGGGCCTGGGCGAAACCCGGGATTGAGGCCACCATCATCGCCGAACTTGGAGTGCAGCAGCTGCAGCCGGGTGATGCGGCTGGGATCAAAACGCAGGGGCAACCCCAGCGGCAGGCCCTGAACCGGCTTGGCCCGCACCGAAGGGCTGAGTTGCGCAAACCCGATCGGCACCAGGCTGGTGCCCTGCGCCGCCGTGGCGAACTCATACACCCAGCGCAATCCGCCAGGAATCAGCTCAGTGAGGCCAGCGACACCATCGGCGCAGGCCACGGCCAGCTTGAAGCGTCGGCCCTCCCCGACCACAGCCAGCTGCAGACCGCTGGCGGCCGATAGATCGAGGGGCGGTGAAAACAAGGGGGAGCGCACACTCACGAAGCCACCGCCTGCCTCCACCAGCTCGCCATCAAAGCTCAGCCCCTGGCTGTCAACCCGACAGGCGCCACTGCTGCGGCCGCCCATGATGGTGTCGTTGAGGGCATGCCAACCGCTGAAACCGGCACCGCCCACCACCAGTTGTCCAGGCTCACCAATCCTGTCGCCTTGGTTGGTGCTCATCGCGTGACTCCAAGCAATGCCCAGTCTGGCGTGATCAGGCCACCCCATCGGCGGCCGCGGCATCGACGAGGATCACCACCTCCTGCTCTGGTTGCACCAGCCTGGCGGGAGTGCGTTCACTCGATTCCTCAGGATCCAGCAGCCGCCGCAGGGCTTGCTGCTTGCCAGCACCACTGACCAGAAAGATCACCTGGCGGGCCGCACTGAGCACGGGGGCCGTGAGGGTGATGCGCGGCAGGCCTTTGCCCTCGCCGATGGTCACGATCTGGTCGGTGACTCCGGGAGCTGCGGTGCCTGGAAACAGCGAGGCCGTATGGCCGTCATCGCCGAGGCCCAGCAGGATCAGGTCGAAACGCGGCGGGTTGCCGGCGCACACACGCGCCACCAGATCGGCGTAGGCCTCGGCACTCTCGGCCGGGGTGGCGCGGTCTGTGGGCACCGGATGGAAGCAGGCCTGGCGGGCCGGTTCCTGGGCCAGCAGCGTTTCCTGCAGCATGCGGGCGTTGCTGGCTGGATCCGCCGCATCCACCCAGCGCTCATCGCCCAGCAACACATCCACCCGATTCCAGGGGAGATGCTCCTGGCCCAGGCGGGTGTAAGCAGCCTTGGGTGTTTCCCCACCAGCGAGGGCGATGTGGGCGCGATCGCGTTGGGCCAGGGCCAGATCGATCGCCGCAGCGATCTGCTCCGCCACCTGGCGGGCCAGGTCCTGGGGGGAGCTGGCCACGATCAGGCGGTAGCGGGTCATGTCAGCCATTCGGTGTGGAAGTTGCCGGGGCGATCGGTGCGCTCATAGGTGTGGGAGCCGAAACAGTCGCGCATCGCCTGTACCAGATTCTGGGGCAGGCGGCCGGAGGCGTAGCTGCTGATGTAATCCAGGGTGCTGCTGTAACAGGGCACCGGGATGCCGGCGGCAGCGGCACCAGCCACCACCTGGCGCAGGCCGGGCAGACGGCGGTTGATCTGCTCGGCGAACCAGGGATCCACCATCAGATTGGGCAGGTTCTGATTGATCGTGTAGGCATCCTGAATGCGCTGCAGCAGCCGCGCCCGGATGATGCAGCCCCCCTTCCAGATCTGGCCGATGGCGGCGAAATCCAGGTTGTAGTTGTGCAATTTGGAGGCCTCCTGCAGCAGGGCCATGCCCTGGGCATAGCTGGCGATGCAGGCCAGGATCGTGGCATCCTGCAACGGTTGCATGGCCGTCTCGGGCGTACCGAGATCGAAACTGTGGCAGGGGGTGGTGGCGGGATGGCCCGCCGGCAACACCGATTCAGCCGCCATGCGCTCGCTGCGCAGGGAACTGAGCACCCGAGCATTGAGGGCTGCATAGATCGTCGGCACCGGCACCCCCATCTCCAGGGCGCTCACCACGGTCCACAAGCCCGTGCCTTTCTGGCCGGCCGCATCGACAATCATCTCCACCAGATCGCCACCGGTCTCGGGATCCTTGGTGGCCAGGCACACCTCGGTGATCTCCACCAGGAACGAGGCCAGCTCTTCGGTCTGGTTCCAGGCCCCCAGCACCTGGGCCATGGCATCGCCGTTGAGACCGGCGACCCGCTTCATCAGGTCGTAGGCCTCGGCCAGAATCTGCTCAATGCCGTACTCAATGCCGTTGTGGACGGTCTTGACGAAGTGGCCGGCGCCGCCGGGACCGATGTAGGTGACACAGGGCCCATCGTCCACCTGGGCGGCCATCTTGGTGACCAGGCCCTCAATGGCGTCATAAGCGGCCCGGGTGCCGCCAGGCATCATGCTCGGGCCTTCCAGGGCACCCTTGGCACCACCGGACACACCCATGCCGATGAAGCCGAAACTGAGGCTCTCGAGCTGGGCGACCCGGCGCTCCGTGTCGGTGTACAGCGAATTGCCGCCATCGATCAACAGGTCACCCTCTTCCAGCAGGGGGGAGAGGGTGGTGATCATGTCGTCGACGGGCTGACCCGCCTTGACCATCATCAGAATCCGGCGCGGCTGCTCCAGGGCGGCCACAAACTCCGGCAGGGTCTCGGCACCGATGATGTCCTTGCCGGCACCACGACCAGCCAGGAATTCCTGGGTCTTGGTGTAGGTGCGGTTGTAGACAACGCTGGAGAAGCCATTGCGCTCCGCGTTGAGGACGAGATTTTCGCCCATGACGCCGAGGCCGATCAGACCGAAGTGAGCCTTGCTCATGGGGCCGTGCAGAATCGCAAAATCAGGCCCATTGTGGCCAGCGATGAGTGCGAACAACGGCTTCGAGGCACCCGTGTCAGCAACTGCTGTTGACCGTGCTCAGCCCCCCAGCACCAGAACGGCTGCGGCGGGCGAGCACCAAGCCGGCCTCAGATGACCGAACCGTCGGCAATGGTGCCGTTTTTCACCACCACAACGATGCCGTTGCGGATGTAAAAGTTCAGCTCTGGCCGATCCGCTTCTTCAACGTGATCTTTGTTGACGATGGTGACGTTCTCGCCAATGCGGACGTTCTTGTCAAGGATTGCCCGTTTCACCGTGGTGCCCCGGCCCACGCCGATCGGTGTTCCACCCCGCTCCCGCAGCACAGCCCGCTCCTCCATCGATTCGAAGTAGTCGGCGCCCATCACCAGGGTGTCCTGAAGCACCACTTCGTCTTCCACCCGGGTTCGTACGCCGAGCACGCAATGGTGAATGCTGCAGGCCTTGAGCAGCGATCCCTCACCGATGATGGAAGCAGTCACCTGGGCATCCTGTAATTTGCTGGGGGGCAAATAACGGGGACGGGTATAAATCGGAAACTTTTCGTCGTAGAAGGAGAAGGCAGGATTGGGTTGATCGGTAAGGGCCAGGTTGGCTTCATAGAAGGCCCCAATTGTCCCAATATCTTCCCAGTAGTCATTGAACAAGAAGCTTTGCAGATTATCGCCCCGTTCCAGGGAGACCGGGATTATTTCCTTGCCGAAATCGGTGGCTGAGGGATTGGTGGCCAGCAGATCAAACAGCGTGTCGCGGCTGAAGACGTAGATCCCCATCGAGGCCAGATAGGGCTTGCGCTTGGCATCTTCGGCAGACAGGCCCAGTTTTTCGGTGTCCACCTGCATCGCCTCGAGATCGGCGCCTTTGGGCTTTTCCCGGAATTCGCGGATGCGACCATCGGGCGTGGTGCGCATCAAACCAAAGTCCTGAGCCTGGGCCGCATCAACCGGCAAAGCGCCGACGGAGAGTTGAGCACCGGTATCGATGTGGTGCTGCACGAACTGACTGTAGTCCATGCGATACAGCTGATCTCCGGACAGGATCAGATAGTGGTCGACATCCCACTCCTGGAACAGCCACTGATATTTGCGCACGGCATCGGCCGTACCTTCAAACCAGCTGGGGCTATCTGGCGTTTGCTGAGCTGCCAGAACCTCAACGAAACCCTGGCCAAAACCGGCGGATAAATTGTAGCTCATCGTCAGGTGACGATTAAGCGAAGCGCTATTAAACTGAGTCAACACGTAGATTTTATTGATCTCCGAATTGATACAGTTGCTGACCGGAATATCGATCAGTCTGTACTTACCCGCCAGGGGCACCGCTGGCTTGGCGCGGGTCTTGGTGAGGGGGTAAAGGCGGGTGCCGGCCCCGCCGCCGAGGATGATGGCAAGAACGCGTTTCATGGACTCTCTTCCTCTCTTTTTAATGGGGAGACCGTACAAGGCCGTGGGGCACGTTTGCGAGTGCCGGGAACACTTCGATGCAAGCGCATCTCAGCCGTCGAACGGTCCCTCGTGCAGTTCAAACAGGTCTTGCAGAACCTTCATCGCCTGATGACGTTGCAGCCGTGGCTGGGGCGCCCGCAGGCGGGTCACCGGCGTGTGCAGGATCTTGTTGATGATGCCTTTGCTGAGTGCTTCCACTACCTTGCGCTCCCGAGCGGAAAGGTCGGGGCCCATGCGGCTGAGAGCTTTCTGCAATTCCTGCTCCCGAATGTCTTCGAGCTGATTGCGCAGTCGATTCACCAGCGGCACCGCCTCCAGGCCATCCCACCATTCCAGAAACAGCTGCGACTCCTCAGCCAGCAAGCCTTCGGCTTCGGCAGCGATTTCACGGCGGTTTTCCTGATTGCGGGCCACCACCTCCTGCAGATCGTCGACATCAAAGGCCTCGACGCCCGTGAGCTCACCAGCGTCGGCACTGATGTTGCGCGGCACCCCGATGTCGATGAGCATCAGACTCAATCGCCGATTCAGGCCTTGCAGCCGTTCGGCGGTGATGATGGGTTCCTCGGCTCCGGTGCTGGTGAACACCAGCGAACAGGTGCTCAGGCAGTGATCAAGATCATGCAGCGGCCGGCATTGCACCGGCAAGCTGGGGAAATCAGCGGCCAGGGCTTCAGCCCGGGCCACGGTGCGATTGAGCAGGACGACACCACGGCAGCCTTTGGACTGCAGATGCTGCAGTAACAAGCGGGCCATGCGGCCGGCTCCGACCACCGCCACCTGTTCCTGCTCGAGCGTGACCAGTTCGTCGAGGCCCCGGGCCTGGCCCACCTTGAGTTGGGCCAGCTCCACAGCCGCTGAACTGATCGAAACGGCACCGGTTCCGAGGTTGGTTTCGGTGCGCACCCGTTTGCCAGTGCTCACCGCCTGGTTCAGCAGGCGGTTGAGAATCGGGCCAACGGAGCGATACTCCTGGCCCAGGCGCACCATCTTCTTCACCTGGGAGAGGATCTGCCCCTCGCCCAACACCAGGCTGTCAAGACCAGCGGCCACCCGCAGCAGGTGACCGACGGCCTCCTCGTGGTGAAAGGTGAACAGGTGGGGGGTGAGCTGATCCAGAGCCAGGCCGGAAACCTGGCTCAGAAAGGACCCCACCGCAGTGATGCCCAGCTCCGGGTGACGCAGCAGGGCATAGATCTCGAGGCGATTGCAGGTGCTGAGGATGGAGGCCTCCAGCACCTGGTCGTCGGAGCGCAGCTGCTGGAGGGATTCCTCCATCGTCTGCTCCGGGATGCTGAGCCGTTCACGCAGCTCCACAGGAGCCGTGCGATGGCTGAGACCGACGACGGCGATATGCATGGAGTCGGGGGAGGGCTCGCTCGGGCGGCGGAGGATCAGACCAGGCCGATGCTCTGGGCGCCGGGCTTGATGTGGATGGTGTTGGTGAAGCGAGCGGTGTTGTCGAGAGTGCTGATCACCAGGCTGCTGGTGCGGGTGCAGTCTTTTTCAAACTTGACACCGTGGAACAGCAGGCCATCGGTAATGCCACTACCGGCGAACACCACGTTCTCACCGGAGGCCAGCTCTTCAGCTTCGTAGACCTTGTCCACATCGGTGATGCCCATCTCGTTGAGGCGGGCGATGTTGCCTTCCTTGGTGTAGTCGGCCCACTCGCTGGTCTGGGCGACAGCCGGGTCGTACACCAGCTGACCCTGGAAATGGCCACCGAGGGCGACCATGGCTGCAGCGGAAATCACGCCCTCGGGAGCGGCGCCGATGCCCATCAGGCAGTGGGTGCCGGTGCCGGCAAAGCCACAGGCGATCGCGGCCTGCACGTCGCCATCGGAGATCGGCTGTACCCGGGCGCCGGTGGCGCGGATTTCAGCGATCAGATCCTTGTGGCGGGCCCGATCCATCACCACGATGGTGAGTTCGCTGACCACCACACCGAGGCACTCGCTCAGAATGTTGATGTTTTCAGTGGCCGACTTACGGATGTCCACCTTGCCCTTGGCAGCCGGGGGAGCTGCGAGCTTCTTCATGTAGAAGTCAGGGGCGTTGAACAGGCCGCCGCGGTCCGAGGCGGCGAGCACGGCCATGGAGCCCCGCTGGCTGTTGGCACAGAGATTGGTGCCTTCGCAGGGATCGACGGCGAAGTCGACACCTGGTCCGGTGCCGGTGCCGACTTCTTCACCGATGTAAAGCATGGGGGCTTCGTCGCGCTCCCCTTCGCCGATGACGATGCGGCCCTGCATCTGGATCTGGCCCATGCGCTTGCGCATGGCTTCGACCGCCGCAGCATCAGCTTCATCCTTTTTGCCGAGACCGGTGAGTTCGGCGGAGGCGATGGCGGCCTGTTCAACGACCTCGAGAATTTCCTGAATGAGGGTGCGATCCACGGCAGTCGGGCGGGGGTTACGGAGCTTCAGGGAGAAGCGACAGAGGAACTACGCCCGGTGGAGGCCGAAGGCGCCAGCAACTGCAGGCCCTCTGGGGCTTGAAGCGCTGCAATCGTATCAGCGAGGAAGGCGGCTCCTTACAATCCTGATCCGCTTGCGTTCCGGTGGACGTCCATGAGCACCAAACCCCTGGTGGTTTCCCCTTCGATCCTCTCCGCCGACTTCTCCAGGCTGGGAGAGGACGTGCGGGCCGTCGACGTGGCCGGCGCCGACTGGATCCACGTGGACGTGATGGATGGACGCTTCGTCCCCAACATCACCATTGGTCCCCTGATCGTTGAAGCTCTCCGGCCCGTCACCACCAAACCGCTCGACGTGCACCTGATGATCGTCGAGCCGGAGAGGTACGTGGCTGACTTCGCCAAGGCTGGCGCTGACATCATCAGCGTGCAAGTGGAAGCCTGTCCCCATTTGCATCGCAATCTGGCCCAGATCAAGGAGCTGGGCAAACTGGCCGGAGCCGTGCTCAACCCCAGCACTCCCCTGGACACCCTCGACTACTGCCTCGAGCTCTGCGACCTGGTGTTGATCATGAGCGTCAACCCCGGTTTCGGCGGCCAGAGCTTCATCGAAAACCAGGTTGAGAAGATCCGCGACCTGCGCCGGATGTGCGACGAGCGTGGACTGGATCCCTGGATCGAAGTCGATGGCGGCGTCAAACCCTCGAATGCCTGGAAGGTGATTGAGGCCGGTGCCAACGCCATCGTCAGCGGTTCTGGTGTCTTCGGCGCCAGCGACTACGCCGAGGCGATCCGTGGTATCCGCAGCAGCCGTCGTCCAGAGCCGGCCCGGGTCTGAAGTCGAAGTTCAGGTTGATGTTCTGAAGAGGCTCCCGCTAGGGGGCCTTTTTTGTAGGGTGACTGAAGGCCAGGGGGGCTCAGCTGCTGCGATGGCCTTAGCCGGGCCCGACCTCCCTGCTGCTGATCAGAAAGCCCACCATGCAGGTACCCCAGCCCCGGAGCGCCGCTCAAGCGAAGGTCCAGGGTTAGCAGCTGCCAGTTGTGCCTAGGGAATGGCCCTCAAGGGGAAAGCTGACCGGAACCGCCTGATTGCGGGTGAGGCCTGTGCCCTGGATTCAGTGGGGTACAGGGACAAAGGCACTCAGCTGTCGAAGAACCAGCCATAGCTGTGCAAGCCAATGCCCAGCAGATTGACGCCGATGTAGCAGACCGCGATCACCACCAGGCCCGCCACCGCCACCAGTGCCGGCCGGCGGCCCTGCCAACCCCGAATCAGGCGCGTGTGCAGATAGGCGGCATAAACAAGCCAACAGATCAGGGCCCAGGTTTCCTTGGGATCCCAGCTCCACCAAGTGCCCCAGGCCTCATTGGCCCAGACGGCCCCGCTGACCAGACCCACCGAAAGCAGCAGAAAGCCAACGGTGATGGTGCGATAGCTGAGGCTGTCGAGCTGCTCACTGATCCGGAACTCGGTGCTGCTCAGGGCCATGGCACCCGGTCCATCGGCGGCGAGCTGGGCCTGGCGGAAGCCGCCACTGCCGATGGAGCTGCTGCGCAGCTCCAAAGCCTCGTTGCGCTCGGTGAACAACACCGCCAGCGACAACAGGGATCCCACTAATAGGGCGGCGTAGCTCAGCATGATAACGCTCACGTGCATCACCAGCCAGCTGGAACGCAGTGCGGGCACCAGCGGCGAAGCCTGTTGCAGCTGATCAGGCAAGGCGAAACTGGCGAAGGCCACGCAGCCCAGGGCCATCGGTGTGGCCGCCGCCGGCACCAAGGGACTGGACCAACTGCGCTCCACCAGCAGTTGGGTCAAGGTGCAACCCCAAGCCAGGAAGCACAGGGATTCGTAGAGGTTGCTGATCGGAAAGTGGCCCGAGTCCCACCAGCGCAACACCAGCTGGGCCGTGAGGCAGAGGTTGGCGGCGGCCACGAGCATCCGAACGACGGAGCTGCTCTTGCCACCGCTGAGGGACCAGAAGGACAGGGGCAGCACCAGTAGCAGCAGAGCAAAGGCCACCAGGCCCAGGGCGAAAACCGGATCGTTCACGCAGCACGAATCGAAGGAACCCAGTCTGCCGTCCAGCCAGGCCCTTTGGCGCCGATGGCGCCGGCAAGCAGCCGCGGATGGGAACTCAGCGGCTGGCCTGACGCAGCAACCAGAGCCCCCCACCCAGGCCAATCAGCACGGGCAACCAAGCCGCCAGGACCGGCGTGAGGGTGGCGGTGATGCCGAGCGAACTGAAGATGAATGACATCAGGTAGTAGCCAAAAATCAACAGCACACTGATGCCGAAGCCCTGGCTGCGACTGGTGCGCGAGTGGGGACGCACCCCAAGGCTGCTGCCAATCAGGCCGAAGACCATGCAGATGGCGGGGAAGGCAAACTTTTCCTGAATACGAACGCTCAACCGGCGCGATTCCTTGAGGTTGTTGGCCTCTTTCAGCAGCCGCTCCGCATGCAATGCCTGGCCCACGGTCATCACGCTGGCATCGGTGGGAAGCTTTGCCACCTCAAGGGGATCGCGCGCGAGTGGGTAGTAGTAACGATCAAACTCAGCCGATGTTGTTGTGCCATTATTTTCGTCTATATTCAAAATTCTGCCATTGGAGAACTCCCACATCGCTTTCGCATCATTCCAGTGCCCCTGCTTGGCCATCAGCATCTGGCGTTGGCCGACGCGAGAAAAGTCGATCAAGGTGACGTCGTTCATCTCGCCACGCAGAAACTTGCGAGCATAAAAAATATGAGTCAACATCCGGGTTGATTCTCCCGCCTCCAGTTTGATACGACCAAAGCGGGAGTAAAGAATATTGTCGCCTTTTTCGCTGGCAATCGCCTTGCCAAGTGCGCGCTCCAGGGTATTGGAAGCGGCCAGGTTGGCCCTTGGCACGATCAGATCATTGAAGGTGAAGGTCAACAGGCTCATCGCTACCGAAAGGGCCAGGGCCGGCACTACCATCCGCCGCGTGCTCACGCCCACACTGCGTAGGGCCGTGAGCTCACTGCTGCCCGACAAGCGGCTGTAGGCCAGCAAGGTGGCCATCAAGGTGGCCATCGGGAAAGCCAGCACCAGAAATCCCGGCAGGCGCAGCATCAGCACCAGCAGTGCCGCCGTCACCGGTAAGCCGGATTCCGAAACCCGCCGCACCAGCTCAAACACCACCCCCACCGACAGCGATACGGCCGTGAAAGCGGCAATGCCGAAGAACAGCGGACCGAGCAGTTCTCCCACCAGCCAGCGATCCAGCAGGGGAATCCGGCGCAGCCAGGGGAGCAGCGGGGCCCAGGTCCTGGAGGCCAGCTTCAGGATCGGCGTGATCTGCGGCAGGCGACGAAACCAGCCCGCCCGGGCCGGGTCTGGTACCGGATCAATCGCAGCATCGGAAACCGGTTCGAGCGGGGCCGGCTCCGGCTCCTCTTGGTCGCCACTCCAGAAGGAGGGAGCGGCCAGCATCGCGAAGCTTTCGCCCAGATAATGGCGGCGCACCAGGGGATTTTCAGCCACCTCGGCGGAGCTGCCCGAGGCCAGCAGGGATCCTTCGGTGAGGATGTAGGCCCGGTTGGTGATCGCCAGCGTTTCGCGCACATTGTGATCGGTGATCAACACGCCCATGCCCCGATCACGCAGACCACTGATCAGATCCTGCAAATCGGCCACCGCCAGCGGATCCACCCCGGCAAAGGGTTCATCCAGCAGCAGATAACGGGGCCCTGATTCACCGACGGCCAGGGCGCGGGCCACTTCACAGCGGCGGCGCTCGCCACCCGAGAGCTGGTAACCGCGGCGATGCTGGAAGGGGGCGAGGTGAAAATCGTCGATCAGCTGGTCGAGACGATCTCGGCGCCGATGCGCCGGGGTGCCGCTTTCGGCCAGCGCCAGCCGCAGGTTGTCGCGCACCGTGAGCTGGCGAAACACACTCGCTTCCTGGGGCAGGTAGCCGATGCCGAGCCTGGCGCGAACCGGCATCGACAAGCTGCTGACCGACGCGCCGTCAAGCACCACATCACCATGATCGGGCCGCAACAGCCCGGTGATGAGATTGAAGGTGGTCGTCTTGCCGGCACCATTCGGGCCCAGCAGACCCACCACTTCGCCGGGGCGAAGCTCAAGACTGACGCCATCAACGAGAGGTCGACCCCCCAGGGTGATGGACACCCGTTCCAGGGCAAGACTCATGGCAGCAGCGGTTTGGCCCCGGTGGCCGCTGCCTTGTTCTGCAGCCGCAAGCGGCTGTACACCTGCTTGCCCGCTGGGGGTTCGGCCAGCAAACGCTCACTGTCCAGTCGGTAGACAAGCCGTTCGGCGCGGATGCGCTGGCCATCAGCATCGATCACATCCACGTCGCCGGTAAGCACCAGCCGGCCTTCCTTGGAAAAGTATTGGGCCTGGCGGGAGGTGGCCACCATCTGACGGTCGGGATATTCAATGCGCACGTTGCCGATTGCCGTCACCACGCCGGTGCGATTGTCGGCTTGCTGGGTATCGGATTCAATGGTGACCAGGCCGGCATCAGCCGCTGCCGCTGGCTTGATCGCCGCCGCTGAGGCCGCTGGCGCCAACTGGGCCGCACCAGGATGGGGCAGCGCCAGAGCCAGGAGGCACAGCACAGCCGTCACCAGCAGGGGACGACGACGTTGGCTGGCGGCGGCAAGCAGTGACAAGCTCACGGGTGCATGCCGGCGTGATCGCCACTGGGACAGGGTTCTGACCTGCATCAATCAGCTCGGCAGGCGATGAAACGTGGGCCCAATTTACCGGGGTGGGCTGCCCAGGCTTTGCAGGCTCGGATTTGGCAAGGCGGAGGTGTCGGCATCCGCTTGTAAGGCCTGCAACCAGAGCGAACTCTGCTGACGAAGACTGGCGAGGTCAAGCCCCAGGGCCTGATCATCGCAACGCCGCAGCCGGCCCAGACCTTCACCGGTGAGAACCATCGCTCCATGCTGGTTACCCCGCTCATGATGGAGCTGGCCCACAGCAATCTGCAGGATGCCCTGCAAAACGCCGCGGATCTCACCCAGGCTCTCGTGCCAGAGCTCCTCAAAACCGTCGTGGCAGGCGTACCAATCACCGGCATTGAACTGATCAATCGCGACCTGAAGACGCGGGTCGGCCAGCAGTTGCGCCTCTTGAGCCTCGGCGCCGTCGCCACAGGATGAAGAGGCGCCTGATCCGGGGCCAGAGCTCAACGCTTGGCCGGCTTCTTCATCGCCAGTTTGCGCAACCGGATCGATTCAGGGGTAACTTCGAGCATTTCATCAGGACCGATGTACTCGAGCGCCCGTTCCAGGGTCATCTGAATCGGTGCCTGCAACGTGTCCAGCACCTCGGCACCAGCGGAACGGATGTTAGTCACCTGCTTGGCTTTGCAGACGTTGAGCTCGAGGTCGGGCGGACGGTTGTGTTCGCCGACGATCATGCCCTTGTAGACCTTGGTGCCAGGAGTGATGAAGAACTGACCACGATCTTCTGCCCCCTTGAGCGCATAGAACGTGGCGGTTCCTTCCTCGAAGGCCACCAGCACACCATTGCGGCGGGAATCCATGTCGCCCTGCATGGGGCGATAGTCGAGGAATGAGTGGCTCATGATCCCCTCGCCGCGGGTGGCGCGAATGAACTCGCCGCGGAAACCGATCAGGCCACGGGCGGGCACCACAAACTCCAGTTGGGTGCGGCCATCGTTGGTGTTCTCCATGTTCTGCATTTCACCTTTGCGGGTGCCGAGCTTCTCGATGCAGGAGCCGACGGATTCCTCCGGCACATCCATCACCAGAGTTTCGTAGGGCTCGCTCGGGGTGCCATCGATGGTGCGGAAGATCACCTGGGGCTGGCTCACCTGGAACTCATACCCCTCGCGGCGCATGGTTTCGATCAGAATGCCCAGGTGCAATTCACCACGGCCACTGACCGCGAAGCGATCGGGGGAATCGGTGTCCTCAACCCGCAGGGCGACGTTGGTGAGCAGTTCTCGCTGCAACCTGTCCCGCAGCTGGCGGCTGGTGACGAACTTGCCCTCCTTGCCCGCAAACGGGGAGTCGTTGACGACAAAGGTCATCTGCAAGGTGGGTTCATCCACCTTGATCAGCGGCAGTGCCTCGGGGTGATCGGGGCAGGCGATGGTCTCGCCGATGTTGACCTCATCAAATCCGGCCACGGCGACCAGATCGCCGGCACTGGCCGATTCGATCTCGACCCGCTGCAGGCCCTTGAAGCCAAGCAGCTTGGAAATCCTGCCGCGCTTGACGCTGCCATCGTCGCGCAGCAAGGCTGCAGGCTGGCCGGCCCGGATCGTGCCGTTATGAATACGGCCGATCATGATCCGGCCGAGAAAATCGCTGTAATCGAGTGTGGTGACCTGCAGCTGCAGGGGTTTGGTGGGATCACCGACAGGGGGTGGGACGTGGCGCAGAATCGCATCGAAGAGCGGCTTCATGTTGTCGCTCTCGGTCTTCATGTCCGGCTTGGCGTAGCCGGCCATGCCACTGCCGAAAAGATAGGTGAAATCGCACTGATCGTCGTCGGCTCCGAGTTCTAGGAACAGATCGAGCACCTTGTCGACAGCCTGTTCGGGGTCCAC
>CAMBZX010000059.1 GCA_945872185.1 Synechococcus sp. UW140 | reverse complement strand
CGAAGGCACTCCAGATCACATTGATCAGGAACGGCAAGGTGCTGATCGCCATCAGCAGGGCACCGACGCTGCTCACCTGGTTGAGGGTGGTGAAGGAGGGGTCATATTCGGCCACCCGCCTGGGCATGCCATTGAGCCCCAGCCAATGCTGGGGAGTGAAGCAAAGATTGAAGCCAATGAACGTGAGCAGGAAGTGGAGGCGACCCAGGTCTTCGTTCAGCATCCTGCCGGTGAACTTCGGATACCAGTGGTAAACCGAGGCAAAGATGACGAAGACGGTGCCTCCATAGACGATGTAGTGGAAGTGAGCCACAACAAAGTAGGTGTCGTGGACATGAATGTCGAAGGGAACCTGGGCCAGGGCTACGCCGGTGATACCGCCGAACACGAAGTTGATGATGAAGCCGCAGGAGAACAACATGGCGCTGTTCAGAGCCAGTTTGCCGCCCCAGAGAGTCGCCAGCCAGTTGAAGAACTTGATGCCAGTGGGAACTGCGATGAAGGAGGTGGCAATCGTGAAAAACAGGCGCATCCAGGGTGGGGTGCCGCTGGTGAACATGTGATGGGCCCAGACAATCAATCCCAGCACCACGATGGCAAGGATTGAATACACCATGGTGGTGTAGCCAAACAGTGGTTTACGGGCATGAATCGGCAGAATTTCGCTGACCAGGCCGAAGGCAGGCAGCACCATGATGTAAACGGCTGGATGGGAGTAGAACCAGAACAGATGCTGGTAAACCACCACGTTGCCACCCAGGGCAGGATTGAAGAAGCCCGTGTGGGCAATGATGTCGAAGCTCAGCAGAATCAAGGTGCCTGCCAGCACCGGCGTGGAAAGCACCACCAGAATGCTGGTCCCCAGCATTGCCCAGCAGTACATCGGCAACTGCATCAATTTCAGGCCGGGGCGCCTGAGCTTCAGGATCGTGGCGATGAAGTTGATCCCCCCGAAGATGGAGCTGCCGCCCAGCAGCAGTACACTCAGAATCCAGATCACCTGACCGATGGCGGGTGTGGAGAGGCTCAGCGGCGGGTAGGCGGTCCAGCCGGACTGGGCCGCCCCACCGGCAACGAAGTAGCTGGCGATCAGCAGGATGCCGGCCGGAGGGATCAACCAGAAGGCCACGGCGTTGAGCCGGGGGAAGGCCATGTCCCGAGCGCCCACATAAAATGGAATCAAGTAATTGCCGAAAGCGCCATTCACGACCGGCACGATCCAGAGAAAGATCATCACGGTGCCATGCAGCGTGAGAACCTCGTTGTAGGTCTCGCGGCTGACGAAATCGCTGATTGGGCTGGTCAGTTCGGTGCGGATCACACCAGCGAGGGCGCCACCAATGAAATAGAAGATGAAACCCGTAACCAGGTATTGAAGGCCGATCACTTTGTGATCAAGGCTGAAGCTGAAATACTTCAACCAACCCTGGGGTTGTAGCCCCTGGGGTTCAAAGTCTGTGGGCGAAGCGAAGGTCATGGATCGAAGGCGAGGGTCTGCAGCTGCGGTGGCGGGGATTCAGGCGGTGGGGATCAGGCTGTGGGGTTCAGGGAGACGTTGGCCACAGTGGCCGGTGTGGGCTTGGCCGGCGCATTTTTTTCAAACCACTGGTTGTAAGCATCTTCTTCATGGACCACGACGGTGGAGCGCATACCACCGTGATAAGGGCCGCAGAGTTCGGCACAGATGATCGGGTAACTGCCGGCGCGGGTGGCCGTGAATGAAAGCACCGTGGGTTGGCCGGGAATTACATCCTGCTTGAGGCGGAATTGGGGCACCCAGAAGGCGTGAATCACGTCATTGGCCTTCATCCTCAGCTCCACCGGCTGATTGATGGGGACATGGAGTTCGCCACTGGTGATATCACCATCTGGGTAATGGAAGATGAAGGCGAACTGCATTGCTGTCACCTCCACCGGCAAGGTGCCTTCGGTGTTGCCGCTGCTGCCGATCCCTGCCCATACACGCGGTTCACTCGATGCAGTGTCGGATCCAGGGCTGGCAGGGCCAGAAGAATTGGAGGCTTGCATCACCGCGGCTGAGTGATGCATGGCGCTGTGGTCGTTGAGAGACACCATGCCGCCCATGCGCTCGTAAATGTCGTAGCTGTAAATGCCAACGAACAACACCACGATCGCCGGAATGGCGGTCCAGACAATTTCCAACGGCAGATTGCCTTCGATGGCGACGCCGTCAGCCAGATCGCCGGGGCGCCTGCGGAATCGAACCAGGCTGAACACCACGAGGCCAACGATTCCAATAAACAGAATCGTGCCAATGCTGAAGAGAACCTGGAAGAGGGAGTCGTAAACAGGGGCGTTGCTGCTGGCGTCTACAGGCAGCAGCTGAACGTTCTGACCCACCCACAGGCCCACCAGCACAAGGACCATGCCCAGCAGCAAGGTGATCAGGGTAGAAGGGATGGCCAAGTGGACTTATCGATCTCGTTCCACCCTATGGATTTCGGTCCCGGATGGCGAGTCAGCCAGTAGCGAGAACAGCAATTCCCAATAAACTTTGCATTTAGGTGCTGAGATGTGCGGGATCGCTCATCTGCACAAACTCGCTAACTTGTTGCTCCGATCTCCAGGCGGTGGTGTCTCTGCAATCTCCGCTCTACAGCCCCGCCAGCCTTGCTGCCGACCCTGCCTCTCCGGCTCTGAAGCCTGACTTGATCCGGGCTGATGGCCCCCTTGATCCAATCACCGCTTCGTCCGGCCTGCAGCGCGCCCTCACGTTGTTGACGGGCCATCTGGTGGTCGCCCTGATCGCCCTGGTGGTGATCGGTGGCACTACCAGGGTGATGGAGGCGGGTCTGGCTTGTCCGGACTGGCCTCTTTGCTACGGCGCACTGCTGCCAGGCCGCCAGATGAACCTGCAGGTGTTTCTGGAATGGTTCCATCGCTTGGACGCCTTTCTGGTCGGTCTGGCATTGCTGGTGTTGAGCGGTCTCTCACTGGGCTACCGCGCGCGGCTACCCGCTTGGCTGCCCTGGCTGTCGGCTGCGGCTCTCGCCCTGGTGGCTGCCCAGGGTCTGCTCGGTGCCCTTACCGTCATTCACCTGCTGGAAGCTTCCACGGTCACGACCCATCTGGCCACGGCTTTGGTGTTGGTGCTGCTGGTGAGCGGCCTGCATCAGCGTTTGCTGGTTGCTTTCGGCCAGCCGGCTGCAGCTGGCTCGGCCGCAGCCACCCCGCTCTGGTGGCGTCTGTTGATTCCCTTGCCGGTGCTGCTGGTGCTGACTCAGTGCGTGCTGGGAGGCGCCATGGCCAGTCAGTGGAGCGCCCAGCTCTGCTTTGCGGCCGGCGAGGCCTGCTCCTGGTTGCTGGCCCATCGGCTGATGGCCTATTCCGCAGCTCTTGCGGTGCTGCTGCTGGCCTTGAGCTCCCTGGCGCTCCCTGGTCCGGCCAAGGCGTTTCGTGGCTTCGCCCTGGTGGCGGTTGGCCTGGTGCTGCTGCAGGTGCTGCTCGGCATCACCACCCTGCGCCTGGCGCTGGCGGTGCCAGCGGTCACCGTGGGTCATCAGTTTGTGGCCTCCCTTCTGGTGGCCGTTCTCGGTGCTCTGCTTGGCCGTAGCTGGCCAGGCACTGCAGTCTTTGTTCAGTCCAATTTGGAGGTCGATCATGGTTAGTGCCAATGTTCTGGCGCCTCAGGCGCTCAAGCCGGCTCCCGAGGCGGTGGCGATTCGGCCTTCGGTGCGGCTGCCGGCCTGGCTCGAAGTCGCCAAGCCCCGTCTGATTCCGTTGTTGCTGGCCACCACTCTGGCGGGCATGGCGGTCACTCCCGAGTGGCCCCCAACGCCGCTCCGCATCACCTGCACCCTGGTGGGTGGGGCGATGGCCTCAGCGGCTGCCGGTGTTCTCAACTGTCTATGGGAGGAGGAACTCGACGGCCGCATGCAGCGCACCAGCCGTCGGGCTTTGCCTTCGGGCCGGCTCGCCAGCCGCCAGGCTTTTGCCCTGGCCATCGCCCTCACCCTGGCCTCGATCGCCCTGCTGGTCTACGGCGTCAATCCGCTGGCCGCCAGCCTTGCCCTGCTCGGTCTGTGCAGCTATGTGCTGCTCTACACCGCCCTGCTGAAGCCCCGCACGACTCAGAACATCGTGGTCGGCGGGGTGGCCGGTGCCATTCCGCCGCTGGTGGGGGCTGCCGCCGCCAGCGGCTGCCTGGGCTGGTCGGCCTGGTGGCTCTTCAGTCTGGTGATGGTCTGGACACCGGCCCACTTCTGGTCGCTGGCCCTGCTGTTGCGCGAGGACTATCGCTCCGTCGGCATCCCGATGCTGCCGGTGGTGCGGGGCGTGGTGCTCACGGCCCGGGAAATCGGCCGCTACAGCTGGGTCACAGTCGGCCTCAGTCTGCTGGGAATCCTGGTTGTGCCCAGCGGTGGTTGGCTCTATGGCCTGCTTGTGCTGCCGTTCAATGGCCGCCTGCTGCAGCTCAGTGGTCGCCTCAGCCAGTCGCCGGAGGATCCGCGCATGGCCCGCAGCCTGTTCCGCTGGTCCATCCTTTATCTGTTCGGCATCTGTCTGTTGCTGTTGCTGGCCCGCACGCCCCAGGCTTCGGCCATTCAGCTGACGTCCCTGCTTGATCTGTGGAATGCTGTGCCCTCCCTTGGAGCCCCCGGTGCTGCCTAGATTGCGCGGCCATGTTGTCGCGGGAGAGATCCGGGCTTGATTGAGCTCCAACACCTCAGCAAACAGTTTGGCGGCGGCTCCAGGCTGACTTCGGTCCAGGCCCTGGATGACCTCTGCCTGAGCGTCCCGGAGGGCTGTCTCTTTGGGCTGCTGGGGCCCAACGGAGCCGGGAAGACCACCGCCTTGCGCATCCTCTGCACCCTGCTGGCCCCCGATTCCGGCAGTGTCACCGTTGCGGGCCTCGATGGCCTGAGCCAGCCCCGGGCCGTGCGGCGCCTGCTGGGTTATGTGGCCCAGGAGGTGGCGATCGACAAGATCCTCAGCGGCCGCGAGCTGCTGACGCTCCAAGGGGACCTCTATCACTTGCCTTCGGTCGAATGCAAGGGCCGCATCGGTGAGCTGATCGCCTTGCTCGGCATGGAGGAGTGGATCGATCGGCGCTGCGGCACCTACTCCGGAGGCATGCGGCGGCGGCTGGATCTGGCCGCCGGCCTGCTGCATCGGCCACGGCTGTTGGTTCTCGATGAGCCCACCGTCGGCCTCGACATCGAGAGCCGCGCCGCCATCTGGCAAGTGCTGCGGCAGCTACGGGATCAGGGCACGACGGTGCTGCTCAGCAGCCACTACCTCGAAGAGGTGGATGCCCTGGCGGATCGACTGGCCATCGTGGAGGCCGGTCAGGTGATCGCCGAGGGAACCCCGGCAGCTCTTAAAAATGCCCTCGGTGGCGATCGGGTGACCCTGCGGGTGCGGGAGTTCAGCGATGCAGGCGAAGCGGCCCGGGTGCAGGCCCTGTTGCAGGAATGTCCTGGCGTGCGCCAGGTGGTGGTCAATCGCTCCCAGGGCTATTCCCTCAATCTGGTGGTGCAGGACAGCGACGTGATCGAGCGGCTGCGCCGCCAGTTGGCGGCGGCTGAGTTGCCGGTCTTCGCCCTCGCCCAGAGTCGCCCCAGCCTTGATGATGTGTATCTCCAGGCCACCGGCCGCACCCTGATGGATGCGGAACTTTCGGTGGCTGGCCTGCGTGACCCCAAGGTCGAGCGCAAGCAGTCGATGCGTTGAGCCGCGCCAGCCGTTTTTCCGTCTCCCCACGATGACCAGCGCCACCCCCTCTCTGGGCCCCCTGCAGGCCGTTCCCAACGAGCCCTCCGCTTTCGCCGAGATTCGTCAGGAAACCCTGGCACTCACCCGCCGTTTGTTCGTGCAGCTGGCCCGGCGGCCCTCCACTCTCGTGGCTGGGGTGCTGCAGCCCCTGATCTGGCTGGTGCTGTTCGGTGCCCTGTTTGCCAACGCCCCGGAAGGGCTGCTGCCGGGTGGGGGCAGTTATGGCCGCTTTCTGGGCGCCGGCGTGATCGTCTTCACCGCCTTCAGCGCCGCCCTCAATGCGGGTCTGCCCGTGATGTTCGATCGGGAGTTCGGCTTCCTCAACCGGCTGCTGGTGGCGCCGCTGCGCTCGCGCAGCTCGATTGTGCTGGCTTCGGTGCTGTACATCACCAGTCTCAGCCTGGTCCAGAGCCTGGCGATCATGGTGACGGCAGCCCTGCTGGGCTATGGCTGGCCAGGGGCCGCCGGGCTGCTGCTGGTGCTGGTCACCTTGCTGTTGCTGGTCTTCGCAGTCACCGCCCTCAGCCTTGGCCTGGCCTTCGCCCTGCCGGGCCACATCGAGTTGATCGCCGTGATTTTCGTGGCCAACCTGCCGTTGCTGTTTGCCAGCACTGCCTTGGCCCCGATCTCCTTCATGCCCATCTGGTTGGGCTGGCTAGCGGCGCTGAATCCCCTTACCTTCGCGATTGAACCCATCCGTGCTGCCTACGGCGGGTCGTTCCACCTCTCCAACGTGGTGCTGAACGCTCCCTACGGCGATCTCAGCGCTGCCACCTGTCTCGGGATCCTGGCGGCGCTGGCGGTGGGCTTGTTCCTGGCGATCCGTCCCCTGCTGGATCGCAAACTCACCTGAGTCACCGTGCCCCAGCCAGCTCCCGGTTTCGCCCCGTCCATGCCCGTGCGCCCCGATCTTGAAGCCGAGCTGCTGCTTGCCTTGGGGCGGCGTGATGCCAGCACCAGCCAGCGCCTCGTCCAGCAACTGGTGCATCGCCGCGGTGTGGGCTCCCTGGAGCGCCTGCGTAGCCGCAGCCTGGCGATCGAACCGGATCAGCAGGGCTGGATCTGGTTGAGCCAGCTGGTGGCGGCTGACCCGATCGCCGGAACCTTGCTCCCATCCGTCCGGGTGCCGGACGCCGTCGCCTCGCGCCAATCGCTGGTGGGGCCTGCCAGTGCTGCCCTACCGCCCCGGGACCTGACCAACACGGCGGCGGCTTGTGAAACAGCGGCTGCTTTTGAAACCGCTGCTGTTGGTGAAGACGCTGATCGCCGTGGTTCAGCTCTGGCGTCGGCCTCGGCGCTGGGCTTAAGGCCTGCGCTGGCTTCGCCTGATGAGATGGTTCTGGCGGCAGATGTCTGTCCAGCCGTTGCGCCGGGAACGGCTGTTGAGCTTGAAACGGCTGTTGGCCTTGGGATGGCCGGTGAGCTTGGGAGATCAGTTGAGCTTGGAACAGGCGTTGAGGGCAGCGAGACTCTGAGCTTGGTGCAGGGTTTGGCTGGTTTGGAGTCCCTGGATGGCCAGGCCCAGTCCATGGCGCCAGAGCCCACGATTGCGCCGGTGGCGTCCGCCGCGCTGGCGCCAGTGGCGGGGGGCCAGGGTCTGGAGACGTGTGTGGATCTGATCCTCCGCGCCGAGACGGCCGTGGATGTGGCGTTTGAGGCCCTGGCTGCTGAGTTTCCCGGTTACGGCCGGCTGGAGATCGCCGAGCCTGGTCAGGCCGGTCTGGGAACGGTTGAACCGGGCCGGATGGAACGGGGGGCCCAAGTGGAACGTGTGCAGTCTGAACCTGTTCCACTGGAACTGGTACACCCGGACCAGCAGGCGCTCCCTGCGGACCTGTCCAGCCCGTCCCGGTTCGATCGCTCCTCTCCGGCGCTGGACCAGCGGCCGCGGCGTCGGTTTTCCTTTGTGATTCCGCAGCCACTGGATCAGGAGCCGGTTGGTGCTGACGCCACCACGGCCTCAGGCAGAGATGGCTCCTGGCAGGAGCAAGGCGCCGGTGACTCTGGCCAGGAGCACGGAGTCCTGGCTTTGGGAGACGATCCGTCTTTGGTGGACCAGGCTGCCCATCTATGGAGTCGGGCGGAAGGACGCATGGGCAGGCTGCGTGATCGCCTGCGGCGTCGCCTCTCCCTGGCTCGGCTGAAGGGGGTCGTTCAGGATTGCGTCGAGGAGGCGGTTTCCGGTTTCCAGGGTTCGCAGCCTGCGGCTGAAACCTGGCCACAGGAAGCGCAGGATCAGTGGCTTGGGGCCGGTGTCGTTTTGGCTGCCGCCGATCCTTGGCCCCAGGAGCAACCGCTGGCGGCTGCGGTTGGTGGATTCGGTTCGCCGCAGGTTGGTCACCAGGCGCCGGTGGCGGCGTTTGGGCCGCCGCTCGGTGGCGAGTCGTCCGCTCCCACGCCTGTCGTGGTTGAACCACCTGCCCGTCTGTCGCCCACCCAGCAGGTGCGCCAGCATTTGCTGGGTGGGCAAAAGGGCGACGCACGGCCGGCTCCCGCCCCCCAGGCCCTGTCTGATCTACGGGCCTGGCTTGCGGCTGACGATGATCTGCCCCGAGCCTCCTGAGCCCAGTCCCATGCTTTCGTCCCTTCCCGCCCGCCTGAGTCGTGCCTCCCTGGCTAACGGTCTGATCGTTTCGGTTCAGGCTCCCGAGGGTTCACCGCTGCGCGATCCCGCCGTCATCGCCGCCATGGCGGCGGCCAGCCTGGCCAATGGGGCTGTGGCCGTGCGGCTTGAGAGTCCCGAGCACATCGGTGCGGTGCGTCGCCGCTGCCCCTCTGCCCTGATCATTGGCCTCTGGAAGCGCAGTTTTGCCGATAGTGTCGTCTACATCACCCCGGGCTGGCAGGAGATCCAGGCGGTGTGGGCCGCCGGCGCCGATGTGGTGGCGATTGATGCCACCGAGCGTCATCGTCCTGAGGGCCAGCGACTGGAGGAGCTGGTGGCCCGAGCCGCCTCCGAGCTGGGGGCGCCGTTGATGGCCGATATCGACAGCCTCGCCAATGGCTTGCGTGCTGCTGAGCTGGGCTTTGCCTGGGTGGGCACCACCCTCTTTGGCTACACGGAGGCCACCGCTTGTTTCAAGCCACCGGCATGGGATCTGTTGGGGCCGCTGCGGGCCCAGCTTCCCGGTGACACCCTGTTGATCTGTGAGGGGGGCATTGCCACGGGGGAACAGGCCAGCCAGGCCCTCGGCGCTGGCGCCGATGCGGTGGTGGTGGGCACGGCGATCACCGGGGTGGATCTCCAGGTGGCGGCCTATGCGCGGATCATGGCCGCCGCGGCCGCAGGCTGACGGGCGGCGCTGAGGCGCAAGGCCAAGGATTTGTGTCGCCGTTTTTCCAGTGGGGCCGAGCCTGGTCAGCATGGAAAAACGGTCTGTGCCTTCAAGGGCAGACACAACGCTGACTGTCTTGGGCTGGGAGGGCGCTATGCGGTTGTTTCACCATTGGCACGGCCATCCCCAGGGCCTGGAGTCCCCGCCAGCTCTGCACCTGATCTGGCGGCAGCAGCAGCAATCGCAAGGGCTGCCACAGCAAACACCGGGTCTGGATTCCGAATCCATGCATCGGGAACCGAGCTGGTTAAGGCCGAAGCGTTGGGGACTTCAGGCTGCCAGACCCCTGGGCCTGGTGCTGGTTCAGCGGGAACGCCCAGGTGCGATAACAGTGCCTGGCGGGCTGCTGGGCCTGGGTTGGCGATCGCTGTCCTGTGGTGGAGTGGCCCTGTTTGGCTCGGTGCTGTTCGGCTTGCCGATGAGCACCGTTCACCTCGCCCAGATGCAGGCGCTCAACCGTGAATTGGGCAAGCTCTGTAGCGCCCCACCCCAGCAGGCCCTCAGCGTGTGCCGCCTGCATGCACGGCTGCTGAAGGCTCTTTGAGACTGGCTGGATCGGTTGGCTCCGAGTCCAAGGGGGCTCACATCATGCCGGGCATCCCCATGCCGCCCATACCACCCATTCCTCCCATGCCGCCCATTCCGCCCATGCCTCCCATACCACCCATGCCTCCCATACCACCGTCGCCGGCGGGAGCGGCGGCAGGTTCGGGCTTGTCGGCAATCACGCATTCGGTGGTGATCAGCAGCGAGGCAATCGAGACCGCATCCTGCAGGCCCAGTCGCACCACCTTGGCGGCATCAAGGATGCCGGCGGCGAGCAGGTCTTCGCAACGGCCGGTGAGGGCGTTGTAGCCCAGGCCGCTGCGGCGGATTTCCTCAATCACCACATCGCCGTTGGCACCAGCATTCGTCGCGATCTGACGGACCGGGGCGGAGAGCGAACGCTGGACGATCTCGACGCCGGTGCGCTCATCCCCAGTCAGTTCGGCGGCCAGGCTGCCCAGCCCATCGGCCAGCTGCAGCAGCAGGCTGCCACCACCGGCCACGATGCCTTCTTCGACGGCAGCGCGGGTGGCGTTGAGGGCATCCTCAATCCGCAACTTGCGATTGCGCAGTTCGGTTTCGGTGGGAGCGCCCACCTTGATCACGGCCACACCACCGGCCAACTTGGCGATGCGCTCGTTCAGCTTTTCGCGGTCGTAGTCCGAATCTGTGGCTTCGAGCTCCCGTTTGATCGCTGCCACCCGTTCGCTCACGGCGGGTTTGCGGGCTTCATCGGCCACGATCGTGGTCTGGTCCTTGGTGATCGTGATCCGATGGGCCCGGCCCAGATCATCAAGGGTGGTGCTTTCCAGGCTCATCGCCCGGTCTTCGGAAATCACCTGGCCGCCGGTCAGCACGGCGATGTCTTGAAGCATGGCCTTGCGCCGATCGCCGAAACCCGGGGCCCGGACGGCGGCCACCTGCAGCACCCCGCGGGTCTTGTTGACCACCAGGGTGGCCAGGGCTTCACCTTCCACATCCTCGGCCAGGATCACCAGCGGCCGGCCGCTGCGGGAGACGGCCTCCAGCACCGGCACCAGATCGGCCACGGCCCCGATCTTGCGGTCGGTGATCAGCAGCAGGGGATTCTCAAAGACGCATTCACGCCGCTCCTGATCGGTGACGAAATAAGGGGAGGCATAGCCGCGATCAAACGCCATGCCTTCGGTGATCTCGAGCTCGGTGGCCAAGGACTTTGACTCCTCCACCGTGATCACGCCATCGGCACTCACCTTCTCCATCGCCTCGGCGATCATCAGGCCGATCTCCTCGTCGTTGCCGGAGCTGACCGTGGCCACCTGACGGATGGCCTCGCCGGCCACGGGACGGGCCTGGGCGCAGATGCCAGCCACGACCTGGGCGGTGGCTTTTTCCATGCCACGGCGCAGGGCGACCGGGTTGGCGCCGGCGGCCACGTTGCGCAGACCTTCGTGCACCATGGCCTGGGCCAGGACGGTGGCGGTGGTGGTGCCGTCGCCGGCGGTGTCCTTGGTTTTGGAGGCCACCTGCTGCATCAACTTGGCACCGAGGTTCTCAAAGGGATCTTCGAGTTCGATTTCCTTGGCGATGGTGACGCCGTCATTGACGATGTCGGGAGCGCCGAACTTTTTCTCGATCACCACGTTGCGGCCCTTCGGTCCGATCGTGACCTTCACCGCTTCCGCCAGCGCATTGACACCGCGTTCGAGTGCTTCGC
The DNA here is from genome assembly GCA_945872185.1 of Synechococcus sp. UW140. Lineage (GTDB taxonomy): Bacteria > Cyanobacteriota > Cyanobacteriia > PCC-6307 > Cyanobiaceae > Cyanobium. The sequence goes on along the minus strand of CAMBZX010000059.1, from coordinate 4,397 downwards.
GGGATTCATCGGAAAAGCGAATCAGCTTGGCCATTGGGCGGAAAAATGAGCACGCTGGTTTCAGGCTCTCACACAGGGTCCTCACTGGTCAGGGGCCCTGCGGTGGGGAAAGCCGAATGCCCCCGGGATGGTCGAGAGCCTGCGTCCCAGCGGTGGCCTCGATAACGTCCGAGCCATGGATGACCTGCTGCAGCAGACAATTGACACCGCCGTGGCCAGTGCCGCCGCGGAGGCAGGGCTGGGGCCGGCAACCACCGCCAACGGCATGGTGTTTCTGCTGATTGCGGCGCTCGGCCTGCTGATGGCCTTGGTGTATGTGCCGGTGCGGCTGTTCCTGACGATCACCGCCCGCAGCCGGCGGCTGCGCTTGCTGCAGAAGATCCGCCGCCTCAGGGATGATCTGGGCCAGCCCCTGGGGGCCGACCAGCCCTGAGCCGGCCGCCGCTGGTTCACTTCTGGCTGTTCAGCGCATCACCATGCCCCCATCCACCTGCAGCACCTGGCCGGTGATGTAGGCGGCGGCGGGATCGGCCGCCAGGAAGCGCACCGCTCCGGCCACTTCGGCCGGGCTGCCCATGCGGCCCAATGGAATTGCCTTGAGGATGGCGTCCTTGTCGAGTTTCTCGGTCATGTCGCTGGCGATGAAGCCCGGAGCCACCGCATTGACGGTGACGCCGCGGGGGGCGAATTCGGCGGCATTGCTGCGGGTGAGCCCCAACAGTCCGGCCTTGGCGGCGCTGTAGTTGGCCTGGCCGGCATTGCCCATCAGGGCCACCACCGAGGTGATGTTGATGATGCGACCGCAGCGGGCCCTGAGCATCACCTTGCTGGCGGCTCTGGTGCAGAGGAACACCCCGGTGAGGTTGAGGTCGATGACGCTCTGCCAGTCGGCGGTTTTCATGCGCAGCAGCAGGCCGTCGCGGGTGATGCCGGCGTTGTTGACCAGCACATCGAGACGCCCCTCGCGCGCCAGCACCGCCTTGAACAGAGCCTCCACCTGCGCTTCATCGCCCACGTTGGCCTGCTGGCTCCAGGCCTTGCCGCCGGCGGCCTCGATCGCGGCCACCACCGCGGCCGCCGCTGCGGCGGAACTGGCGTAGTTCACCACCACGGTGAAGCCCGCCGCGGCAAGGTTCTCGGCAATGGCGCGGCCGATGCCGCGGCTGGCGCCAGTGACGAGAGCAACGGGCGCCGCGCCGGTGCCGGCCTGGTCGACGACGGAGAGGGTCTGATCAGAACCCGGCGTGGCGCTGGACATAGAAGCGGGACAGCTGCGGCGGCGATCGTATGGCGCCGCCCTCAGGCGATCATCGGGCTCTCCTCCACGACAGCATCCCCCAGCAGGGTCCGGAAGCGGGACAGTTGCTCCTTGCTGCCCAGAACCACCATCAGCTGGCCGGGAATCACCTGCACGTCCCCCCCGGGATTGGCGATCAGTTCCGGCCCTCCCTGGGTGTAGGCACTGCCGCGGTAGGCATAGGGATTGCCCACGCTCGGCTCCGGATTGCGCACCGCCAGCACCAGGGCTCCCGTGCGGCGGCGCAGGTGCAGATCCTGCAGCGTCCGGCCCAGCAGGTCGCCCAGCATTTTGGGGTCATCGCTGAGCTGGAACTCCTCCACCTCGCAGTCGGATCCGGCTAGCAGATCCATGAAATCCACCGACAGCGGCCGTAGGGCCGTGGCGGCCATGGTGCGCCCCCCGGCCACATAGGGGCTGATGACCCGATCGGCGCCGGCCTGGCGCAGTTTGCGTTCGGCTTCTTCGCTGTCGGAGCGGGCGATCAGGCGCAACTTTGGCGCCATGGCCCGGGCGCTCAGCACCACATAGAGGTTGGCGGCGTCGTTGGGCAAGGCCGCCACCAGGCTGCGGCAGCGCAGGATGCCGGCCTCGATCAGGGTTTCATCCAGGGTGGCATCGGCCAGCAGCACCGGCAGACCCTTCTCTTCAGCGGCATCGCGGCGGTCCGGGTCCAGCTCGACGATCAGCAGGGAGATGCCCTCCTGGCCCAGCTGGGCGGCGATTTCGCGGCCAATACGGCCGTAGCCGCAGAGGATCACATGGTCTTGCATCGTTTTTACCCAGTCGCTGAAGCGTCGTTGGCGCAGTTTGCGGAAGTAGCCGGCTTCCGAGAGGGTCACCAGGCTGCGAATGGTCAGCTGCACCACGACCACACCACCGATGATCGAAAACACCGTGACCACCCGGCCGGCGGCACTGAGTGGTTCGACTTCGCCGTAGCCGATGGTGGGAATGGTGATCGCCACCATCCAGTAGCAGTCTCCCCAGTCCCAGCCTTCGGTGAGGCGGTAGCCGATGGCGCTGGCATTGATCACCAGGGTCAGCGCCAGCAGCGGCAGCAACCAGGGCTGCTTGGAGCGGGAGGTGGGCGGCGAGCGGCGAAACCAGGGGCGGCGCGATCTCATTGCCCTGGCGCCAGCAGGGACTCAGGCCAGTCCCAGGGCCGCAAGCACATCGTCAGCAGTGAGGGCATCGAGGCCGGCGGCGGCTGTCAGTCCTTTTACTCCGGGGCGCTGCGGCAGGCTGTCGTGATCGCGGCCGAGGGCCACCATCGGCACGCCGCAGAGCAGGGCCAGTTCTTCGGTGAGGGGATCACTGGTCAGCACCACGTCGCTGGCGGCCACCAGGGCTGCCCGTTGCAGGGCGTGGGCGCCATCCGCTGGTCCCACCTCCAGACTGCGCAATCCCGGCAGATTGGTGCGAATCTGCAGGGGCAGCTGCTGCCATTGGCTCCTGGGCCAGTCGCCGGGCACCCCGGCCGGGGCCAGCAGCAGCATCGGCCCATCGCCCGGGGGCAGGGAGGTGTGGGCCTGATCCAGCAGGGGCTTGGCCAGGCTGAGGCGGAAGGCCTCGGCATCCAGCCGCACTCCGATCGGCTGCAGATAGGCAGAGAGGGCCTGGCTGGGCCAGCCTCCCTGGGCTGGCGTCACTTTCTCGGTGGCCGAAAACCCTCCCCGGGCGATGCGGGTGGCGATGTGACTCATGGACAGCATCAGATCCACCTGGCGGCCACCGGCCAGGTTGATACAGACCTGAAAATCCGGTTCTCGCACCGATCCCAGCAGGTTGGCCCAGTCCGCCAGGCTGGCGTCAGAAAAATTGAACGGGATCTGTTTCTCCACCGCCGGCAGCAGGTTCCAGATTCCGGCGACGGCGGGAGCGCAGGCCACCTGGATGTTGAAGTTCAGCTGCTGGGCCACGGCAGCCACAGCCGGTAAGGCCTGGGCTTGCTCCACTGCATCGCCCGGAATCAGGAACAGTGCACGCATCGGTTCGGATGGGGCCGGGCGGCCTGATTGTATGGAGCATGGTCCTGGAGGATCGACCCCACCCGGAGGTGCTTGTGCATTTGCTGATCGCGGCCGCCGGCAGTGGCCGCCGCATGGGGGCTGCCGGCAACAAGCTGCTGCTGGAGCTGGCTGGTCGGCCGGTGCTGGCCTGGACCCTGGATGCGGTCCTCGCTTGTGAGGCGATCAGCTGGATCGGCATCGTCGGTCAGCCGGTGGATGCCGCGCCGATTGGCGCCATCGTGGAGGCCGCCCAGGCGGATCGGCCCGTGCAGTGGATCGAGGGGGGGGACACGCGCCAGGACTCGGTGCGACGGGGCTTAGCGGCACTGCCGGCGGTCGCCGAAGGGGTGCTCATCCATGACGGCGCTCGCTGCCTGGTGAGCGCGGAGCTGCTGGCCCGCTGCGTGGCGGCGGTGGGCGCCGGCGAGGCGGTGATCGCCGCCACCCCGGTGAGCGACACAATCAAGGTGGTGGATGACCAGGGTAGGATCACCGCCACCTCTGATCGCAGCCTGCTCTGGGCCGCCCAGACCCCCCAGGGTTTTCCGGTGGACCGCCTGCGGCAGGCCCATGAGCAGGCTGAGGCGGAAGGCTGGAGCGTCACCGACGATGCGGCCCTGTTCGAGCGGCTCGGTTGGCCAGTGCGGGTGTTGCCGTCGTCGCCGGCCAACATCAAGCTCACCACCCCCTTTGATCTCACGATCGCTGCGGCGGTGCTGGCTGGGATAGGCGGCTGATCCCGTGCTTGGACCCGTGGGCCACGACTGTGCCGACTGTGTCGGTGCCACACGGATCTTGAATGAGAAGCAGACGTGCAGGTATAGTGCATCATATTGGCCTTCATTAAATGGCAGGATCCATGCTGCAAGCTGACACAAACTCTTTAGCGGTCGCTCGGATTGTCCGGCAGGTATGCCGTCCGCTCGTCGGCATGCCTGTGCTGCTGGCTCTCGGTCTTGGCACCTTGCCCGCTCGGGCACTACCAGCCGCTTCGGTCCAGCTGTTCCGCATCAATGGCAACGGCGTCAAGCCGATGCCAGCCATCAGTGATGCCCTGGATCGGGCCCGGCTTCAGGGCAATGCCCTGG
>CAMBZX010000058.1 GCA_945872185.1 Synechococcus sp. UW140 | reverse complement strand
AACGGATCGGCCGGCGCTGGCCGATCAGTAATTGATGCTGCAGGCGCTGGGGCAGCCGCTGGCCCAGCAGACCTTGCAGAAGCTTGGCCAAGGCGTTGATCTCGGACCCGGGCAGGCTGGTTTGCAGCTGCTGCCGATAGGCGGCCTGGGGCCCAAACCAGCGGCTTAGCAGGGCTTCGCTGATCTCCAATCCCAACGGTTCTGGCCAGCGCTGCCAGACAAGCTTCCAGGCGCGTGCCTGGAGAGCCCGATCCAGTACTAGGAGGTCGGGGCCCCCGGCCAGGGCGCTGAAGCTGGCGCCTTCGCAGGCGGCGGCGGCCTGCACCAGGCTGCTTTCGGTCTCGCTCAGGCAGCGCCCAGCCGCCAGCAGCGCCCCCGCTGGGCCCAGGGCCGGACTGGAGAACAGCAGCCGCAGGCTGCAGCGGGGGGCCGCCAGCTGATCGAGACCGGCAATCGCTGCGTCCAAGGCCTGACCAGCCAGGGGCCGGAAGGGATGGCGGCCGGCGATCCATTCAAATTGCTGCCCGGGCTCCAGCTGGCGGGCCAGGGCCTGCAGGCCGCCAGGATCTGTCCCACCGTCTGCCTCAGCCGCCGTGGTAGGCGTCTGGTCTTGGCCCTGGGCTGGGTCCTGGGTCGAGACCTGGCTGGGGGCCGGTTCTTGGGGCTGGCCCCCAGCCTGCGGCTCCCAGGCGGCCACAAGCTGGGGCTGGCTGAGGCTGTCGAGCACTTGGAGCTGGGCCTGCAGTCGCTGGGGGTCGCTGCCCTGGGCCAGCTGGATGACCACGCCCCCTTCGGGGCAAGCGGCGAGGGGATCGAGGGCCCAGAGCAGGGAGCGAGCTTCGAGGATCAAGACCCGGTCCTGGCGCCGAGGGGCCGTGTCCTGCCAGAGGCGCTGGCGCAGCAGATCGAGCCGTTGGCCTTCGCTGCCCAGTTGCCGTTGCAGCCAGCGAGTCAACAGCGGATTGTCGGGGCCGCCGCTGAGCACGGTGCCCTGCTCGGCCTCCTGTTCGGCGGCGGCGGCCAACTGGGCGGCACGCCGTTGTTGCATCCGGGCGCGTCGCTCCCCTTCCCAGCCCAGCTGGCCCGGCTGCCAGAACAACTCCCCTTGCAGGGCGCTGGGCAGGTATTGCTGGGCTACCCAGTGCTCGGCGTAGGCATGGGGATAGCGATAGCCGACGCCATCGCCAAAGGCCTGGCCGTCCCGGTTGGCATCGCGCAGGTGCGAGGGCACCTCCTGGCGATTGCTGGCCTTGACGGTTTTTAGCGCATCAAAAAAACCCAGCAGGCTGTTGCTTTTTTCGGTGCTGGCCAGATACAGGGCCGCCTGGGCAAGGGGATAGAGCCCTTCGGGCAAGCCCACCCGTTCGAAGGCCGCGGCGCAGGCTTCGACCACCACCATCGCCTGGGGATCGGCCAGGCCGATGTCCTCGCCGGCGGCGATCAGCAGCCGCCTGAGGATGAAGCGCGGATTTTCGCCGGCCTCCAGCATCCGGGCCAGCCAGAACAAGGTGGCATCGGGATCGGAACCGCGGATCGACTTGATGAAGGCACTGATCGTGTCGAAATGGGCGTCGCCTTGCTTGTCGTAGAGCACCGCCCGCTGCTGGATCGATTCCTCGGCGATCGCCAGGTCGATCACGATTTCGCCCGCCTCGTTGCCGGGTGTGGTCTCCACCGCCAGCTCCAGGGCGTTCAGCAGGCTGCGGGCATCGCCCCCGGCCACGTTCAGCAGATGGTCTGCGGCCTCGGCGATCACCCGCACCTGGCGCTGGCCGTAGCCGTGTTCCGGATCGCTCAGGGCCCGATCGATCAGCTTGCGCAGGTCGGCGGTTTCCAGCGGTTGTAGCCGGAACAGGCGGGCCCGGCTCACCAGGGCCTTGTTCACCTCGAAATAGGGGTTTTCGGTGGTGGCCCCGATCAGGGTGAGGGTGCCGTTCTCCACCCAGGGCAGGAGTGCATCCTGCTGGGCGGCATTGAAGCGGTGCACTTCATCGATGAACAGAATCGTGCGCAGGCCATGGTGCTCCAGCCGTTCGCGGGCGGCGTCCACCTCGCTGCGCAGATCCTTCACCCCTGCGAGTACGGCGTTGAGGCTGCGGAAAGAGGCGCGGGTGCTGCCGGCGATGATGCGCGCCAGGGTGGTTTTGCCCGTGCCCGGCGGGCCATGCAGGATCAGGTTGCCGACCCGGTCGGCGGTGATGGCGCGGCGCAGCAGCCGGCCGGGGCCGAGAATCGCCTCTTGGCCGACGAAGTCGTCGAGGCTGCGGGGTCGCAGCCGATCGGCCAGCGGCGCAATCCGGCTCAGGGTCTGTTCCCGGCGATGGCTGAACAGATCGCTCAAGGTGGGGCGCTGGCGGGCAGGGTGGGATCGCGGTCCTCGCCATCATCGGTGCTCTGGCCCAGGCCGGGTCCTTGCTCTCAGGGCGCGGCTGGGGAGACGTTCCCGCGGTGGGAAGGGAAGTGCACGCCGAAGCTGAGCAGATCAAAGCCGCTGAACAGAAAGCTGATGCCCACCAGCAGTCCGATCACCGAGAGCTGGCCAGCCGGGTCCATGCTGAGGATCAGCAGGCCCAGCACCAGGGTCACCAGCCCATTGGCCAGGCCCCAGCCCCAGCCGGTCACCGTGCGATGCAGCAGCGAAACGAGTGTGGCCACCAGGCCTTCTGCCAGGAACACGAGTCCGAGGGCCACGGCCAGGGCCTTGATCTGCAGGGCTGCCGGCACCAGGCCGGTTTTGAATTGGCTAAGCATCCAGCAGCCAGCCAGCAGGAACAGGGTGGCGATCACCAGCCGCCCGAAGCTGTGCCAGCGGCTGAGCCGACGGCCACGGCTGAGATTGTTGATCCAGCCGAACAGGCCAGCCACCAGGAAGGCCACAGCCACCATCAGCGTGGCCCAGGCGGAGGCGATGATCGGGAAGCTGAGGGCCAGCAGGCCCAGCACGATCAGGATCAACCCCTCGGCCTGGGTGAGTCCCCGCAGTCGCGAGAGTTCGTCGGCCTGCTGATCCAGGGGAAACGCGCCAGGCGTTGGCGCGATGGTCTCGGGAGTGGATTCGGGGGCCATGGCGATTGCAGAGCGACCTCAGCCTCCAGGCTGGGCAGCCAGGGGACGTCTCGCCTGGCTTTGTCATCGGCCTATATGGGCCTGGGCTGGTCTGCTACGGGCTCGGGGCGGCACCCCCTGCCACCGGCGTTGGATGCCATCATCGGGCCCATCGGCCATGGCGCCCCCTTGCGATTGCAGCTCCCAGCCGCTTTCCGTTCCACGGTGGCCGGAGCCGCCTTCACGGCTTCACTCGGCCTGCTGCTCACGGGCTGTGCGGCGGACAAGGCCGCTCCCCCGCGGATCCTGCCGGTGCTGGTGGCACCCGTGGCGCTCAGCTCCTTCAGCGACAGCATCGAGACGATCAGCACCCTGGAGTCGCTCGAGGAGGTGGCCTTGGCGGCCCAGGCCAGTGGCCGGATCGAGCGCCTGCTGGTGCAACAAGGGGACAGGGTGCGCCAGGGGCAGCTGCTGCTGGTGCTGGATCAGACCCAGACCCGGGCTGAGGTGGCCCGGCTGCAGGCGGAGGCCGAAACCAATCGGCTCAACTACCAGCGCTACGACTACCTGGTGAAACAGGGCGCTGCCAGTGCCTTTCAGCGCGACGAGTTTCGCCAGCGCTCGATCTCATCCCGGCAGGAGCTGATCGCTGGCCGCGCCGATCTGGCCTTCCGCGATCTGCGAGCCCCGATCAGCGGCAGCGTCGGCGATCTCAAGGTGAAACAGGGGGATGTGATTCAGGCCGGCGCTCCGTTCACCAGCTTGATCCGCAACGACCGGCTTCTGGCCAGGGTGGAGGTGCCTGCCCTTTATGCGCCCCGCCTGCGCCTGGGACAGGTGGTGATCCTGATGGATCCGGCCACGAACCGCCCACTGGCTCAGGCGCCACTGAGCTCGATTGATCCCGGGGTGGCGCCCGGCAGCCAGTCGCTGCTTGCCAAGGCCGAATTCGACAACCCCGGCCAACGCCTGCGCAACGGACTGCGGACGCGCACGCGCCTGATCCTTGACGGCAGTCGCCAGCCCTCGGTGCCGTTCACCGCCGTCACCCGGATTTCAGGCCAGAGTTTTGTCTATGTGGTCGGCGGGCTGGCGCGCCTGCGGCAGCGCCCCGGCCGCGCCGATCTCGCCGCCGCTGCCCGGATGGCGCCTGGCACCCGCTTTGCCCTGCAGACGCCGGTGCGACTGGGTCCGCTGCAGCACAATCGCTACCCGGTGCTCCAGGGCCTGAGCCTCGATGAACCGGTGATCGTCGCCAATCTGCTCAGCCTGCGCCATGGCTTGCCGGTGCAGGTTCGATGATCAATCCGGCGATTGGTCGCTCCAGCCGGGCTGAGCAGCAGTTTTCCTGTAACTTGCCTGCGTTACGTCTTCGAAATCCTGTGCGCCGGCCGGCTTCCCAGCCCCCCTCTGCCGTTTTCGCGCGTTGGCCACGGCTGGCGTTGGCCTCTTTTCCTCTGCTGGGTCTTCTGAGCGCCTGCGGTGGTCAGCCCCCCAAGGCCCAGCAGCCTCTCTCTGTTCAGGCGGTGACCGTGGCCCCCGGCCGCTTTGCCCCGGGCATTGATGTGGTCAGTCGCATCCAGTCCACCAGCAACGTGGTGATGCGCCCTGAGGCCGATGGCCGGGTGGTGAGGATTCTGGCGGTCCAGGGCCAGCGGGTGAAGGCAGGACAGCCGATCCTGGTGCTGGACAATGTGCAGGAGTCGGCCACCCTGGATGCCAGCCGGTCCGAGGCGGTCAAGGATCGCGCCAACGCCCTGCGCTACATCTTCCTCAACGATCAGGGTGCGATTTCCACCAAGGACCGCGACTACTACGTCACCCAGGCGTTGCAGAGCCGGGATCGGGTCCGGGCCAACGCAGCCAACCTGGGCTACAAGTTCGTTACGGCGCCCATCGACGGCATCCTCGGCAACCTCGACACCGTCAAGCTGGGTGACTACGTGCAGAAGGGGCAGGCGATCACCGGGATCGTCAACAACGCCACCCTCTGGACCCTGATGGATGTGCCGGCGACCCAGGCGAACCAGGTGCGGCTGGGGTTGCCTGTGACGCTGCAGAGTCAGGGCAATCCACCGGTTCGGGGCGTCGGCAAGGTCGTCTTCATCTCCCCTTATTACGGTGAAAACGACGGCAACACTTCGCCCAACACGGTGCTGGTGAAGGCCGTGTTCCCCAACCTCAGCGGCGAGCTGAAAACCGGCCAATTCGTCAAGAACCGCATCATCACCGGCATGTCCGAAGAGCTGGCCATCCCCGCCCAGGCCGTGCAGATGAAGGCCTCGCAGCCGTTTGTGTTCAAGCTCTATCCACTGCGCCAGGTGTTGCCGAAGATCAAAGCCTCGCCCCAGCTGTTGCCAGCCCAGAAGGAGGCCCTCGAGAAGCTGCCCGGCAGTACGCCGATCGCCGTGCAGGTGGCGGTGCGACTGGGCCCGATGCAGAGCGACGCCTTCCCGGTGCTGCAGGGGCTGAGCAAGGGAGATCAGGTGGTGGTCAGCAACACGGCCCTGCTGCGTTCCGGCATGCCCGTCCAAGTGGCCGGCAGCGGCCCCAGTAACTGAGCCCGTCATGTCGCTTTCCGATAATTTCATCAAGCGGCCGGTCCTGACCACCGTCTGCAGCATCCTGATCGTGCTGGTGGGCCTGATTGCCATCCCCAGCCTCTCGATTGAAAACCTGCCGAATATCGCGCCACCACTGATTCAAGTCACGGCCAATTACGGTGGCGCCAACTCCGTGGTCACCGAGCAGGCGGTCACCAATCCAATTGAGCAACAGATCAACGGCGTGCCGGGGGCGAATTACATTTCGTCCACCAGCAATATGATCGGCAACAGTGTGATTTCGGTGTACTTCAATGAAGGCACTGACATCAACATTGACCAGGTGAACGTGCAGAACCGCGTTTCCCTGGCGATGCCGCAGCTGCCGCAGCAGGTCCAGGCCACGGGCGTTTCGGTCACCCAGAGCACCCCTTCGATCCTGCTGGCGTATCAGGTTTCCTCGACCGAGGGACAGTTTGACTCTCCCTATCTCAATGGCCTGATTTACGAGAATCTCTACTACCAGCTGGGACGGGTACCCGGGGTCGCCAATATCAGCATGCTGGGCGGCAGCAATCCAGCCTTCTGGCTGTTCGTCGATCCGGACAAGCTCACCGCCAACAATCTCACCGCCGATCAGGTGGTGCAGGCGGTCAAATCCCAGAATTCCGTAGCCGTCGGTGGCATCGTCGGCGGTCCGCCAGCGGGGGGGAATCAGCAGTTTGCCTATCCGATTCTGATCCAGAACAACGGCAACCTGGTTTCGGTCAAAGAACTCAACAAGTTGATCGTCGGCCGTTCACCGATGGGCAACCTGCTCCATCTCAGTGATGTGGGCCAGGCCACCTACGGCTTCAATAGCTTCGGCCAGGCCGCCGTCAGCAAAGAGGGCGCGCCGGCCCTGACGGTTGCGGTGTTCCAGACGCCGGAAAGCAACGCCCTCGATGTCTCGGAGGCGGTGGTGAAGGTGATGAATCAGTTCAGTCAGACCGTGCCACCTGGTGTGACGGTGAAGGAGATCTACAACATCGGTCAGTTCATCGAATCGGCCGTTTCTGGGGTGGTGGATGCCCTGGGTCTCGCCATCGTGTTGGTGTTGTTGATTCTCTATATTTTTCTTCAGGACTGGAGGGCCACCGTTGTACCCAGTCTGGCGATCCCCATTTCCCTGGTCGGCACCTTCGCCTTCGTCAAGGCCTTCGGTTTTTCGATCAACCAGCTCACTCTGCTCGGTCTGGTCCTGGCCACCGGCCTAGTGGTCGATGACGCCATCGTGGTGATCGAAGCTGTCTCCAAGAACCTCGAGAAGGGCATGCGCCCGCGCAAGGCGGCTCTTGACTGCATGGGTGAGCTGATCGGGGCCCTGATCGCCACGGCGCTGGTGTTGATGGCGGTGTTCGTGCCGGTGGCCTTTTATCCGGGCAGCATCGGCATCATCTATCGCCAGTTCGCGCTGACGATCGCCTTTTCGATCGCCATTTCCGCCTTCAACGCCATCACCTTTTCGCCGATGCTCTCGGCCCTGCTGCTCAGAAATGAAAAGGCCAAACCGCCGGGGCGCGTCGTAGGCAGCATTGCCGGTCTGATGGTCGGCCTTGCCTTCGGTCGCTTCAGTACCGCCTCCTTCGGTCCGATCGCCTGGGTGATCGGTGTGGTGGTGGGGGTCCTGGCCGGTGCCAATCTTCCCTTCATTTTTGAGCAGTTCAACCGCTTCTTCGCCCGTGTCGAGAAGGGATATGCCGCGTTGGTCGAGCTGCTGATCCGCAAGCGCCGACTGATCATGGTCGGCCTGGTGGGGGGCATCGTGCTGACCGTCTTTGCCTTCGGTGCCCTGCCCTCTGCCTTCATTCCGGAGGAGGACCAGGGCTATGGCCTCGGCATCTACCAGCTCCAGAACGGCGCCTCCCTCAGCCAGACCCAGAAGATGGGCCAGGAAATCGCAAAGGTGCTCAATGAGGAAGATGAAATTATCGCCGGCTCCGTGATCAGCGGCTATGGATTCAATGGCTCCAGTCCTGATCAGGGGGTGTTCTTCTATGGCTTCAAACCCCTTGAAGAGCGCAAGGGGGGCGATCAGAAGGCACCGGCGATTGTCGCCCGCCTCAACGCCAAGCTCAGCAAGCTCAGCGGCGGCATGGCGGTGGCGGGTCAGCCGCCGGCGGTGCCCGGTTTCTCAAGCCAGGGTGGCTTCTACTTCCAGTTCAACGATCTCAGCAACGGCGGCTATTCCTTCAACGAACTCGACGATCTCGCCAACAAGCTGGTAGTCAGCGGCAAAGCCACGGGTGACTTTGGCTCCCTCTACACCCAGTTCATTCCTAGTGCTCCAGCCTTCGGTCTCAAGGTGGATCGCGCCATCATCGGTGCGCTGGACATTGATTTCCAGCAGGCGATGAACACCATTGCCGTGTTGGCCGGCGGCAACTACTCAGGTCTCACCTACGAAAGTGGTCAGGTCCGCAACATCTACGTCCAGGCCCAGGCAGCCAATCGCAGCAAACTTCAGGACCTCCTGAGTTTCTACGTCCGCAATCGTCAGGGCAAGATGGTGCAGATGTCTGAGTTCGCGGAGGCCGAGCTCACTAGCGCGCCGCCGATCATCAGCCACTACAACCTATACCGCACGATCCTCGTCCAGGGCGTCGAGGCTGCCGGCAAGAGCTCGGGCCAGGCGCTGGCCTCGATTCAATCGGTCTTCAATAATCTCGACTTCAACAACATTGGCTATGCCTTCACCGGCCTGGCTGCCCTGCAGCTCTCAGCCGGCAATGCCACGGTGCTGGTGTTCGGTCTCGGGGTGTTGGTGGTGTATCTGGTGCTCTCGGCTCAGTATGAGAGCTATGTCACGCCGGTGATCATTCTGATGACCGTGCCCCTGGCCATGCTGGGTGCCCTGGGCTTTCTGGCCCTGCGTTCGATCGACCTCAACATCTATGCCCAGGTGGGCCTGGTCACCTTGATCGGCCTGGCCGCCAAGAACGGCATCCTGATTGTTGAAGTGGCCGAACAACACATGCATGCCGGCATGACGGCCACCCAGGCCGCCATCGCCTCGGCCGAATCTAGGCTGCGGCCGATTCTGATGACGGCCATCGCCGCCCTGGCCGGTTTCCTGCCCCTGGTGGTGGCCAGCACCGCCGGAGCCAACAGCCAGCAGTCGCTGGGTACGGTGATTTTTGGTGGTCTGCTCGTTGCCACCGTGCTCTCTCTGGGTGTGGTGCCACCCTTTTATGTGGTGATCAAGCATCTGGAGGCCCGCTGGTTCCCCGAGCAGCCGGAAGATCCAGAGACCGTCGCCTGAAGTCGTCCCAGCTGATCAATTGCCGCATGACTGATCGGCGTGATTGTCAGGCGGCGAGCTTGCTGACTGTTCACCTGTCGGGAGGTAGAGCGGTTGATAAATCGCCCCCGCATGTCTGCTTTCGGTAGCAGGGGGCGGGGGCCAGTTCTGCGGTCCCTTACCCATTTGACGCAACGGGATGAGAAGTCTCCCGGCGCTCCTCAAGGGGGGCCAGCTGCAATAGATCCCGACGTGGTCAGTCTCTGACTGAGCTCCAGCTTCCTTGCACCGGTCAGTCAAGCGCAAAGTTGATTCCTGCCTCATCGTGGCGATTGCACCCATCGTCGGCTCGCATTCTTTTTGGCCCCTGGACTGACGTTCCCTGTTTTCTCCATGGCTACGCCGAGCGCCAGAGAAGTCCCATGACTCGGTCTGCACGACGTTCGGCATGGTCGTCCCGCTGGCGTACCCGTTTCCGTCGCAAGAATGGCTGCTGGTGGGGCAACGACACTGGTTCGATGAGGCCACCACGACCAGCTCCCGGCGCTACCGAAGCCTCTGGAAGTTCGCGCAAGCCCACCGAAACTCCAGGCTCAGGTCCTGCCGCTACCTGAGGCTCCCGGTTCTGCCATCAGGTGATCACGGTGGGCTTGTCCATGCCGGTGCGGCTACGGATCTCGGCCAGCTCGTCGATCGCGGTGATCATGGCGCCGAGGGCCGCCTGGGGATCCTGGTTCAGGTCGCCGCTGGGGGGCACATAGCTCTCCAGATACACCCGTAGGGTGGCGCCCTGGGTGCCGGTGCCGGAGAGGCGCAGCACCACGCGGCTACCGTCGTCGAGCAGCAGTCGCAGGCCCTGGCCGCTGGTGTTCGAGCCGTCCACCGGATCGGTGTAGGCGAAGTCATCGGCGGTGGCGATCGTGCGGCCGGCGAATTCCTGGCCCACCAGTTGCGGCAACATCCCCTTCACCCGGTCGTAGAGGCCGTGGGCGGCGTCGCTGGCGATCGCTTCGTAGTCGTGGCGGGAGTAGTAGTGGCGGCCGAAGCGGCCCCAGTGCTCCGCCATCACCGCGGCCACCGAGCAGCCGCGCACCGCCAGGATGTTGAGCCAGAACAGCACGGCCCAGAGGCCGTCTTTTTCGCGGATGTGATCGCTGCCGGTGCCGAAGCTCTCCTCGCCACAGAGGGTGATGCGGCCGGCATCGAGCAGGTTGCCGAAGAACTTCCAGCCGGTGGGCGTTTCGTAGCAGCTGATGCCCAGCGCTTTGGCCACCACATCGGTGGCGGCACTGGTGGGCATCGAGCGGGCCACCCCCGCCAGGCCCTTGGCGTAGCCCGGCACCAGGGTGGCGTTGGCCGTGAGCACCGCCAGGCTGTCGCTGGGGTTCACGAAGCAGGCCCGCCCCAGGATCATGTTGCGATCGCCGTCGCCATCGCAGGCGGCGCCAAAGTCATAGTCGTTGCCTTGCAGCAGCAGTTCGGCCAGTTCGTGGGCGTAGGTGAGGTTGGGGTCGGGGTGGCCGCCGCCGAAATCCTCCAGGGGGATGCCGTTGCGCACGGTGCCGGCCGGAGCACCCAGCAAGCCTTCCAACAACCGGCTGCCATAGGGACCGGTGACGGCGTGCATGGCATCGAAGGCGACGCGGAAGTCGCCCTTGAGCAGGGCGGCGATGCGCTCGAAATCAAACAGCTGTTGCATCAGGGCGACGTAGTCGTCCACCCCATCGATCACTGTCACCGTCATCGTGCCGATGCTGTGGCTGCCGGGGCCATCCAGCGGCAGCGGATCGGCTTCGGCGATGCGGTAACCATCCAGAGTCAAGGTGGCCGCATGGATGGCATCGGTGACCGATTCCGGCGTTGGGCCGCCGTTGGCGCCGTTGATCTTGACGCCGAAGTCCCCTTCGGGGCCGCCGGGGTTGTGACTGGCCGAAAGGATCACGCCACAGGCAGCACCGTGCTGGCGGATCAGGTTCGAGGCCGCCGGGGTGGAGAGAATGCCGCGGGTGGTGGTGATCAGCCGGCTCACCCCATGGGCGGCGGCCATGCGGGCGATCACATCAATCGCGGCGCGATTGCCATAGCGGCCATCGCCGCCCACCACGACGGTGCCACCGGCAATGCCCGGCACCACCCGCAGGGAGGCTTCGATGAAGCTCTCGAGATAGTGGGTGGTCTGGAACTGGCGGCTGCTCTTGCGCAGCCCGGAGGTGCCGGGTTTCTGATCCGTGAAGGGTTGGGCAAGCGTCACCTGGCGGATGGGGCTGCTGGTCATCGGCATCGCCCGTCGCCGGGTGCGCAGGAGGGGCCCCAAATTACGCCCGTCGCCGGCCGCCCTTGCTGGCGATTCCTGGGCTGCCTGGGTAAATTGGTTTCATGCCAAAAAATCCAGCTGCCGTCGTCCTGGCGTTGGCCCCCCTGGGGCTCGTCTGCCTGGGGCTGGGCCCGCTCAGGGCGCTGCCTGCCGCTGCCGAGACGATGACTTATCCGAAGGCAGTGGCGTTCGCCGATACGAGTGCCCATGCGGTGCTGGCCCGGGCGGGCCGGGAAACCTGCCTGCGGGGCAAACTCACCAAGGCCCTGCTGGGTCTGTCCAGCAGCTGCGAGGCCAGCGGCACGACATCGCCCCTCTGCCGTTTGGCGGACAAGGCGGTGATCGTCACGCCCATGAGCCTGGCCTTCATGGATCAGACCTCCCGGCAGTTGCTGGATCTGATCGCCGGTGGCACCGGTGCCATCGCCCCGGCCGGGGCTGTTCCGGCGCAGCCGTTGCCGGAGTCTCCCGCCGAGCCCTAGGAGCTTGGTTCAGCGGGCTGGGGATGAAGCTCCCATGCCGAAGGGATTGGTGGTTTTGTTGTCACCCTTGCCTGTGGGCTTGGTCTGGGATTTGCAGAACATTGTCAGATCCTTGGCGACCCGATCGAGCCCATCGCGGCGGGCCTCACTGTTACTGGCTGCTGGTCGAGCCTTCTGGCTGAGGGACCAGAGCAGGTCCTTGCAGCTGGCGGGCAGGCGGGGGTGATCCAGCAGGGGATCGGCGATGGCGCGGACTTGGTCACAGCTGGCGGCGGTGTTCTCGCGGCTGCAGTTGAGCGTGATCAGTTGGAGATTGCGGAAGATTTCGGCGGGCGGAAAGGTTTCCGGCTGTTGCCCCGCCAGGCCAGGCGCAGCGCTGATCCCCAACAAACCCAGACCGCAGCCGGCGATCGCGCAGGTGGTCCAGAGCAACGGGCGCAAGAGGTGGATGGACCGGGCCATGGCGACGCGGAGAATCAACCCATCATGACGTCGGGCGGGAGCGTCAGCTCGACCGTGCCGCAGCCCTGGCGCAGCACGGCCTGGTCGGCCTGCCAGCGTCGCGCCAGCAGGGGGCTGCTCCAGCCGGCGGAGGCCACCAGCACCTGCCTCAGCCAGCCGTTGTGGCGCAGCAGATCAGCGCGCGCCAGCTCCCGGGCCTGGCTGGCCTGGATGCGGCGGATCTCGATCAGCCGCTCGGCGCTGATGGCGGCCAGGGCCCGATCGAGCCCGGCAGTGTCTCCCTGGCCCAGGGCCGGCAGCAGCTGGCGGGCGGCCAGCAGGGAATCCCGCAGGGCCATGTTGATCCCCTGGGCTCGCACCGGGCTCATCGGGTGGGCGGCATCGCCGAGCAGCAGCAGGCCCGGTTGCCACCAGTGCTCAAGCCGCCCCACCTGCACCGGTAGCCGTACCGGCCCATGAATGGCTTGCAGCGGAAAGGCTCGCAGCAGGTTGGCCAGTCGTTCCGGGCTGGCCAGGGCCCAGCGTTCCCGCCATTCCGCGCTGCTGGAGGGGACGGGCGCGCTGGGATCCTGCACCCAGCCCAGCTGCACCCCGCCATAGACGGAGGCGTAGAGGGCCAAACTGTCGCCGCTGCTCAGGATTGTCACGAACTGGCCTTTGAGCCAGTCGGTCACAGGCTCGGCTGCCGCTGTAAGCAAGCGAAACCAGTGCACAGCCATCGGCTTGCCGAGCTGGGTGAGCTCCAGACCCGCCTTGCGCCGCAGCATGGAGGCACGGCCGTCGCAGGCCACCACAAGCTCGCCCCGCACCTCGGTGCCATCGTCGAGTTCCACCCCCACCACCCGCCCATCGCTCAGCAGTGGTGCCACCACCGGCCGGCCCGTCAGCACCTTGACGCCATCGAGACGCCGCACGGCGTCCAGCAGCCAGGCCAGCAGGGCCTCCTGGTCGACCAGGGTGCAGGGCCGGCGGCTGCCCATCGGTTCAGCCACCTGGAAGAGCTGCTGGCCATCGGCCCAGAAGGCCCATCCCGCCAGCGGTCGTTGGGCGATCGATGCGGGCAGGGGCAGCAGGCCCATGGCCGCCAGGGCGGCCAGGCCGCTGGGCATCAGCGCCTCGCCCCGGAATTGCCGCGCCGAAGTGGGGCTTGCTTCCACCAGGGTGAGCGGCACTCCTTGGCGGGCCAGCAGCAGGGCCAGGGCGACCCCGGCTGGGCCGGCGCCGACGATCACCACACCGGTGGCAGCGGAGAGGGTGCTCAGGTGAAGGAGTTGTAGTTGGGGTTCTGGCCGGAATCAGCCGGTTTGACGCCCAGCAGCCCGTGCTTCTTGTTGAGCAGGTAATCCACCAGTTCCTGCTGCAAGGTGAGCAGTTCCCTGGTGCAGCCGCGGAAGGCGGCTCGATGCCGGATCTCATCGTGGCGGGTGTGCAGATCCCGCAGCATCAGATTGATGGCGTCGAGTCGCGGGGTGGTGCCGCGGGAGGGTGGGACCGGGTCCATCGGACGACCTGACGATCATGGAAAGCGAATGGCCATCGTAGTCGGGCTCTGGCTGGGCTTCCTGTCAGCGGTCCTCCGCCTGGCGGGCTCGGCTTTGGTCGCCGGCCGGTTCGGTGCCGCCCCTTGGTCCCTTGCCAGTCCCTGGCCGCAGCGTTGGCGCTGCTTCAGACGTTTGCGCTGCAACCGCTGGTTCAGTCCCAGATCCGCGCCGCGCCAGAGACGGTCGATCTCGTGCTCGAAGTGCAGGGCCAGTGGTCTGGAGTCGATCAACAGCAGGGTTTCATCATTCTGGAAGGCCGCGGAGGGGCTCCAGTTGAAGGAACCGCTGATCACCCGGCGTCGGTCGAGCACGGCAATCTTGTGGTGCAGCTTGTCGCCACCCGCCAACTGGGGAATGCCGACACCTTCCAGCGGGGTTGACCAGGGCTGGTTGTCGGTTTCGATGCGGCAGCGGTGATCCGGCAGGATCACGCCGAGCAGGTCGAGCACTTCGCTGAAGGCCCGATTGGCGAAGCCAGGATCGGCCAGCACCCGCAGCTTCACCCCCTGGCTGCGCAAGCTGGCCAGGCGGTTGGCCAGGTTCTGGGCCGAGAACACAAACAAGCCCAGATCCAGTTGCCGCTGGACCCGGGCCAGCTGGTGATCGAGCCAGGCCAGTCCATGGTTGGCATCGCTACGGCGATGGGGGGCGAACAACACCTCTACCGGAGTGTTGGCCACCAGCACCCGCTGCGCCTGGCCCCCCTGCTTGGCGATCCCGAAACGGCTGTCCGGCCTGCCCCCCGGTCCATCGCCCCACATCCGCGCGAACTCGGCGGCGAACAGGCGGGCCAGAGCGGGGCTTTCGAAGCGGAGCAGGTGATTCACATTGCCGCGGCTGCTGGGATCGTCGGGATCGCCATGGATGCAGGAGGGGCTGAAGTTGGCCGATCCGGTGATCACGCGGCGCTGGTCCACCACCATGAATTTGTGGTGCATCAGACCGCTACCGGCGCTGCCATCGGCGGTGTCATCGAGCATCGGCACACCGCCTTGCTGCAGGATCGCCACCGCATCGTCCAGGCCCAGAGCCCGCAGTTGCTCGACTCGGCGCCTTTGGTGGGGCGGCAGTGTGACGGGTTCCTGGCGGCTCCAGGGGCTGCTGTAGGTGTTTTCGAGCACCACTTGCACCTGCACTCCCTGGCGTTGCCGTTCCACCAGGGCCGTGGCGATGCGCGGCAGGGACAGCTCCTGCACGGCCACCAGAATCTGGGTGCGGGCCTGGGCAATGGCCTCCAGCAACAGGGCCTCCAGGTCGTCGCCCTGACGCCATTGGCCGCTGATCGGGCTGCGATACCGGTGTTCGGCCCGATGGTTGAACGCCACGTGAATACCGGCCGGAAGCGGCAAGTCCGGGGCTGGTTGGCCCAGCCGCACGGCCGTGGAGCTACCGCAGCCAGCCAGCAGCAACCCGGCACTCAGGCTGGCCAGCAAGCCAGTGCTGCGTTGGCCACGGTTGTTGCCACTCGGCGGCAAGGGCACAGACATGGCTGGGCAGCTCCGGCGGGCTCAGGGTGCTCCCGCTCAGCATTCCCGGCCGCTGACAGATCACCTCGCCTTCAGCTGTGGCCAGGCATCTCGGCGGTGCGAAGCATGGCGATGAACCATAAAGAGCCGATCAGCACGGCTGCCATCACGCCGGCAGTGATGCTGACTCGCACCATCAACAGGGGAACCAGCAGCGGGAACAGGATCGAACCGGCGACGGGCGTCAGCGCCACCACGGTGCGAAGCGGAGTGGTGCGAAGCGGGGTGCGATCAGTGCCGGAAGCGGTCATCAGAACCATTCCGCCACGGCCTGGCTGGCTGGGTTGCTGTTGTCTTCGGGGGTGGTGCGGCGGAACTCGAGGGTGATGTTGCGGCGCTGCTCGCCATCGGCGGCGAGGGCCTCGATGGGGTAGAGCTGCTGGCCATCGCGGAAGGGCACCTGAATGCGGAAGGTGCCATCCGGCGAGAGGGGCACTTCTTCGCCGCCGATGGAGAGGCGGGCGGCGGGATCGGTGGCGCCGTAGACGATCAGTTCGGCGTCGGCGACGAGCCAGAAGGAGCGCTGCCGGGCCATCAGACCGGCACCGGATTCGCTGCGCCCGGAAGCCCA
>CAMBZX010000057.1 GCA_945872185.1 Synechococcus sp. UW140 | reverse complement strand
TGGGTGAGCAACCGACTGGCGGCGGCGATCGGCGCCGATCTGGGCGAGATGGCCTTCCGGCGCACTCTGGGCCGGCCCTACCGGGAACAGCTGACCCTGGAGAGCACCCAGGTGGTGGCGGTGTTGGCCCCCCAGCTGCGTCAGCTGGTGTCCCAGGTGCTGCAACAGGGCTGGCTGCTGCTCAGTGCCGGCCTGCTCGGCTTGGCGATCTTGGCAACCCTGACGCTGCTGGCCTGGCGGCTGGCCCTGCCCTTGCTGCTGCTGATGGGCCTGGGCTACCTGGGCCTGTCCGTCGCCAGCCGAGCTCGCCTGCGTCGCCAAGGCACGGAAGCGGTGGCCCAGCAGCAGCTCCTGATCCGCATGATCCAGGACAATCTCGCCTCGATCCGCGACGTGCAGCTGCGGGGCTGGGCCGTGCCGCTGAGTCGTCGCTACGGGGTGATGGAGCGGCGCATGCGCCAGCTGGAGGCCAGCAACGCCACCCTGGCTGGCCTGCCGCGCTTCCTGCTGGAGCCGCTCGGGATGGTGGGGATCGTCTTGGCAGGGCTGGGATTGTTGCTGCAGGGGCGCCCCGTGCTGGAGGTGCTGCCGGGGCTGGGACTGCTGGCCTTCGCCGCCCAACGGCTGTTGCCCCTGGGTCAGCAGGTGTGGGCCGGCTGGGCCGCCCTCACCGCCGGTACGCCGCTGCTGGCGGGGCTGCTGGATCTGATCGAGCGGCAAGAGCCCGCCGAGGTGAGCGAACCGCAGCCCGCGCCCCGACTGGCCGACTGGCGACGCGTGGCCCTGGTGGGGGTCGACTTCTCTTACGGGCCTGCTACGGGAGTCGTCCTGCGCAACGTTCAGCTGGCGCTGGACCGCGGCGAATGGCTGGGACTCTGGGGCCCTTCGGGGTGTGGCAAGAGCACGGTGATCGACTTGCTGCTGGGGTTGCTACCGCCCGATCGGGGCCAGCTGCAGGTCGACGGGCTGGCCCTTGAAGCGGGATCGCCGCGGCTGCGCCGCTGGCAGGCAGGTCTGGCCAGCATGGGAGCCGCGGTGCCGCTGGTGCCGGGCAGCGTGCGAACCAATCTGGAGCTGGCCTTCGGTGAAGCCTCGCCACCGCCGGCCCAGGAGTTGGACGATCTGTTGGCCCTGGTGGAACTTGAGGGCCTGCTGGATCGGCCCCTGGGCGAGGCGGGGCGCCAGCTCAGCGGCGGCCAGCGCCAGCGGCTCGGACTGGCACGGGCCCTGCTGACCCGACCCGACCTGCTGGTGCTGGATGAAGCCACCAGCGCCCTCGACCTGGAGGGCGAACGCCGCCTGCTGACGCGGCTGCGGCGCCGCCGCCCGCAGCTGACGCTGGTGCTGGTGAGCCACCGACGCGCCAGCCTCGAACTCTGCGATCGTGTGCTGGATCTGGCCCCTGCCGATGGCTGATCCGCCACCCCATCTCCAGCGCCACGCCGACAAGCGCCAGGCAAGGCGTCTGGAGCACCGTCTGCAACGCGAGCTGGATGATCCTGGCCGGCTTGGGCAGGCTTTGCGCCTCCTCGGGCTGCTGGGCTTGTTCCTGGGTATGGCGGTGCTGGGCGGCTGGTTGCTGCTGGGACTGGTGGGGCTGTATTCCGATTCATTCGGTCCCCTGTTGCGACCGCCCCCAGAGGGTTCGGCCAGGCACCGATGACAATGAATCTGTTTATGGGCGGCTGCGGGGTGTGGATCGAAGTCACGGCCCGCGCGCAGCGGCCCGTGTATGGCTGCTCGACGCTGGTGCATTGCCGCTCCGGTGACGGCCAGATCCAGGCGCAGCGCCTGAACATCTGCGATGTGGTGGCTACAGAGCGCTTCCTCTGGTGGAGCGCCAGCTTGCCCAGCTCCATCGAGGCCGCCGAGGCCGCCCAGCCGATCAGCTTCAGCTTGCGGGAGGTGAGCTCCCGCACCGCAAGGCTGTCGATGGCACGACAGCTCTGTGCCGACGATCCCCTCACCCTGTTCGACGACCCGCTTGAGTTAGAAGAGCAGTTCGAAAGCGGCGGCCTGGATCCCGCCCAAATCCTCGGGCGACTGTGGCTGCGCTACCGCCGCTGGCTCGAAGAGAGACGTCGGCCACTGTTCGCCTGCAGCCTGATCAGCACCCGTCACTATTCCCAGGATCTGCGACCCGAGCCGGAAGGGCTGGCCATGGTGCGCTGGCTGGCTCCGCTGGCCAATCGCGCCGCTGAGCCCGAGGCCCCGTTGGTGTCGCTGATCATCCCCTGCTACGGCCAGTTGCCGGTAACGCTGCGCTGCCTGGAGAGCGTGCTGGCCGAGCGCACCTACCAGCGGCGCTCGCGCGCCCGGATTGAACTGCTGGTGATCGACGATGCCTCCCCGGATGGATCCGGAGCCAGCCTGCAGCAACTCGACGGCATCGGGCCGATCCGGGTGCTGCGCAACGCCGAGAACCTGGGCTTCCTGCGCAGCTGCAACCGCTGCGCGGCCTTGGCGGAGGGTGATTTCATCGGCTTTCTCAACAACGACACCGTGGTGACCCACG
This sequence comes from Synechococcus sp. UW140, assembly GCA_945872185.1. GTDB lineage: Bacteria > Cyanobacteriota > Cyanobacteriia > PCC-6307 > Cyanobiaceae > Cyanobium. Next base: position 13,254 of record CAMBZX010000057.1, on the reverse strand, counting down.
GCTGGTTGGAGGAATTACTGAACAGCTTCACCCTCTTCCCCGGCACGGGCCTGGTGGGCTCGATGCTGCTCTACCCCGATGGCCGCCTGCAGGAGGCCGGTGGCATCGTCTGGCGCGATGCCAGTGCCTGGAACTATGGCCGCGGCGACAATCCCCGCTCGCCGGAGGTGAGCTTTGCTCGCGATGTCGACTATGTCTCTGGAGCGTCGATCCTGCTGCCAACCCCTCTGTTCCGCGAGCTGGGTGGCTTCGATAACCGCTACGCCCCCTCTTACTACGAGGACACGGATCTGGCCCTGCAGGTGCGCCAGAAGGGGCTGCGGGTGATGTATCAGCCCGCCTCCAAGGTGATCCATTTCGAGGGCGTGAGCAGTGGCCGCGACGAGGAGAGCGGCGCCAAGCGGCATCAGGAGCGCAACCGGCAGTTGTTTCGCCGCAAGTGGATCGAGACCCTGAAGGGCCACGCCGAGAGCGGTCATCAGCCCCTGATTGAACGCAACCGCGGCCGTATCGGCCGGCTGCTGGTTCTGGAGATGAGCACCCCCACGCCGGATCAGGACGCGGGCTCGCTGTTCATGTTCAACATCCTGCTGGCCCTGGTGCAGCTGGGCTACGACGTGAGCTTCATCGCTGTCGACAACTTCAACTACATGCCGGAATACAGCGGTGTGTTGGAACGGCTGGGTATCCGGGTGCTGGTGCATCCCTTCGTGAGTTCCGTGGCAGATCACCTGGAGAAGGAGGGCGATCACTATGAGGGCATCCTGATGGCCAGGCCTGAGGTGGCGGAGCGCTGCCTGGAGCCGATCAAGCGCCATGCGCCCCACGCCCGCCTGCTTTACTACACTCACGATCTGCACCATCTGCGCATGGAGCGCCAGGAGCAGACGGTTCCAGGCAGCGTCAATGCGGAGGCGATCGCGACGATGCGCGCGCTGGAGAAGGAGATCGTCGACGTGGTGGACGGCGTGCTGTATCTGAGTGAGGCCGAAGAGCGCGAAGCGGAGGAGCGGCTGGCGCCCCGCAGCCGCGGCTACGTGCTGCCGCCCGTGGTGGAGGCCGACCCCGGCCCCAAGGGCTTCGCCGAGCGCTCGGGGCTGGTGTTCATCGGCGGTTTCGGCCATCCCCCCAATTGCGATGCGGTGCTCTGGTTCGTGGCTGAGGTGATGCCGCGGCTACGGGCGGCCGCTGATGGCATCGTGTTCCATGTGGTGGGGGCGAACCCGCCGCCGGAGGTGCTAGCCCTGGCCTGTAGTGATGTGGAGATCCACGGCTACGTGGCGGATCTGGAGCTGTTGCTGGGCGACCGCCGCCTGGCGGTGGCACCGCTGCGCTACGGCGCTGGTGTGAAGGGCAAAATGCTCACCGCGATGACTGCCGGCCTGCCGATGGTGGCCACGTCAGTGGCGGCTGAGGGGCTGCAGCTCCGCCATGGTGTCACCTTCCTCAAGGGTGAGGATGTCGAGGCCCTGGCGGCCGCCGTGTTGGAGCTGCATCGCTCCCAGCCTCTCTGGGACGAGATGCGCGCCGCGGCCTTGGAGCATGTCCACAAGGGCTGGGGAGGTGAAGCCTGTCGCGCCACCCTGCGCGCCATCTGCGCCGACGTCGGGTTGCCCGTCCCGGCCGATGGCATCGCCCTGGGGCCGGCACTCACCTATCGGCCGGAGCTGGTGACTCGGCTGGGGCCCGAGGAGCTGATCGGCCAGCAGAATCTCTGCGATCGGAATTGAGGGGGCCAGCGGCAGTCGTGCGGCTGGGGCGCACTCATCCGGAGCGGATCCAGCCCGATCCATCCGGCTGGCTGCGTTCATGAATAGCGTGACCAACGACTGGATCCATGGGGAGGTCCAACTGGTGAAGACCAGGGTTATGGACCAGGGCGCGCTGCCCAGTGTGGCGATTGCCGTGTGCACCCATGGGCCAGATCTAGCCCTGCTGGCACGACTGTTCGCCGCTCTGGATTCCATCCTCGAGCGCAGTGCCGTTGCTGAGGTGTTGGTGGTTGACAATCACTCGCCACACCCCGTGGCGGCCAGTGCTCCATTGCACTGGCTTCAGGCGCGCCATCCCCAGGTGCGCTGCGTGCTCGAGAGCTGCCCCGGTCTCACCCAGGCTCGCTGCCGGGCGATCCGCGAAACAACGGCCGACCTGCTGATCGGCTTTGACGATGACAACGAACCGGCGGCCGACTACGTCGCCCAGGTCACGGCCTATGCCGCCCATTACCCCGAGGTGGGCGTCTGGGGGCCGGGCCACATCACGGTGATCTTCAGCCAGAAACCGGACCCCTGGATTCAGCGCCACCGCGCTTGCTTCCAGGAGCGCCAGCTGCCGTTCGCCATCTCCACGATGCCGCCACCGCTTGGCGCTCCCTGGGTCACGGGTACGGGCTTTGCCGTGCGGCGGCCGGTGCTGGAGGCCTATCGCCTGGCGGTGGAGCGCGGCGAGCTGGCTGCCAGCGATCGCACCGGGGCCGGTCTGCAGAGTGGCGGCGATCTGCAGATCGTGTGGCAAGCCCTGCGGCTGGGACTGGCCCAGGGCTTCATCCCGGACCTGCGCTGCGGCCATCTGATTCCGCCCGCCCGCGCCAACCTTGCCTACATCCGCCGGCTCGAGTTCGGCGCTGCCGCGAGTTATGTTCCCGCCCTGGCGGACTGCTTCCCCAGCGAGGCGGCCTCTCTGCCCGGGGCTCGCCCCCTGGGGCTGCATGGGCTGGCCCTGCTGGCCCAGCCCTGGGTGCGGCTGCTTCTGGGCCGGGAGCGGGCGCTGGAGTTCGGCATGGCGAGGGCTCGGGCCCTCGGCCACGACATGGGCCTGCTGGCCGTACGCCGCCCAGGCGGCCTGGGGGCCTATCGCCGGCTGGCCCGCTGGAGCGGCATCGGCCCCTGAGTGGCTCGCATTCGCTAGGCACCCAGGGCGATGACAGCGGCCTCGAGTTGTTGTAGCCATTCGCGGCGCTTGCCATCCCAGGGGAACTGTTCCCGTTGGATCGGGCGGCGCAGCACCGCCTCAATCCATGGCTCCGCCCGATCCACGTCCGGCTCCAGGGCGCCCACCAGCCGGCCCAGCTGTTCAGCCTGATGGCTGATGAGTTCCTCGTAGCAGAGCGTCAGCTGGGGTGGCAGTGCCCGGCAGGCCTGCTCCAACCAGGCACGATGGAAAGCCATTTCAGCGCAGGTCTGGCTGAGGGCCTGCGGATCGAGCAGGTGCTCGAACGGCAACCCCTGGTGCGTCGTTTCCAGACCCAGGTCATAGGCGCCGGTGCAGCGGCTGAAATGCAGGGAGGCCGTGGCCGCTGGCCAGTTGCGCCGTTGCAGCAGCACCACAAAGGGCGGATCTGCCGTGAGTTGCCCTGACCGCCGTAGGGGGCGCAGCAGCCGCTCCAACACCATCCGGTAGGAGCCACGCCGCTGGAATGGTTGCAGCTTGGTGGCGAAGAGGTGCCGGCCACTGAACAGGGAGGTTGCGGAGCGTTCCCGCACCAGGGTCCGCAGCCAGTCCTTCGAACCCCATCGCCCCCAGCGCCCAAAGGCACTGCGGTAGATGGGGTGGGGGTTGAAATACTCGGTGGGTTTGCCGTAGCCCAGCCCCCAGAGCAGCCGGCAGAGGTGGAAGGAACCCACCCGCGGCGGGGCCAGCACGATTAACAGCCGAGCCGGTTGCGGCTGGTGTAGACCCTCCGGGAGCGGCCCCTGTGGCCCCGGTGCCGAGGCGTCGAACCAGGGCGAAAGCATCTCCAGCTCCCGCAGGGCCCGCTGGGCTGGAAGCTCAACCATGGCAAGCCCAGAAGGGAGAACAATAAAAAACCACCCCCAAAGGGGTGGTGAAGGAATAGAAAACTAGTCGTTTAACGTCAAGTTTAACTAATAAAGATAATGCCTTCAGGGCCGGGTTGTGAAGTGGTAAAAATAATGCCAGCTTGAGCGGTGAGGGTGCTGGTGCTGTTGTCGACACCTGATGTGAAAGTAATCTGGTTGCCGTTGATCGAATAAAGAATATTTCCCTGAACTGCGATTTTGTCTTCGCTAACTGTGAAGTCGGTAATAAAATCATTGGCACCTGCTCCCACCTGGTCAACGGTGTAATACAAGGTATCGAAGCCTTGTCCGAGGAATGCCGTGTCATTACCGGCACCGCCGCGCACGAGGTCGTTGCCAGCTCCGGCGTTGATGCTGTCATCCCCAGCGCCGCCACGAATGAAATCATTTTGGCTGGATCCGATCACCGAGTCATTGCCTGTGCCGCCTGAAACGTAGTTGGCAATACCTTCGGCTGGGAGGAGATTGCCGCTTGCGGCAGAAATGCTCTCTGGCGGAGAATTGTAAGAATCGCCCACAACTGATTGGGATGTATTAACCACGGCTCCGTTGTAGGGAACTGTGTCGCTACCTAATTTAAATGCTTTGCCGGCGTCGGGGATTGGGGCTCCGGTAGCGGTATCGAAAAATTGAATTGATTCAACTACAATTCCACCGCCGGCGAATTGAACATCGGCACCGCCAATACCAAGATTCAACCTGGTATTTTCACCGGATACAACGACTTGCGCAATCTGGCCTGATTCTACAGCTTGAGTTGTCCAGACTTGTCCCACTCCGCCGAGTTGTACAGGAGTGGTTGCATCAACGCTTTCCGGATTGGTATCGACTGGGGGGGGCGGAACCGCAAGGGGATCTGTGAATACAACTGAAGGGCCGAGAGACGGTTCAGACATTGCGGGCTACTTGTAAATGCAATACTGCCATCACCACTGTACGCCATGGAGCGCTTTGCTGCAACCCCCTGCCTCATGTCTGCATCCTCGGACCTTGGCTGATGCCAAAGTCCCGTACGGATTTCATCGCTGTATCGGGCTATACCCTGCTCATTTATTGGGAGGCTGATGGCTCTCTTCAGCTGCTTTGCAGTCCCAGGTCCCCGATATTGCGGCGATTTGAGCCCCGCTCCTGGCCCAGGTACTGCCTCCTGGCACCGTCCCCGCCACCTCTCAACTTCAGGCTGCAGAAGGGATGAAGTTTTTTGATTGCTGGCCCGGGGTATGGGGAAGCTTCAGTCAATCTTCAGGCCCCGGAACAGCTCCCAGCCTCCCAGTCGGCCGATCTGCCGTTCCGGCAGCCACACCAGGCCCGCTGGCGCCAGCACCAGCGCCGAGCTCCTCAACCAGGGACCGAGATGCAGCGGCAGGCGGCAGCCGCTGGGCCGCTCCAGCACCACAAGGTCGGCCCGATCCAGCTGCCAGAGGGCGTGACGCGAGCGCTCCCCAGTCACGGCCAACCCAACCGCCGCCAGGGTTTCGGCCACCCGCAGCGGGTCCCGGCTCGCCACTGGCTGCACCTGGAGCCCCAGCGGCAGCAGCTCCATCGCCGCCAGCCACACCAAGGCCTCGGCACTGCGGCCATGCACCAGCAGCGCCGGCCCCTTCAGGCCGCGCAAGAGTCCACGCAGGCGCAGGCGCAGGTCGAGCGGTGGGTCGGCCGGTCGCCGTCGCGCCAGGCCGGTGCGGGCAGAGGGCCGCAACCTGGCAAGTCCCAGCATGAAGGCCTCGTCGTCCGGGAGGGCCTGCAGCTCGCTGAGCCGCTCCAGGGTGCGCCACCCTCCCACCGTGGCCAGAGCCCGGGCCCGTAGCTTCAGGCCCCAGGGATGGGAGGGCGCGAACCGTAAGCCTGCCTCGGCACACTCCAGGGCTTCATCGTGGGTGCTGCCCTCCACCAGCAGCCGCGCCAACTGAAACCACATCAACGGTTGGGCCGTCTCGATCGCCAGGCTGCGGCGGCACCAGAGTTCGGCCCGCCCGGCGTCGTCAATCGCCCGGTGGCTCCAGGCCAGTCGGTTACACAGGGCCGTGTCGGGCTCGCCCTGGGCGAGCAGCCGCGCCAACAGCCCCAGGCTGGCCTGGGGCGACCCGGCCGCCAGCAGCCGGTCGCAGCTCGAGAGCACCAGGGCTCGAGTCGGTAGCGGCTCCGCTAGTGCGGCCCGTACCGCCGCCGCCAGGGGCGCTGGGCCAGCGCCCTCATCGAGGTGTCTGGTCAACTCCTGCCAGGCCGTGGGGCCGGTGCTGGCGGAGATCGTCCGCTGCGTCGAAAGCAGCAGCAAGGTGGCCTCACCCAGCCCTTTCAGCAGCCGTTCCCGATCCGGCGGGACCAGGCTCCAGCCCTGCCAGCGTGCCGCAGGTCCGGCCTGGCCCTGGGCCAGCAGACGCTGGGCCAACTGCTCGCAGAGCTCCAGTTCAAACGGCCCGTTCAGCAGCCCGGCTGCGAGTCGTTCCAATAAGGCCTGATCGCTGAGTGGGGTCTCGGCGCCAGCTGGCTGGGTCGCCTCGATCTCTGCAGATGGGGTCTCGGGGGGCAGGGTCATGGCCAATCCAACAGGGCTTGCAGGGCGGTGGCGGTGCGCTCGGCATCGAGGGCGATCGGCTCACACAGCGAACCTTCGAACACCAGTTCGCGGTAGAGCGGCGGCGTGAGGGCGGGCTGTTCGCTGGAAGCCAGCAAGAGGGATTGGTGCTGCGCGATTCCATGAAAATAGGGGGGCGCATAGCGAGGCTGGTGCAGCTCGAGTACGCGGGTGCCTGCGCCAGCGAACACCAGGCTGGCGAGGGCGCCGCCATGGGGCGCCACCACCAGGTCGGCCGAGGCCAGGGTGACGGCCTGCTGCCGCAGTTCCATGCCGGCCAGATCCACGGCCTCCAGGCCCAATCCCTCCAGCTCCAGCTGCTCCAGCAGGGCTGCCTCTCCCCAGACTGGCCGCCGCGGTGAGGGTCGTCGGCTGAGCCAGAGCCGGCGTCGCGGACCCAGGCAGGCCTTTTCCTGGGCCCCAGGGTCGGGCAGCAGCCGGTCGCGCAACCAGGCCTGGGCCTGGCCCGAGGGCCAGCCAAAGCGACCCACAAAAGGCGGCACCAGCAGCTGTTCGGCGCGGATGTGGGGATGGCGGCGGGCATCGATCAATTGCCCGGGATCGATCCCCAGCAAGTCCTGCAGAACCGCCAGTCGGCCTGGGTCTTCGCCCCCGTTGTGCCAGATGCGCAACCCGGCGCGCACGCCGGGTTCGAGGGATTCCACAGCCAGACCCAGGCGCGGCAACTGCTCCAGGAGCCAATGGTAGTGAATTTCAGCTGAAAGGTCCACCACCGCCAGCACCGTTCCCTTCAGCACCAGGGGATCTGAGGCCGGTGGGGGCTCAGTCGCCGCGGCCTCGGCACTGGGCGGCAGTGCGGTCAACCGGCAGGCGGGCCAGGGCTGGGGATAGCGGCGGCAAAGCTGGGCCTGGCGGATTCCGGCGCCGTCGCAGATCACCAGAGCGGCAGTGGTGCCCCAAGGGCTCGCCCGGGGATCACGGATCCAGGCGGAGCCCTCTTCGATCCATTGCAAAGGCGGGGCCTCTGCATCCGCCATCGGCGGCGGCGGCGGCGGCGTCCAGAGCACGCTGCCTGGGGCCAGGGTTGTGCGGCCCCAGTCGGCCAGGCTGGCCAGGCCGCAGTCCTGGCAGCCGGGTCCTTCACAGCCGCGACTTGGCGTTAAGGGTGGGCGCTGAGCCAGGGGTGCAGCTCCCAGATCGGTGTGTCCCCCGCCGTTCTGTTCGAGGCGGGAGGCCAGCTGCCCCAGGGCAGCGGCACCGCTGGGGGCGTTCTCGCGATAGAGGCAGGCCAGGGCGCGCAGCACGCCTGGATCGGGACACAAAGCGAAAGCCTTCTCCAGACGCTCACTGGCGGCGGCACCGCTCTGGCCCCAGACCAGCTCCGCCCAGCCCACCAGCAGGGCCGCGAGGCCATCAATCAGGGCTCTGGCTCCCGCCACCGCGCCATCCCAGGCCAGCAGCTCATCGAGCCAGCGCAGCGCTCGCACCCGCACCGCCAACACCGGGTCATCACTGCGCTGCCAGGCCGCCGCCAGATCCCAGGGAGACCAGGGCCCCCGCCCCGCCAAAGCCGCCAGTTCCATCTGCAGCTGGCGGCGCCAATGGGTGAGGCCAGCCGCCTCAAAGCCATGCACAAGCAGGTCCCAGCCCCGCTGATGGTGTGCCTCCGCACTGGCCGCGGCAGTCAGTTGCGGCGGCGTGGCCCACCGCTCAGGGCGATGAAGGCCGGCGAGGGCGTGATCCTCCAGGGCACCCCAGGTGGGGTGGGCAAGCAGGTCCGCCGTCTGAAACGGGCGCCCTTCGCGGGCCGAGGCACGCTCCACACCCTGGGCCAGATGCAGCCAGGTGCGGGCCGGACCGAGGGGGCTGGAGCCCCAGCAGGAACGCCAGAGTTCCAGAGCCAGGGACTGGTCGCCCGCCGCCCAGGCACTCCAGCCACTCCAGGCGCGGGCAGCGAACAGCAGTTCGGGCCCCTGGAGGCGCAGGGGGTCGCTGGCGGACAGGGAGGCCAGCCGTCGGCCCAGCACCCAGAGCAGGGCCTGGCTCTGGGGCCGCAGGCGACGGCTGGCACCACCAGGATGAACGCGGTAGGCGCACAGCACGCGCTCCAGCCAGGCCCCAGGGGCCCCGGCCTGGGCCAGGCGCAGCAACAGGTCCACGTCCTCGGCGTGGGCGAGCGAAGGGTCGAAGCCGCCGCAGGCCTCAAGGGCGCGGCGGCGCAGCATCCAGGCACTGGGCAGCACCGCCTTGAGACGAAAGGCCCGTTCGGGGGTGAAGCCAGCCCCCTCCTGCCAGGGCCGCACATCGCAACTACCAGGCTCGTCGGGCTCGAAGCGGAAGCGCCGCCAGCCGCACAGCACCTGGTCGAGATGGGGTTCTGCCTCCAGTTGCTGGGCCTGGGCGGCCAGGCGTCCGGGCAGACAGAGGTCGTCGGCGTCGAGGAAAGCGATCAGATCGGCGTCGGCCGCTCGCCAGCCGGCGTTGCGGGCCGCCGAGACGCCCTCGCCGCCCAGGCGCAGAATTCGCAAAGGCGCCGGAGTGCCGAGTTGGTGCCAGGTGAGGGCCAGACGCTCGGCCGAGCCGTCGCTGGAGCCGTCATCAATGGCCACCAGCTCGAAAGCTACCTCGCGTTGCACAGCAAGGGAAGCCAGGCAGGCCGGCAGCCAGGTGACCGCATTCCGGAACGGAACCACAACCGACACCCGTGCAACCATTGGTTTTGTTCACGCACACAGACGATCCATGTTGGGATCCGGTCTTCCCGCCTACCCGTCGTGGCCGCCCGCTGCGTCCTTCACCCCAGAGGGCTCTGCCAAGAAGCGACGGCCGAGCCTGCGGCGGGCGCTCATCCGTTTCCTTGGCGGCACCACCGAGACGGGTTCCCCGCCGGCGCCTCATGCAGCTGTGCCAGGACCAGTGGCCAGGCCTCCCTCCCAGGCGATGGAGCAGGCCGAGCGCTGCTATGCCTTTGCCGAACAGTTGACTCACCAAGGCGCCGCTGACCTGGCGGGCCCGATCTATCGCCAGGCGTACCAGACGTTGCGCGGCCTTGTGGGCCTGGAGGGAGCCGCCATGGGCTTCCGCCCCAGTCTGCCCCCAGCTGGTGGCACCACGGCGGCGCTGCGGCCCACCCCAGCCCCTGCAGGGGCTGTATCAACACCAACTCCGGCAATCACCCTGCAGCAGCGGCTCCAGCCCCTCAAGGAACAACTCAGTGCCAGCACGGCCATCGCCATTCAGCAGGAGCTCCAGAAGCTGCTGCAGGCGGGCCACCGTGACCCCGATCTCAGCAATCTGATGGGCCTCGCTGCCCTGCTGCAGAACCAAGGCAGCGAGGCCGAGCGCTGGTTCCGGGAAACAGTGACTCTCAACCCGCGCCACTACCGCGCCCTCGTGAATTTGGGCGGTATCTGCCTGGCCAGCGGCCGACTGCAGGAGGCAAGCCAGCTGCTCACCACCGCCACGGAACTGGTAGATCCCAATTCCAGAGAAGCCCTGGCCTCCCTTACCAATCTTTACCTGGCCCAACAGCAGCTGGGCCGCCCCATGGAGGCAGCCCAGCTGGTCTTGCGTATCTACCGCATCAAATCCGATCACCTGCGGCCGGAAAGTCTGTTGGCAGCGGCCCAGACGCTGGAATCGATGGGTGAAGACGCCGCCGCGATCGAGCTCCTCCAGCACCTACGCCGCCAAGGCACAGGTAGCGACACCATCCGCCAGTTGGCCCAGTTGCTCGAGCGCTGCGGCAACTTCCAAGAGGCGGCGATGGTCTACCGCGACCTCCTGGCGCAGCCCGGGGCTATGGCCGGCCAACCGTGAGCGAAACCAGCCTGCCGCTCGCGATTAATGAACTCGGAGCCGATCTGCCCCTACCGGATTCCGAGCTGCTTTCCAATCTGGCCGCCACGGAGCTGCTGGACGTTTACCTGCAGCGGCGTCTGCTTGAGGCACTCGTGGCGATCCACCCCAGCGCCGCCGAGGTTTTGCATGACGAGGATGCCGAGCCTGAACAAGGGCCTGAAGAGGCTCTGCTGGCTTATGGGCGGCGCCGTGGCCTGGTCGATCTCGAGGCCCTGGACGTCTGGCGCCGCAGCCGGGGCCTGGACCTGGACCAACTCGAGCGACTGGTGCACTTCGACGCCAGCCTGGCCGCCACGACCGAGGCGCTCTGGCATCCCCAGGTGACAAGTCTGTTTCTGCAGGAACGCCTCAGTTACGACCAGGTGGTGATGAGCATGGTGCGTTTCGACGACCCCGATCTCGCCACCGAGTTGTTCTTTCAGTTACAGGAGGGCGAACTCAGCTTTCCCTCCCTCGTGGAGAATTATTCCCAGGGCAACGACCGCACCAACCGTGGTGTGATCGGCCCAATTCGCCTGAAACAACTTAACCCTCTGCTGGCCAAGGTGGTGCGCCGCTATGCCCCCGGCGAGCTGATCCCCCCGCACGACATCAATGGCACCGTGCACCTGATGCGGGTTGAATCGCTGGAATCGGCCCAGCTTGATGAACCGCTGCGTCAGCAGCTGCTGGGTCAGTTGCGTGGCCAGTGGCTGACGCGGCAGCTGGCCACGCTCCACAGCCGCCTACAGGGCGAGCTCCAGGACGACCCCACCACCATCAGCAGAAGATGAATCGTCTCGCCGACCTGCTGCGTAGTTCGCCGCTGCTGCTGGCTCTCCCAGAAGAGCGCATCACAGCCCTGGCGGCTGGGGCGCGCCTGGTGCAGCTCCCCCTGGGTCAGGCTTTGCAGCGGGCCGGCCAGCTGCCCAGCGGTGCTGCCTTGCTGCTGGAGGGCCGCCTGCGGCGCCTGCTGGCCAAACCCGGTGCCCCCCCCTGGAACCTGGGCTTTGTGGAGCCCGGAGAGTGGCTGGGCTGGTCTGCCCTGTGGCGGGGGGAACCGGAACTCACGCTGGTGGCCTCGCGTCCCAGCACCCTGCTGTTGTTGTCCGCCCCGGTGGCGCTGGCGGCGCTCGAGGCCGACGCCAGCCTGCGCCGCACCCTGCTGGTGCCGAGCTTTGAGGAGCTGGCGGTGCTGATGGCCGGCGAGTGGGAGCGGCAGGGCCTCTTCGTGGAGGACCGCCTGGGCCAGTTGCGGCAGTTGCAGCGCGACGCGCGCGTGCTTGGCCCCGACGACGCCCTGCCCTCCGGCCACCTGCTGCTGTTCAGCGGACCGCACCAACCCGGGGGCCTGCAGCCTGGTGAGCGGCTGACGGCGGAATCGAGCCAGTGGCGCCAGGGAGCTGGTGGCCTGCCGCCCAGGGTGCTGGCGATTCCGGAAGCCGCCCTGGCGGCGCCGCTGGCGGGCGCCGCCACCAGCTCGGCTCTCACCGTGACCCGTCCCTTGGGCCTGGTGGCCCCAGACAACGGCGCGGGCGATGAGGAGCTGCCCGCTAGCGCAGCGCCGGGAATGGCCACGTTCACCAGCCGGGGCGCCGACGCCAGCCGGGTGGAGCAAGCCCTGGGCTGCATCCTGCACCTGGCGGCCGCCCGCCGTCTCGCCGTCTCGGAAGATTTGCTGCGCACCAGCCTGGCGGACATCGAGCAGCGCCTGGAGGCCTTGCGGCTGCCCCAGGTGGGGCTGCAGCTGGAGGCCCTCGGCTTCGAGACCCGGCCCCTGCGGGCCCGGCCCTGGGATCTGGCTCGGCTGGAGCCACCGGCAATGATCGACCTTGATGGTGCCTTTGTGCTGCTGCTGGCTGGCGGCGCCCGCGGTGGCGTACTGATCGGTGATCCACGCCACGGCTTGCGCCGCTACGGCCTGGCCCAGCTGGAGAAGCGCTACCCCGAGGGCCTGGACGTGCTGGTGATTCGGCCGGAGCGGCTGGATCAGCAGGCCAGCAGCTTCGGGGTGGGCTGGTTCCTGCCGGCCTTCCTGCGCTATCCGAATCTGCTGGCGCTGACGCTGCTCTCGGGCTTCGTGGGCCAGCTGCTTGCCACCGCCTCCCCCCTGGGGATCATGCTGCTGCTCAATGTGGTGGTGGGCCAGCAGAACACCTCGCTGCTGCTGCCGCTCACGCTGGTGCTCACGGTGGCGGCGATCGCCAGCGCCTTGCTCAACGGCATCCGGGCGCTGCTCAGCGCCGACCTTTCCGATCGGGTGGATGTGCGACTGGGCTCGGCAGTGGTGGAGCACATGTTGCGGCTGCCACTGCCTTATTTCGAGCGGCGCCAGGTGGGTGCCATTCTTTATAACGTGAACCAGCTCTATTCCATTCGCCAGTTCCTGGTGCAGCAGGTGCTGGGAGTGGGCCTGGATCTCGTTTTCAGTGTGGTGTTTCTGGTGGTGCTCTACATCGTTAGCCCCACCCTCACCTGGATCACGCTGCTGGTGGTGCCGGTGCTGATCGTGCTCAATCTGATCAGCACCCCCTTGCTGCAGCGGTTGATCAAGGAGAGCAACCGCCATGCCGCCTCCGCAAGCTCCTACCTGGTGGAGATTCTCAGCGGTATGCGCACGGTGAAGAGCCAGAACTTCGAGGTGCAGGCCCGTTGGGAATGGCTGGAGCGCTATCGCCGTTACACGAACAGCCGCTTCCGGCTCACCGAGCTGAGCAGTGTGTTGAGTGAAACCGGCAACTTGGCGCGCAACTTATTGAATCTTGCTGTGTTCGTGGTGGGCGCCTGGCTGATCGTCCAGAACCAGCTCAATGTGGGTGCCCTGATCGCCGTCAATATATTGGCCGGCAACCTGGTGAACCCTCTGCTGCGGCTCTCCTCGCTCTGGCAGGGTTACCAGGAGATGCAGCTGGCCCTCGCTTGCATCGGCGATGTGATGCTCACCCTGCCGGAGGTGGGTGAGGAGGATCGCCAGGCCTTGCCGCTACGAGTCGTGAAGGGGGAGCTGCGTTTTGAGGCGGTGAGCTTCCGCTACGGCGACCGTGGCCCGATGCTGCTCGA
>CAMBZX010000056.1 GCA_945872185.1 Synechococcus sp. UW140 | reverse complement strand
CGCCACGGCAAGGGGCTGGCTGAGTTGATTCAATGGCGCGATCAGCTGCGGCAACGCCTGGCTCCCGGTTCCGCGGAGGCCTCCCTGGCGGTCTTGCAGCAGGGCGAGCAGATGGCCCTGCAGGCGAGGGATCGGCGGGCGGCAGCCCTCAGCCTGGCTCGCCGCAGCGCCGCCGTTGAGCTCGAAACCCGATTGATGGCGGCGTTGCGACCGATGGGGCTGGCTAATGTGCGCTTCGCGGTGGCGATCGAGGCGGCGGAGCCCGGGGAGGAGGGTGCCGATGTGGTGAAGTTCCGTTTCAGCGCCAATCCCGGTCAGCCCCTGGCTCCCTTGGCGGAGGTGGCCTCCGGTGGCGAGATGAGCCGCTTTCTGCTGGCCCTGAAAACCTGCCTGGCGGCGGCGGATCCCCACGTCACCCTGCTCTTTGATGAGATCGACAGTGGTGTCAGTGGCCGCATCAGCGGTGCGATGGCTGAATTGCTGCGCTGCCTGGCCCAGCAGCGCCAGGTGTTCTGCGTCACCCACCAGCCCTTGGTGGCGGCTGCGGCTGATCATCATTTCCGCGTCAGCAAGATGGTGGAGGAAGGCATCACCCAGACGCGGGTGTCCCAGCTGCGGGACACTCAGTCTCGCCAGACCGAATTGGCCGAACTGGCTGGTGGGGATTCCGGCGAGACCCACAGTTATGTGGCCAGCCTGTTGGACAAGCGAGTGGCCTAGCCCGGTGCCGCAGGCAAGCCGTGATTTGGTGGCGCCGGAGATCTGCCGCCCTTACCTGCTGGCCCTGGTGGGATCGGTGCTGATTGATTTACTGCTGAGGCTTCAGATCGTTTATTACTATGTCGTGGAGCATTATAAGGCAAGAATCTATTTAAGTATTTTGGGTGATTTATTACAGATCTTTTATGCAGTTTTGTTGCTAATTTTTCTGTATTTGGTGCTCTTTCGTTGGTTGCCTGATTTGCGACAGGGGCGATTGATTCAGCGGCGACTGATGCGCTCGCTTGGCCTGTTGGCCTCGCTGCAGCTGCTGACCAATATGATCTCGGTCAACGTTACAATTTACCGGCTACACATTGAATCCTATGAGCTCCTGATTGAATCTTTTGCCCTGTACATAGCCATAAATCTAGTTTTTGTTTTTTGGTATTGGTACTGGGATTATCCGCTACGAAATCTATCAACCAGTGATAGTAAAAATAGGCTTATCCCTCAGGGTATTCTCTTCCCAGAAGAGCAAATGGAGGCACATCTATTGAAGACAGATTCTTGGTTGCCAGGGCCAACTGATTATCTTTATTTCACAATTTTATCCAGCAACTGTTTTGGCTCTCCCGAGGGTCATATGTTAATTGGTAATCGACTTAAAAAACTGCAAATTATTCATACTTTATTTATGATATTCGTATTTATTATTATTGTCGCTCGCGCTATTAATACCATTAATTGATTACTGATTCAGGCTATCATTAAGGAGCTGAGTGCAAGTCCCTGGGGTTGGAATCCCGTGATCTCGATCACGGCGTCTTGGGCTGAACTGAAACCAGCCACCGCGTCATTGACCCCCAGGAAGGTGCGGTTGCCGAAGCTGAAGCAAGCTGCTGCCGAGGCCGCGAAGTCAGAGCGGTTCAGCAGGGTTGTGATGGCGCTGGTGGTGAGCGCGGCTCCCACCGATCCCAGCATCGCCACGGCACGAGCGCTGTTGCCGGGGGCGTCGATCCGGTCGTCGAACAGATTGAAATCGGTGATGCTCTCAAATTTGGGAGCCTTGCTGGTGCCGCCGATCAAGCTGTCCAGGAGGCTGCTGTAGGCAAACGTGTCCGCTCCATCGCCGCCGGTCACGCTATCGATACCGCCGGCACCTTCCAGGCGATTGTTTCCATCGTTGCCGTTCAAGGTCTGGGCCAGAGTATTGCCTTTGGCCGTGAGGTTGGCGCGGCCACCCAGCACAATCTTCTCGATACTGTTGCCGGTGCCGAGGGAGAGATCGCGCAGGGCCACGATCGTGTCCAGGCTGCTGCTGGATCCGGCCGGATCGGCGATTTCCGCTTCCACGAAGCTGACTTTCTGGGCGCTGCCGCCGGTGGTGAAGCCATCGATCGAGGCGAGGATCCCCAGACTTTTGCTGCGAACGGTCACCGCTCCCTCATGGCGTCGCGTGCCGCTGGTGCTGCCGCTGTCGCTGAAGCGGTTGGACTGGAAGCTTCCCAGGAGCTCCTTCGTGGTGGCGGCGTTGGGGGCCAGGTAGCGGGCCAGGTCGGCGTAGAGGGTTGGGATGGCGCCATGGGCATCGCCTGCTGCGGTGTTACTGGCGAAGCCTTTGACGACGAAGGAAACGGCTGCGGTGCCGGCCACGGCGTTGTCGCCGGCAATACCGATGCTGAAGCTCGTGTCAGCCACCACGAAGGCCAGGGAAGCACCGGCGGTTACGGTTTTGGAGAGGTTGGGCACCTGATCAGTGGTGCTATTGGTTTTGTTGAGGTCATAGGCCCCATTGAGGCCTGAGGCGGCCGGATCCAGGGCGACCAAGCGCAGGTTGGCTGGAGATCCAAAGGCGATTGCCGTCTGGGTGCAGACGTAGGCGCCAAGGCTGTGGCCCACCAAGGTCAGGGGCTTGCCGCTGTTGGCCAGGGGTTGGAGTTGTTGGCTGGCCCAGGTCGCCACGGCCTGCACATGGCCGGCGGCGTTGTAGGGAGCCACACCTGCAGGGCTGGGGTCGATCGATTCCACCCCCCAGTCCTGAAATAGCACCTGCACCTTGCCCGGAATGGCGATGGCGCTGGCCATGGCGGTGAAGGCGGCGCCGAAACCTGTCGGATCGTCCGGTGCCTTGCCGACGCCCTGGCCCCGCCAGCCATGGGTCACCACCACGGTTTCCAGCGCTGGCAGGGCGGCCGTGTTGTTCACGCCTGTGCCGGTGGGGTCATAGAGCCACAGGCGGCGCAAGGGTGTAGTGCTGCTGCCGGGGACAGCCTCGAGCACCCTCCAGGGACTGCCAGGGGCCGCTGCCAGGGCGGCACGGTTGATCGCAGGCTCCAGCGGCACTGTCGCCTCCCCCTGGGTCGCCGGCGGCGGCGGGGCCTGCCCGATCAGCCTGGGGACGACGCTGCGGTCTTGGCGGTCGGGCGATTCGCCCAGGCGTTGCGGCTCAGGCGCCGTCGGGACAGCGGCGTTCCATGCCTCTGGCTGCAGCCAGGGAAGGCCTGTTACCAGGTCCAGTGCCACCAGGCCCGGCTCCAGCCCATCGGGCCGGCTGGCCACCAGGGAGTCCAACAGCACGGCCAGCGGATCGCGTCCGCTGTGGTCAGCGATGGTTCTCATGGTGGTGTCGGGGTGACCGGGAGCAGCTGAGCGGTCACGGTCTCCACTTTGCTGGTTCTGCTGGGGATTGGCCTGTCGACTGCTGTCGGCCTGTCCCCCGTAAGATCCGATGTTCACGAAGATGCTGGATGGCCCGCGCGAGCGCCGGTTCCGGGCCGAAGACCACGGCCGCCAAACGGCCGGCCAGCAGCAGTGTCACTAGTAGCAGTGTCACTGGCAGCAGTGTCACGAGCAGCAGTGGCAAGAGCGAGCCACCGGCCCTCACGCTTCATGACAAAGCCGCTGCTTTGGCGGGCAGTCGCAGCCTCAATGGCGGCTCCCTGGAGGATGTGATCCGGGTGCGGGGCGCCCGCCAGCACAACCTCAAGAACGTCGACCTGACGATTCCCCGCAACCGCCTGGTGGTGTTCACCGGTGTGAGCGGCAGCGGCAAGAGCTCCCTGGCCTTCGACACGATCTTCGCCGAGGGTCAGCGCCGCTACGTCGAAAGCCTGTCGGCCTACGCCCGCCAGTTCCTGGGCCAGGTGGACAAGCCCGATGTGGATGCGATCGAGGGGCTCTCGCCGGCGATCTCGATCGACCAGAAATCCACCAGCCATAACCCTCGCTCCACCGTCGGCACGGTGACCGAGATCCAGGACTACCTGCGCCTGCTGTTCGGTCGCGCTGGTGAGCCGCACTGTCCCCAGTGCGAGCGCTCGATCCGGCCCCAGACCATCGATGAGATGGTGGACCACATCCTCACCCTGCCGGAGGGCACCCGCTACCAGTTGCTGGCGCCGGTGGTGCGGGGCAAGAAGGGCACCCACGTGAAGCTGCTCTCCGGGCTGGTGGCCGAGGGCTTTGCCCGGGTGCGCATCAATGGCGAGGTGCGCGAGCTGGCCGACAACATTGAGCTCGACAAGAACCACGCCCACAACATCGAGGTGGTGGTCGATCGGCTGGTGGCCCGTGAGGGGGTGCAGGAGCGGCTCACCGATTCCCTGCGCACCGCCCTCAAGCGCGGCGAGGGTCTGGCTCTGGTGGAGGTGGTACCCAAGGCTGAGGAACCCCTGCCGGAGGGGGTGGAGCGGGAGCGGCTCTACTCGGAAAACTTCGCCTGCCCGGTGCATGGCGCCGTGATGGAGGAGCTCTCGCCGCGGCTGTTCTCCTTCAACAGCCCCTATGGCGCCTGCGCCGATTGCCACGGCATCGGCTTCCTGCGCAAGTTCACCACCGAGCGGGTGGTGCCCGATCCCAGCCTGCCGGTCTATGCGGCGATTGCCCCCTGGAGCGATAAGGACAACTCCTATTACTTCTCCCTGCTCTATTCCGTTGGCGAGGCCTTCGGCTTCGAGCTCAAGACTCCCTGGAACAAGCTCAGCGACGAGCAGCATCAGGTGTTGTTGCACGGCAGCCAGGAACCGATTTCGATCCAGGCTGATAGCCGCTATCGCAAAGGCCAGACCCATGAGCGGCCCTTTGAGGGCATCCTGCCGATCCTGGAGCGCCAGCTGCGCGATGCCAGTGGCGAATCGATTCGCCAGAAGTTAGAGAAGTTTCTGGAACTGGTGCCCTGCGCCAGTTGCCGGGGCCTGCGGCTGCGGCCCGAAGCCCTGGCGGTGAAGGTGGGCCCCTACGCCATCCATGAGCTCACGGCGGTGAGTGTGGGCGAGAGCCTGCGCCGTATCGAGGCGCTGATGGGGGTGGGTGCCAGCGAACAGGCCGGCCCGCTGCTCAATCCGCGCCAGATCCAGATCGGTGATCTGGTGCTGCGGGAAATCCGCATGCGGCTGAAGTTCCTGCTCGATGTGGGCCTGGATTACCTCAGTCTGGATCGACCCGCCATGACGCTCAGTGGTGGCGAAGCCCAGCGCATCCGCCTGGCCACCCAGATCGGTGCTGGCCTCACCGGCGTCTTGTATGTGCTGGATGAACCCAGCATCGGTTTGCACCAGCGCGATAACGACCGGCTGCTGGCCACCCTGATCAAGCTGCGCGACCTGGGCAACACCCTGATCGTGGTTGAACACGACGAGGACACGATCCGCGCCGCCGATTACCTGGTGGACATCGGCCCTGGCGCTGGGGTCCATGGCGGCCACATCGTGGCTGAAGGTTCGTTCGAGGATCTGCTGGCGGCGGAAGACTCGCTCACCGGTGCCTACCTCAGCGGTCGCCGCTCGATTCCCACCCCGGCTCAACGTCGGGATGCCGGCAGCCGGCGCCTCACCATGGTCAACTGCAGCCGCAACAATCTTTGCGGTGTTGATGTCGAGATCCCCCTGGGTCGGCTGGTCTGCGTCACCGGGGTGAGTGGCAGCGGCAAGAGCACTCTTGTGAATGAGTTGCTGCATCCGGCCCTGGAGCACCAGCTGGGCCTGAAGGTGCCCTTCCCCGCTGGCCTGGGGGAACTGCGGGGTATCAAGGCGATCGACAAGGTGATCGTGATCGACCAGTCGCCGATCGGCCGTACCCCCCGCTCCAATCCCGCCACCTACACAGGCGCCTTCGACCCGATCCGTCAGGTGTTTGCCGCCACGGTGGAAGCCAAGGCCCGCGGCTATCAGGTGGGACAGTTCAGCTTCAACGTCAAAGGCGGGCGCTGTGAGGCCTGCAGTGGCCAGGGAGTGAATGTGATTGAGATGAACTTCCTGCCCGATGTCTATGTGCAGTGTGATGTCTGCAAAGGGGCGCGCTACAACCGCGAGACCCTCCAGGTGACATACCGCGGCCATACGATCGCCGATGTGCTCGAGATGACGGTGGAACAGGCGGCTGAGGAGTTCAGTGCCATTCCCCAGGCGGCGGATCGGCTGCGCACCCTGGTGGATGTGGGCTTGGGTTACATCAAGCTGGGCCAGCCCGCCCCCACCCTCTCCGGCGGTGAAGCCCAGCGGGTGAAGCTGGCCACCGAGCTCTCCAAGCGGGCCACCGGTAAAACGCTGTATCTGATCGATGAGCCCACCACGGGCCTGAGCTTCTACGACGTCCACAAGTTGATGGATGTGATGCAGCGCCTGGTGGATAAGGGCAACTCGATCCTGGTGATTGAGCACAACCTCGATGTGATCCGCTGTGCCGACTGGATCGTGGATCTGGGCCCAGAAGGGGGGGATAAAGGTGGCGAGATCGTGGCCTACGGAACTCCGGAAGAGGTGGCCGAGCATCCCACCAGCTATACGGGCAGATACCTCAAGCAAGTGCTGGAGCAGCATCCGCCTGAGGCGGTGGCGGTCTGAGGGGAATCTGATCGGCTCGGGGTTTCTTGTTGGCAATCCCTGCAGAAGCAATTCTGATTTGGTTTGGATGATCCAGTCAGGCTCCGCAAGCCCAGGGGCTCAAGGCTGCCCTGATCAGATTCACGACGTTCTTGATCAGATCTCCGATCAAGCAACTCGAGCATCGCGATTCTGGATATGGATAGACAGCTTGTCCAGCCAGAGACAAGGTCGTTAATTCAAGATGTTAAGCAAATTCTTACGTGAATCTTTGGTATGGACCTGGCTGACCTGGCGTCTTTAGCTTTGGGTGCAACATGTTTTTGAGAGATGACTTACATCCTTACCCATTTTTGGCCCGCCGCCACGGAAGAGCAATATCGTACTGAAATTGCATCGGTCCATCCCGATGGTGGTCTGCCCAAGGGTCAGCTTTATCACGCTGCCGGCCAGGCAGAGGGCGGGGTGTTGATTGTGGCGATCTGGGACTCCAAAGAATCTTCCGATCGTTTTGTCGCCGAAGTTCTGATGCCCCATGTGCCAGAGCCTGGTGGATTTTCCGGAGAACCAGAGGAGCGCTCGGCGGAATGCTTTAATCTGTTGACTCAATGATTCGCCTAGGATCTTTGCTTGTTTGGCAAAGATCCCGGCTTTCTTATCTAGCAAAGAAGGCGGCCTTGAAGTTTTCATGGATTAAGTTTTAGTCATTGAATATGGGTTGATCTGATGCTCTGGCTTGATCCAGACTTTTGGCCAGTTCGCATCAGGTGTTTTCCATTGTTCTTGTTGCTGTTCTTCCTTTTCTGCTTGGTGGCACCATTTCTTCTGCGAAACAGCTGGTTGGATAGCTCAGGGCGAATGAATTTGATTCGCCTATCGGTTAGACGTCGGTCCGTTGCTTTCTACAAGCCGTATCTTCTTAGTCGACAATAGTCCTGCAGCTGCGGTTTCATCTTTCAGAAGATCGCGGACACGGTAGAAACCCATGCTTCAATATAATCAATGCTATTTTCGCAATTCGGTGTAGTTGGCTTATGGAAGAGCGGCGCAGGGAGCCTCTTTCCTGTAGGGATTTGTGTGTTTTCCTTGGTAGATGGCTAGCTCGTCATTAAGCTGATGCCATCTTCTGGCTCGTTTGATGACAGCTAAATGGGATTCAATTGTTGGAGGAAAATGGTTTGTCCCAGCTCCAAACGCAACAGCTTATTTCGTTGATTCATTAGGTAATCATGCGCAGGCGGGTTTTCAGAATGTTTATAATATGCGCATTGTTGATGGGCGCTTCGTAGCCACAACAGTCTCGGCCATTGCTCCTCCCAGGAGCCCTTTCAGATTTAACTGGAAGTCTTCCCGGCAGCCAGCGGCAGTGATGACCGGTGATATTGATGATAGCGGCCACATCAAAATGACGATTACGTCCCAGCCTGGCAGTGGCAATCCTGTTCAGTATGCCGTAGGTCAGATGATATTTCTCAGTGGTCAATGGCGAATGACAATGCAAGTGGCATTGGAAGAGAGCGATTCTAAGCCTCCATTTGTGGTGCAGTGGGCAAATATGACTAAAATTGGCAAAAATAATTCCAGAGGCAGAAATGATTCTCTGGCTTCGACAAAAGCGTTGCAGTCAACAAAATACAGTTGGTTGAAGGGGACGAGCTGGCGGATTGTTGATCAAGAGTTGCTAGGTGGTAAGCCGACCATTTTTAGCATCAAAGAATTTCGGAGAGGCTACCTCTTTGGCGCTAGTGATTTCAGGCCAACGGAAAGAAGGACAAGAGGAAAAATATCTCTTTCTGGCAATGTAACGCCAGTGGGTGATATATTTTGGGCTTTCACGGCCCCAGGTGGCGGCATCAGTGAGGCCTATGGTCGCATCAGTGGATCTGCTCGCCATCCAGGTTCATTTGTCCTCAAGGATGTGGTGACGGGAGAAGTGCTCGGACACGCGGATTATGTCGATAAGAATCGTGGCCGCCGTGGCTTTGGTGGTGGCTCATTTTCTGGCTTGACTGGCGATATCGATCGAACCAGCCCTAATAAGGATTCGATCCATATCGCCAGGGTAGACGTTCCCTTGGATGGGTTGGCCTTGTCTTCAAGCCAAGCAATGCCTGGACAACATGACGGTTCTCTTCCTGTTGATCCGGCTTTGATCGATGCCCATTCACCGACTGATCTGTTTCTTAATGCCCAGGCCTCAAGCTTTGGCTGAGCCGGCGGTAACGCTGCACCGAATCCGTCCCGCCCGTTTCCCCTGCATCCCGGTTCATGCGACCCTGAACCCCTCTTTCAACGCCGGTGCCTTGCGGATCAGTCCTCTCCGTGGTCGGGCTCTGACCCTTGGCCTGCTGGCTCTGATCAGCGCTTCGCCCCTCTGCTGCCGCCCCGCCCAGGCCCTGGAGGAGATCCAGCTGCGGCTGCCTCTGCTCGACACCTACTTCACCATCAAGGTGAGTGAGCTCGGTAGCCGCGAGAAGCTACGGCAGGGCAACAGTGATCTGGCCGAGTTGGATCGGGCCAGCAGTGGTGCGCTCGGTCGTCAGCTGGAGCAGCTGTTTGATACCCCCTTGCCGTTGAGGGTCAAGAAGCTGGTGGCCAACTCAGCCGGTACGCCCTTGTTTGAGCAGGCCCTGCTCGTGGCTTCGATTCTCGGCAAGATCGATGGGCTGCCAACCAGGGTGGATGGCGAGCAGCTCAACCAGGCGCTCGAGAAGGCCAAGGTGAATGGAGAACTGACGCTTCTCGGTTTGATTCAGGCCTTGCCCGGGCAGACGGCCACCCTGGACTTCGAGCCGGCCTTGCGCGGCCTCAACCGACTCCGGCGTCAGCAAGCGGAGGCGCGGCAGCTGATCACCAGCCTCCCGGCGGTGACTGGCGATCCCAGGCTGCTGGCCGCCGGCCCCCTGCTGCCGTTGGTGAGCAAGACCAGCGTGGTGGTGAAGCACCGGCCCGTGCCCCTGGAGCTGGAGCTGATTCGGCCCGCCCAGGGCGGCAACGGCCATCTAGTTGTCATCTCCCATGGTCTCTGGGATCGTCCTGCCAGTTTTGAGGGCTGGGCCCGGCAGCTGGCCAGCAACGGCTACACGGTGGTGTTGCCCTTCCATCCCGGCAGTGACAGCGGCCAGCAGCAGGCCATGCTCTCCGGCAGTGCCCCACCTCCGGGTCCGGAGGAGCTGAAGCTGCGGCCCCTGGATGTTTCGGCGGTGATTGATGCCGTGGCGGATGGCCGCATTGCTGGACTGGGCGGCGTCAAGGCGGATCGCGTCGTGGTGATCGGCCATTCCTGGGGCGCCACCACGGCGCTGCAACTGGCGGGGGCTACGCCCAGCTCCCAGTTGCTGAAGCAACGCTGCAGCAACCTGGATGATCCGGAACGCAACCTCAGCTGGGTGCTGCAATGCAGTTTCCTCGATGCAGCGGATCGCGCTGGACTGGTGGATCCTCGGGTGATGGCGGTGGCGGCGGTCAGTCCGCCGCTCCATTTGCTGTTTGCGCCTGGGGCGTCGATGGGATTGCAGGCACGGGTGCTGCTGGTGAGCGGCAGCCAGGATTGGGTGGTGCCAGCGGATCCGGAGGCGATCAATCCCTTTCGATCCGCTGTCCCGGGTGGTCATGATCTGGTGCTGGCCGATGGTGGCGATCACTTCAATCTGCGGGGCCCTCAGGAGACCGCTGGTGGTCCGTTGCGGGGCCTGTTGCTGGCCTGGGTCAACGCTGCCTTCGCCGCCGGCTCGGCAGTGCGCCCGGCTCCGGCGGCGCCCAGTTTGCTTCCCCCTTCCGGCTGGGGTGATGCTGAGATCCCCCTCGTTCGGGTGTCACGGCAGTAGTTCCGCCCGGTGATGGCGCCACGGCCAAGGCTTCCGTCCGCTCATGGGCGGAGTCGTCGGGTTCGTAGCTGTTTCCCGTGTGCTTGTTTCCCGCTCAGTAGCTGGGCTCTTCGCCGTTGCCGGTTGGATGCAGGGCATTGGAGTTTGGCATCCAGTAGCTGAGATCGTTCTCCCAGTAGAGCCGGCCGGGGAGGCGTTTCGTGCTCAGCTTGGTGTGGGCCATGGTGCTGATCAACTGGGTGAGCTCAAGCGGTGAGAGATCGGTGAGGATGTCGTCGCCGGCAATCTTCTGCAGTGCTGGCAACTTGGTGATGGTGGCGGGCTGGGCCAGTTTTTCGAATACCTTGGCCAGCACCAGTCGCTGCCGTTCCATCCGGCCCAGATCACCGAGTTCGTCGTGGCGGAAGCGTAGGAATCCTTCCAGGTTCGATCCCTTGAGGTTCTGCAATCCTGGTTGCAGATCAATGTAAAGACCCTGGGCGTTGTCCACGTAATACATCCGCTTCGGTACATCCACCTCCACGCCACCGAGCGCATCGGCCACCTTGGCAACGGCGTTGAGATTCAGTTTCAGATGGCGATCCACCGGAGCACCCACCAGTTTCGACACCTCCGCTTTGGCGGCATCGATGCCGCCGAGTTCGAACAGGGCGTTGGCCTTGAGAGTGCCCAGCTTGTCGGATTCGATGTAGGTGTCGCGGGGCACCTGGGTGATCTGGGTGATGCCGTTCTTCACCTCGACGGTGAACATCACGTCGGTGTTGTCAGCCACGTTGTCGCGGCCCAGGATCAAGACACGGTGGGGCGTGAAACTCAGGGGATTGATCAGTGCTGCCAGGCTGCGAGGACCGCGACTCAGGCTCGCCAGCAGCTGTCCGCTCAACTGGGGCAGCTTCTGGCTGTAGGGACTGGCCAGCGCGTAGCCGAGGCCGAGGCCCAAAACGAAGCTGACCAAGCCCCGATTGCGGCGTTTTTTCGGTGGCGGCGAGGTCTGGCGCCGGGCCAGCAGTTCTGGCACGGCGGTGGAGGGTTCGGACGCAGAGCGTCTTTGATGATCCCGAGAGCGCTTGGACAGCGATGCGGTCGGGACTGACGGACGGGGAGCGGCCTGGCCCATCGTTCTCCTGGCTGGGAGCACCTTACGGCCTGAAGGCAGTCCAGGCCAGGGGTAGCGACGGGTTTAACGGCTGGCACTCACCCGGATGCGGCTGGCGGCGGCATCGGCGCGCTGGCGGGCCTGCAGCTCGTTGTCGCCGCGGGCGAGGGCCACGCCCATGCGTCGTAGGGGCCTGGCCTCGGGCTTGCCAAACAGGAGCACCTGGGTTTCGGGGATGGCCAGGGCTGCGGCGACGCCGTCGTAGGCCACGATGCTGCCGGCGGCTGCCGCCAGGATCACCCGGCTGGCGGCTGGGCCCAGAGAGCGGATCTCCGGGATCGGTAGCCCCAGCACAGCTCTCAGATGCAGTTCGAATTCGCTCAGGTTCTGGCCCATCAAGGTGACCAGGCCCGTGTCATGGGGGCGGGGGGAGAGTTCCGAGAACACCACCTCCTCCTGGCCGGGGCTGCCACAGAGAAAGAACTCCACCCCGAACAGGCCGGCGCCGCCCAGCTCGTCGGTGACACTGCGGGCCATCGCCTGGGCGGCCTGCAGCTGCTCGGTTCCGAGGACGGCCGGTTGCCAGCTGCACTGGTAGTCGCCCCGTTCCTGGATATGGCCGATCGGCGGGCAGAACAGGGTGGGGCCGTCCCATTGCTTCACGGTCAGCAGGGTGATTTCCAGCTCAAAGCGCAGGAACTCCTCAACGATCACCCGGGCCCCTGCGCCGCGGGCACCAGCCAGGGCCGCCTCCCAGGCGGCAGCGATCTGCTCCGGTCCCTGCACCAGGCTCTGGCCCTTGCCGGAGGAGCTCATCACCGGTTTGACCACCACGGGCCAGCCCAGCGGCGCGGTGGCGGCGGCCAGTTCGGCGGCACTTTCGGCGTAGGCGAAGCGGGCTGTGCGCAGGCCAAGGGGCCCGGCGGCCAGGTCGCGGATGCGGTCGCGGTTCATGGTCACGGCCGTGGCCCGGGCCGTGGGGATGATGGTGATGCCCTCGGCCTCCAGCTCCGCCAGGGCATCCACCGCCAGCGCCTCGATCTCGGGAATCACCAGATCCGGTTGGTGGCGACGCACCGCAGCCTTGAGGGCCTCCGGGTCCGCCATCGCCACCACCTCGCTCTCATCGGCCACCTGCATCGCTGGCGCCCCTGGATACCGGTCCACGGCAATCACCCGGCAACCCAGCCGTTGGGCGGCGATGGCCACCTCTTTGCCCAGTTCGCCGCTGCCCAGCAGCATCAAGGTGCGGGGAAAGGGGGCCGATCCGGATGTCATGGGACGAGTTGCCAACCGCCTGATCCTGCCGTGTGGGCCGCTGGCCGGCAGTGCTTCACCTACCGTTCTGCCATGCTCCGTTCCGCCCTGAGCCTGCCTTTGGCCCTCCAGACCGCTGGCGATGCGGCTGGCGGCTCCTTGCCGTTCGGCCTGGAGATGGCCGATCTCCAGACCTGGACCCTGATCTACCTGGGCCTGTCATCCCTGGGCTTCGTGGCGGTCTGGGTAGTGGGTCTGCTGCGGCGCTGAAGCCTGGCTCCAGCCGTTGCGGCTCAGGTGAACACCGTGAGCTGGCGCTCGGCCGATTCCTCGTTGATGAAGCCGTAGGCCTCGAACACCGCCGGATCCGGGTGGGTGATGCGCTGGCCCTGGCTGTCCCGTTCCAGCCGGAAGCCTTCGGCCGCCAGGCGACGCATCAGGGCCGCGGCTTCCTCAAAGCGGGCCGCCATTGAATCGAGGCTGGCGCAGTCGGCGGTGAGGCCCGCTTCTCTCCAGGTGAAGTACGCCATGGCTGAACTCCTGTCATGGGGGATTCGGTAACCGCCGATCGGGCCCGGGGCTGACCGCTCAGGGCAGCAGCACCAGGCCCAGCAGCACCAGCCCCAGGCTGACACCCCAGAAGCCGATCACCACACCCTGTTCAGGTATTCCTGCCAGCTCGAAATGGTGATGCAGGGGTGCCATGCGAAACAGCCGGCGGCCCTGCCCATCGGCACCCTTGGTGGCCTTGAACACCCACACCTGCAGGATCACCGACAGGGATTCGGCCAGGAACACTCCTCCCATCAGCAGCAGGGGCCAGAGGCTGTTGCTAAGCAGGGCCACGGCCGATAGGGCCGCCCCCATGGCCAGGGAGCCTGTGTCGCCCATGAACACCTGGGCTGGATGGTGGTTCTGGCTCAGAAAGCCCAGCCAGCAGCCGGCCATCGCCACGCAAAAGGCTGCCAGGGCTGGATCGCCCCCATGGCCGCGCAGCAGTAGTTGCAGGCCCATGCCGGTGAACACCACCGCCCCACAGCCGGCCGCCAGACCATCCAGACCATCGGTGAGGTTGGTGGCATTGCTTTCCGCCAGGAACACGAACAGCCCCAGGGGCCAGATCAGCAGCCCCAGGGGCAGGATCCAGCCGAGGGGCAGGGCCACATCGCCAGGCATGCCTCCCCCCAGCCAGCCGCCATACCAGGCCCAGAGCAGAAACCCCACGGCCGCCGCGCCTTGAAGTAGCAACTTGCCCCTGGGGGTGAGGCCCGTGTTCGTGCGCTTGGTGAGGCTGCGCCAGTCATCCACGGCGCCGATGGCCATGAAGGCGAGGGTCACGGCGGCGACGGCCAGCAACCGCGGATCGCCGGGGCTGGTCAGGGCGCCGATCAGCACCCCCACCGGCACCACCAGCAGCCCCCCCATGGTGGGGGTGCCGGCTTTGCTGTGATGGCCCTGGGGCCCTTCGGCGCGGATCACCTGGCCCAGTTTGAGCCGGCGCAGCCTGGGCACTCCCCAGCGGGCGACACCAGCACTCACCCCAGCCGCCAGCAGCAGCGGCAGGGTGAGCATCGAATTGGCTACGAAGGCATCGCTCAGCAGGCAGCCAGCGAGCAGGAGGAGGCCGAGAAGGCCGGCCGCAAGGCGGCCATCGGGGCGGTTCATGGAGGCAGCCGGGTTCAGTCTTCCCAGTCTTCTTCGGATTGCTCGTCGGCCTGGTTGTAGTCCTCTTTCTCGCCCATGAGCGCCGAAAGCTCCTCTTCTTCCACCGTGCTCACATCGGTGCTGGCGCTTTCTTCGTCGGCCACCAGTCGCCCGCTGGCTTCCAGCAGACTGAGCAGATCGGGTTCGTCCCGCAGCGGCAGCACTGGCGCCGGTTCGTCGCGGCGGTAGCGCGTCAGCGAGGGATTGATGGTGTCGAGAATGCTCATACCGCCTGCCTGGCTTCTACGGGACCGATCCACCACCCTACCGCGCCATGCCGATGCCCAAGTCCTCCGCCAAAATCCGCCAGGTGCTGCTGCTCTGGGCCCTCGCCCTGGCGATCAGCGCTGCCTTGGCCGCCGCTGGCCAGCGCTGGCCTGAGCCCCTGCCGCTGCGCGACGCGCCGATCTGGGCCCTGCTGCTGCTGCCCTCGCTGGTGATGGTGGCGCTGTTGCTGGGGCGCTGGTCCCTGCCGACCGGGCCTGAGTCCGCCCTGTCCGGCCAGGAGAGAGAATCGGAGCAATCGATTCAGGAGCAAGGGTGATGGTGGGTACGGGCCAGTCGTCACAGCCAGCAAAGCGGCCATCGCAGCAGCAGCCCTGCCCGCAGCCGAACCAGCAGCCCGCCACGCCGGCGGCGCCATCACGCGCCCGCAAGGCGGTGCTGGCCTATTCCGGCGGGGTCGATACCAGCGTCTGTATTCCTTATCTGAAGCAGGAATGGGGGGTGGAGGAGGTGATCACTTTCGCCGCCGATCTGGGCCAGGGCGATGAGCTCGAGCCGATTCGCCTCAAGGCGCTCGATTCCGGTGCCAGCCAGTCGATTGTCGGTGATCTGATCGAACCCTTCATCACCGAGTTTGCCTTTCCGGCGATCCGCGCCAATGCGCTCTATGAAGGGCGCTATCCCCTCTCCACCGCCCTAGCTCGGCCGCTGATCGCCCGCCGGCTGGTGGAGATTGCCCGGGAGGTGGGGGCCGATGCCGTTGCCCACGGTTGTACGGGCAAGGGCAATGATCAGGTGCGCTTCGATGTCGCCATTGGTTCGTTGGCGCCCGAGCTCAAGGTGTTGGCGCCGGCTCGCGAGTGGGGCATGAGCCGGGAGCAGACGATCGCCTATGGCGAACGCTGCGGCATCGCCGCTCCGGTGAGCAAGAAGTCTCCGTATTCGATTGATCTCAACCTGCTGGGCCGCTCGATCGAAGCCGGCAGCCTGGAAGATCCCGATGTGGAGCCGCCGGAGGAGATCTACGCCATGACCTGCTCGGTGGAGGCCGCTCCCGCCACTCCCCAGTTGGTGGAGATCGGCTTTGAGCACGGCAACCCGGTGAGCCTCGATGGCGAACGGCTCGATCCCGTCACCCTGATGCGGCGGGCCAACGCCCTGGCCGGTAGCCATGGCTTCGGTCGCCTCGACATGGTCGAGAACCGGGTGGTAGGCATCAAGAGCCGGGAGATTTACGAGGCACCGGGGCTGTTGCTGCTGATCAAGGCCCACCAGGAGCTGGAGAGCCTCACCCTCGCCGCCGACGTGCAGCGCTACAAGCGCCAGGTGGAGATGAGCTGGGCGGATCTGGTGTA
>CAMBZX010000055.1 GCA_945872185.1 Synechococcus sp. UW140 | reverse complement strand
AGGGCGATCACCCCGGCCAGCAGGATCAGGTCGCCAATCCGCTTGGTGAGAAAGGCGTCACGGGCACCCTTCACCACCAGGGGCTGGTTGTACCAGGTGCCCACCACCAGATAGGTGCCGAGGGTGAGCAGCTCCAGGATCACGTAGCTGAAGAAGATCGAATCGGTGAGCACCAGGGCGCAGAGGCCGGCTTCAAAGAAGCTGAGCGAGCCGAAGAACCGCGGCCAGCCCCAGTCCATCTCCAGGTAGGCGATCGCATAGATCTGCACCAGCACATGCAGGCCGGTGATCAGCGTCATCGCGATCAGGGCGGGCTCGGTGATCAGGCCATCGAAGCCGATGCGCAGGCCCGCGGTATTCAGCCAGGTCCAGCCGAAGGTGAGCGGCCGGTAAAGGGCAGCAGAACCGGCCTGGGAGTTGGAATGGAGCGCCAGCAGCGCCAGGGTGCTGTGCAGGAAGGCCAGCGTCACCATCAGCAGGTTGAGATAGCCACAGGGGCGCGGCCCGGTGCGGGAGATCAGCCCCGGCGACCACAGGAACGACAGCAGTGACGCCAGCAGGGGATAAAGCGGCACCAGCCAGGCCGACTGGGCAAAAAGCAGGGTCATGGGCGGCAGGGATGGCGCGAAAGCGCCTTGGCCGCGAAAACTAAGGAAGGAATCGCCCCATTGGGTGTGCCGCAGGGCAGAGATCTCCTATGGGGTCGCCAAGATCGGCTTATGGATTCAGGCTGCGGCGGCCTTGTAACCGCCCACGAGGTTGCAGCCTGATGCCCAAAATGGTGCTCGTTGCTGCCAAAAGTGGGCATCAGGTGGCTGCAAAACTGGTGCCACCTGTGGGGATCCTGATGGGCTGTGCCAAGTGCGGCGGTCGGATGCTCACCAAGGTGGGGCGCAAGAAACCGATGCTGATCTGCAGCGATTGCGGTCATCCCGTCGCCGAGGCCAGAGACCCCGAGCGACGCCAGCGGCAGCGGCACGGATCGCTGTTCATGCTGGCGCTGGCGGCCGTAGCTCTGATGGCTTTCTCTCTGACCCAGCTCAGAGAGAGAACCAGCAATGGCAATCTCCCGGCCGAACGGATGCACCGGGAGCGGGGATTTTTAGCCAGGTGATCGGTATCCGGCTCAGGCGTCGGCGTGGCGGCGACGACGCCAGAGGCGCACCACCTTCTCCAGCTCCAGGTAGAAAAAGAACAGCAAGCTCACCCCCACGCAGATCAGCAGATCGTGGGCGGCCAACGGCTCGGTGCCGAAGAAGCGGGCCAGGGACGGCACATAGAGCAGGGCCAGCTGCAGGGCGGTGGTGAGCAGCACGGCCCAGATCAGCCAGGGATTGGAGAAGGGCTTCACCTGCACCAGCGGCCGATCACTGCGGGCCGAGAGGGCGTGGCCCATCTGGGCCAGGCAGAGGGTGGTGAACACCATCGTTTTCCAGGGGCCCGCATTGCCATAGGTGCGGTAGGCCCAGACCATCAGGCCAATGGTGATCAGGCCGAAGACAACACCGATCCGCAGGATGTAGCTGCCGATGCCGCGGGCAAAGATCGACTCCCCCGGAGCCGCCGGCGGCCGATCCATCAGGCCCGCTTCGCCGGGCTCCAGGGCCAGGGCCAGGGCCGGCACCCCATCGGTGACCAGGTTCATCCAGAGGATCTGCAACGGCGACAGCGGCACCCCCACCAGCCCCACCAGCGGTGCTGCGGCGATCGTCACCAGTTCGCCCACATTGCTGCCGAGGATGTACTTCACGAAGCGGCGGATGTTGGCATACACCAACCGCCCCTGCTCGACGGCATTGACGATCGTGGCGAAGTTGTCATCGAGCAGCACCATGTCGGCGGCCTCCTTGCTCACCTCGGTGCCGGTGATGCCCATGGCCACCCCGATATGGGCCTGCTTGAGGGCGGGGGCATCGTTGACGCCATCGCCGGTCATGGCGACGACCTCGCGGCGCCCCTGCAGGGCCTTGACGATGCGCAGCTTCTGCTCGGGTGGCACCCGCGCATAGATGCTGCAGTGACCCACCAGCTCCTGCAGGGCGGCGTCATCGAGCTGCTCGAGCTCGCGGCCCAGTACCACCTCGCTACCCGCTTCCACCAGGCCGATACCGGCGCCGATGGCGCGGGCCGTGAGCGGATGGTCGCCGGTGATCATCACCGGCCGGATGCCGGCGCGGCGGCAGCGGGCCACGGCCTCGGGCACCTCCGGCCGGGCCGGATCGAGCTGGGCCATCAACCCCAGCAGTACCAACCCCTCAAGGCCATGGTCTGGGCTGGGGTGATGGGGCGCGCAGGCGAAGGCCAGCACCCGCAGGCCGGCAGCCGCCAGCTCCCGCGCCTGCTCCAGCCACCAGGAGCGCTCGCTTTCCTCCAGGGGGGCCATGCCGCCGCCATCGAGCCAGCGATTGCAGAGCGACAGGATCACTTCCGGAGCCCCTTTGCTGATCATCAGCGTGTGGGACCCCTCGGCGGCGGCGCCGAGCGGCGCCTGGAGGCTGCCGCTGGGATCGCCCACCCAGACCGCCATCAGCTGGCGTTCGGAACTGAAGGGAATTTCGGCCAGACGGTCGTTGTGGCTGCGCAGGGCAAAGGCATCGATCTCGGCCTTGGCGGCGACCACCACCAGGGCGCCCTCGGTAGGATCCCCGAGCACATCCCAACGGCCGTCGCTCTCGCGCTTGAGTTCGGCATCACTGCAGAGCACGCCGGCCTGCAGCAGCAGCTGCTGGGCGCCGGCGGCCACGCCGGCACGGGCGCCGGCCGGTGCGGCCAGGCTGCGCTCGCTGAACTTGCCCCTGGGGTCGTAGCCATGGCCGCTGACGGCGATGGCGGCGGTGCCACTGCGTAACTCCTGCACCACCTGGCGGTTCTGGGTGAGGGTGCCGGTCTTATCCGAGCAGATCACGGTGACCGAACCCAGGGCTTCCACCGCCGGCAGGCGGCGGATCAGAGCGGCGCGCTGCACCATGCGCTGGGTGCCGATCGCCAGGGTGACGGTGATCACCGCCGGCAAACCCTCGGGCACGATCGCCACCGCCATCGACAGCGCCACCTCCAGCAGGTTGAGCAGCTCCTGGCCCATCAGGGCGCCGATCACCACCACCACCGCCACCAGCGCCAGCGAGGAGCCCACCAGCACCTTGGCCAGGCCATCCAGGCGCTGCTGCAGGGGGGTTTCCTCGCCGCCAGCGGTGTTGATCAGCTCGGCGATCTGGCCGAGTTCGGTGGCCATACCAGTGGCGGTGACCACGGCCGTGCCCCGACCTCGCACCACCTCGGTGCCCTGAAACACACTGTTCTGACGCTCCAGCACCGGGGTGCCGGCCTCGAGCACCAGATGGGCCTGCTTATAAACGGCCTCGGCCTCGCCGGTGAGGGCCGCCTCGCGCACACCCAGTTCCGCCACTTCCAGCAGGCGGGCATCGGCCGGCACGCGATCGCCGGCCTCGAGGCGAATCACATCACCGGGCACCAGCTGCTCGCTGGAAAGCCGCTGCCACTCGCCATCGCGGCGCAGGGTCACGAGGGGTTGGGCCATCTGGCGCAGGGCCAGCAGGGCCTGCTGAGCCTTGCTTTCCTGCAGATAGCCGAGCAGGCCGTTGAGTCCGACGATCAGGACAATGGCGATCGCATCCTTGGGGAACTTCTGCTCCACCCAGGCCACCCCCGCCGAGACGGCCGCCACGGCCAGCAACATGACCAACATCACGTTGCTGAATTGATCCCACAGGATCCGCAGCTTGCTGCGCCCAGCCTTGAGCTCCAGGCGGTTGAGCCCTACCTCGGCCAGGCGCTGCGCCGAACTGGCGGTGCTCAGGCCCTCAAGGCTGCTCTCCAGTCCGCCCAGGCACTCCTGGGGGGTGGAGGCATGCCAGGCAGAAGCATGATGGGAGGCGCTCACCGCTCTGTACAACGAAGTCGGCGCAACCCTATGGTCTGAACCCTCAAAGTGGGTGATTGATGGCTAAGCACCGGGCCTCACCGCCCTCCGGCCCGACCATCCCTCTGGGCCATTTGCGGGAGTGGCGCAGGTGGCAGTGGCACAAGCAGCTCACCGTACCCCAGTTCACCGTGGTAACGGGACTGCTGGTGATCGCCAGCGGCACCCTGGTACTGGCCAGTCCGCTCTGCTCCCAGGACTCGGTGGGGCTATGGGAGGCCCTGTTCACGGTCACCTCGGCGATCACGGTCACGGGCCTCTCGATCGTCGATATCGGTGCCGAACTGACCCCCCTGGGCCAGGGGGTGCTGGCGGGCCTGATCCTCACCGGCGGCCTCGGCCTGATGGCGATCACCACCTTCCTGCAGGGTTTCGTGCAGGGCCGCTCCGGCCTGCGCCAACGGCTTGACAAGGGCCGCTCCCTCGATGAGTTCGGCGTGGGGGGCATCGGCCCCACCTTTCACTCGATCCTGCGCACGGCCAGCTGGGTGATGCTCACGGGCACGGTGATCCTGTTCTGCTTCGGCTTCAACGACATCCGCGATCCCGGCCAGCGGCTCTGGGCTTCCCTGTTTCACTGCATCAGCGCCTACAACAACGCCGGTTTCGGCCTCTGGAGCGACAACCTCGTCCAGTACAAGGGCAATGCCGTCGTCAACGGCGTGATCGGCAGCCTGATCGTGATCGGCGGCATCGGCTGGCGGGTCACCAACGAACTCTGGAGCCGCCGGCGCCAGCTGGGCGGTCTACGCCATCTGAGCCTGCACACCCGGCTGGTGCTGCGCAGCACCGCAATCCTGATCGCCCTCGGCGCCCTGGGGCTGCTGTTCACCGAGCAGTTCGCTCCCGATGGCGTCGTGGCCTCGCTGAATCTCTGGGAGAAACTGCAGGTGACCCTGTTTCAATCGATCACCACCCGCACTGCCGGCTTCAACACCGTGCCGCTCTCGATCAGCACCCTCTCTGATGCGGGGTTGCTGCTGATGATTGGGCTGATGTTCATCGGCGCCAGCCCCGGCGGCACCGGCGGCGGCATCAAGACCACCACCTTCGCGATCCTGATGGGTGCCACTGCCTCCACCCTGGAGGGACGCTCCGATGTGGTGATCCGACGCCGCCAGATTCCCGGTGAGCTGGTGCTGAAGGCGGTGGGGGTGACCCTGGCCTCGGGCCTGTTCGTACTGCTGCTGACCCTGCTGCTGGGCCTGGGGCCCACCGCCGGCGGCGCCGCCCAGGCCCCGGCCTTCACCTTTATTGAGAAGCTGTTCACCTGCATGTCGGCCTTCGCCACCGTCGGACTCGATGTGGGCGTGACCGCCAACCTCAACCGCTGGGGCCAGCTGGTGCTGATCGTGGGCATGTTCACGGGCCGGCTCGGCGTGATCCTGCTGCTCTCGGCGCTTTACAGCCGGAGACCCCGCTCGCGGGTTGGCTATCCGCGCGAGGAGGTGCTGATCTGAGCCAGCCCGAGCCGGCGCAGCCGTCGCTCCAGCAGCAGCAGACCCAGCACGGTGGTGACCATGACCATCAACACCAGGGAAGAAAACTGCAGAGCCGTGATCAGTCCCGCCGACAGGGCGGTGGTGGCAAACACCAGCCCCGGCAGGCCGCGGGGCAGCAGGCCCCCCACCACCAGCCAGCGATCGATGCCGTTGCGGCGATCCGCGGCTGAAATGCCGAGGCCACAGACGAGCTTGCTGAGCAGGGCCAGGGCGATCAACACCAGGGCCAACCACCAGGAGGCCGGCCGCAGCAGGGTGGCGAGCTCAATGCGCATGCCCACGCTGATGAAATAGAGAGGCAGAAACACCTCGGCCAGGGCGCTCAACACCGAGCGGCCGTCCTGCGCCAGCGGCGACAACGGCGCCAGCGGTGACAGCGGCGACAGCCGAGCCAGCAGCACCCCACCCCAGAGGGCGCCGAGCAGACTGGTGAGCCCCAGCAGCTCCCCCAGCCAGGCCGAGGCGATCAGCAGGAGCAGGATGCCGAGCGGTCCGCGGGGCGCCTGCCCCCCCCATCGCCCCCAGCGATCCACCAGAGCCAGGCTCAGGCCTGCCAGCGCGACCCCCAGCAGCGGGCCGACCAGGCCCAGGCCGGAACCGCCGATGGCGCGGCCCCCCAGGGCGGCGGCGATCGCCAGCAGGCCAACGGCCGGCAGATCATCCAGCACCGACACCGCCACCAGCAGCCGCCCTGAAGGGGTCTGCAGGGCCTGCCGCTGGGCCAGCAGCCGCAGGGTGACGCCGGTACCGGTGGCGCAGAGCACCGCCAGGAACAGCAGCGTGGTGGGTGTGGAGAGGCCGAACCAGTTCTGCAGCGGCCAGAAGGCCAGCAGGGGAGCCAGAAAACTGAGGGCCACCAGCCGCGTCAGCGGCGCCCGCTGGGCCAGCAGCCGGTCGCCGCGCACCTCCAGGCCCACCTGGAAGAACAGGGTGAGCACCCCTAGTTCGGTCAGGCCACTGAGGGGGGCCACGGCCGCAAACGGCAACACAGTGTTGCCGAGCACAACTCCCATCGCCAGCTCCAGCACGATCGCCGGCACCGCCCAGCGAGCCAGACCACCGGCGCTGAGCCTGGCGACCACCAAGCCAAGCAGCAGGATCAGCAGGGTGCTGAGCAGGGAGGGAGCGGCCATCAAGCACCTCGAACCAGGGCCTCGCTCAGTCGGGAGCTCCCAACCGGCCCCCGGCGGGCGCGAAGCTAGCGAAAGGCGCCGGGCGGCCTAGCGTTATCCATCCCGACCGTCCCCCTCCCGCATGCCGCCCCTGAACGGCCTCGAGAGTTTCCGCCGTACGGTCATCGGCCAGCCCCTGCCCACC
Organism: Synechococcus sp. UW140; assembly: GCA_945872185.1. Taxonomy (GTDB): domain Bacteria; phylum Cyanobacteriota; class Cyanobacteriia; order PCC-6307; family Cyanobiaceae; genus Cyanobium. The sequence continues at coordinate 9,306 of CAMBZX010000055.1, read as the reverse complement.
AGCGCCCACCACGAGGAGCGCTACAGCAACGCCGAGGCGCTGGCGATCCTGAGCTCCGACGCCCTCTCTTCGGTGGCCTATGCCACCCAGGAAATCGTGCTGATGCTGGGCATGGCCGGCGCCGCCGCCCTCAACCAGACCCTACCGATCACGGCCCTGATCGTGGGGCTGATGCTGATCGTCGCCACCAGCTACCGGCAGACGATCAAGGCCTATCCCCAGGGCGGGGGCTCCTACCGGGTGTCGAAGGAGAACCTCGGCTCCATGGCGGGCCTGGTGGCGGGGGCCTCGCTGTCGATCGACTACGTGCTCACCGTGGCGGTGAGCGTGGCGGCGGGCATCGCCGCCCTCACCTCCTATTTCCCGGCCCTCGAAGCCGAACGGGTGCTGCTCTGCCTGCTGGGGGTGGTGCTGGTGATGGTGGCCAACCTGCGGGGCGTGAGCTCCAGCGCCCGCCTGCTGAGCCTGCCCACCTATCTGTTCATGGTGCTGATCGTCACCCTGCTGGTGGCCGGGGCGATCAAGGCAAGCCTGGGGCAGCTGCCCACCACGCCCCTGGACGCGCAGCAGCGCCTGCTGGAGCAAGCCCACGAAGGGGGCTTGACGACGTTCGGGCCGCTGCTGCTGATGCGGGCCTTCAGCTCCGGCTGCGCTGCCCTCACCGGCATCGAGGCAATCAGCGACAGCGTCACCGCTTTCCGCCCGGTGGAGTGGCGCAACGCCCGGCGGGTGCTGGCGGTGATGGTGGTGATGCTGGCGGTGATGTTCAGCGGCATCAGCGCCCTCGCCCACCAGAGCGGTGTGGTGTCGATCGAGAACGGCCCCACCCTGCTCTATCAGCTGGGCGAACGGATCTTCGGCAATGGCCCGCTGCTGGCGGTGCTGCAGCTGGCCACCCTGCTGATCCTGCTACTGGCGGCCAACACCGCCTACGCCGACTTCCCGCGCCTGGCGGCCTTTCTCGCCCAGGACGGTTACCTGCCCCGCCAGCTCGCCTCCCTCGGCGATCGCCTGGTGTTCAGCAACGGCATCTTCGCCCTCAGCGGCTTCGCTGGCCTGCTGTTGATCCTGTTTCAAGGCAGTGTGAGCCGGTTGATCCCGCTCTATGCCGTGGGGGTGTTCATCAGCTTCACCATGTCCCAGTCCGGGATGGTGATGCACTGGTGGAAGGAGAAGGGGCGCGGCTGGCTGGGCAAGGCCCTGCTCAATGGGCTGGGTGCCCTGATCACGGCCCTGGTGGGCCTGGTGTTGCTGCTCAGCAAATTCACCCACGGGGCCTGGCTGGTGATGCTCGCCATTCCACTGCTGGTGAGCCTGTTCATGCGCATCCGCACCCACTACGACGCCGTGGCCCGGCGGCTGCGGATGGCCTCGGACAAACTGCTGAAACTGCCGGGCCCACCCCCGGCGGGTTCCGGTAGCCCCACGGTGGTGCTGGTGGGCCAGCTGCACCGGGGCACGTTTGAGGCGATCCGCTTCGCCCGCAGCATCGCCAGCGATCTGGTGGCCGTGCATGTGGACCTCGGTAGCGGCCGCACCCAGAAGTTCATCGAGCAGTGGCAACGCCAGGTGCCGGAGGTGAAGCTGGTGGTGCTCGATTCGCCTTACCGCTCCCTGGTGGATCCGGTGGTGCAGTTCGTCAAGCAGTTCGAGGGCGACCATCGCAAGGATCGCAACCACTTCTGCGTGATCGTGCTGCCGGTGTTCGTGACCCGGCGCCGCTGGGAAAACCTGCTGCACAACCAGTCGACGATCGTGCTGCGCAATGCCCTGCGGGCCCAGGGCACCCGGGTGGTGACCACGGTTGGCTTCTATCTCTGAAGGCCGCCGCCTGGTGCTGGCGGCGACGGGCGGGCTGGAAGCCGGTGCTCAGGCCTGGTTGCCGAAACGGCGCCGATGGCGCATCGAGTCCCAGAAGGACAACAGCAGCAGCACGATGCCGATCGTGCCCGTCATCCATTCGGGCACGTCGCCATGATGTTCATGGAGATAAATGCTGCCCAACATCACCAATCCCAGGGCACCGATGGCGTAATGGGCGCCATGTTCCAGGTAGACGAGCTGATCCAGGGCCCGCTCGCGGCTGAGCATCAGCGTCAGCGAGCGGATGAACAGGGCGCCCAGGCCCAGGCCCGTGAGGATCAGACCCAGGTTCGAGGTGATCGCGAAGGCGCCGATGGTGCCGTCGAGACTGAAGGAGGCATCGAGCAGCTCCAGGTACATCAGGCTGGCAATCCCGCCACCGGCAGCCAGGCGGGCACCGGCCTGCTCCTCATCGCCGAAGGCCTCTGCAAGGGAGGTGCTCAGCAGCTGCAGCACCAGGCCGAGCACACCGGCGATCATCACGTCGCCACGCAGCTCGCCGGGCAGCACCATATCCAGCAGCAGCAGCAGAATCAGGGCGAGGGCAATCTCCAGCGCCTCGATGCGGCCGGCCTGGCTGAGCCGCCGTTCCAGGGGCTTGAACCAGTGCAGCGTTTTGGCCTCATCGAAGAAGTAGCGCAGAAACACCAGCAGCAGAAACATGCCGCCGAAGGCGAGGATGCGCGGTTCCGCTCTCTCCAGCAGTTCGCGGTAAAGATCGGGGTGATGTAGGGCGGCCTCAAGGGCCTGGCCGATCCCCACCCCACCGGCCAGGGCCACCATCAGCAGCGGACCGAGAAAGCGCACGCCGAACACCGGAATCACCAGCCCCCAGGTGAGAAAAAAGCGCTGCTGGCCGGGGCTGAGCTTGTCAAGCACGCGGGCATTGACCACAGCGTTGTCGAACGACAGCGACACCTCCAGGGCCAGCAGCACCAGGGTGAGCCAGGCCGCCATCGGGCCCTGCAGCCCCAGCACGATCAGCAGACCGGCGGCACAGGCCGCCAGCGGGAAGGTGAGATAGCGGAGATAGCGCATCAGGGCAATCGCTTGGGCGGCCGCAGTTGGCCCCATGATCCCCCCTGGCGCTCCCAGGGCCGGCATCGAGGCGCACGAACGGCTTGACGCCGCAAGAACCTTGGCGCAGCCTCAATCTTCAGGGTTCGTCGTCCTGGTGCTCCAGCTGGCGCCGTTCCAGCCGCGACAGCAGGCGGGGGATCAGCAGGGTGACCGCAATCAGCAGCAACGCCCCGATCCCGAACTGCACCACCCCACGCATCATCTGCTCGAAGGGGATCCAGCGCCCCCCCAGCCAGGCGAGGCCCACCATCGTGCTGGCCCAGAGCACGGCGCCGGTGGCATTGCAGATCAGGAAACGGGGATAGGGCATGCCCACCGCCCCCGCCATCGGGCCGGCCACCACCCGCAGCACCGCCACAAAACGGCCGAGCAGCACCGACTTGCCGGAATGGCGCAGGAACTGCTCGCGCAGCCGATCCAGCTGCTCCGGCGACTGACGCAGCAGGCCACCCACCCGCAGAATCAGGCCCCAGCCGGCGCGCCGGCCCACCCAGTAGCCGATGTTGTCGCCCAGGATCGCGCCCGTGGCCGCCGCCGCCATCACCCCCAGCACATTGAGCTGGCCGCTGCCGGCGGCATAGCCCCCCAACAGGGTGACGGTTTCGCCGGGCAGCGGTAAACCGGCGTTTTCGAGCAGCATCGCCCCAAAGATCACGCCGTAGCCCCAGGTCTGCAGCAACTCGCCCAGCGCCTCGGTGCTCAGTAGCTCGAGATTGAAAACGTCACCGCCCAGGGAGGCGAGGGGGATCAGGCGGAGCATCAGCTCCATCGGGAAAGGCCGCAGTCTTGCAACGGTATCGGCTCACCCCCCGGCAACAGCGCTGCCGCCAGCCTCGACGCCGGTGGCGGAGACTGGCGGCAGCGCCGCTGATCCTGCGCCCCTCCAGATCCATGGCCATTCGCTCCGTGCTCCAGATCGGTGATCCGCGGCTGCGGCAACCCAGTCAGGCGGTACCCAGGAGCCTGATCGGCAGCCAGAAGCTGACGGAGCTGATCGGCGATCTACGCGACACCATGGCCGCCACCGATGGCGCCGGCCTGGCCGCCCCCCAGATCGGCGTGCCGCTGCGGCTGGTGATTTTCGGCATCAGCCGCAATCCCCGCTATCCGGAAGCAGGGCCGATCCCGGAAACGATTCTGATCAACCCCGAGCTCATGCCCCTGGGCGATGAGCTCGAGTGCGGCTGGGAGGGCTGCCTGAGCGTGCCGGGACTGCGGGCGGAGGTGCCCCGACCCCGGCGCCTCCAATACCGCGCCCTCACGCCGACCGGTGCCTGGATCGAGCGCAAAGTGGAGGGCTTCCACGCCCGGGTGGTGCAACACGAGTGCGACCATCTCGACGGCGTGCTGTTCCCGGATCGGCTGGCGCCGGCGACCGCGGCCATCCTGATCGCCGCCGCAGGCAGTGCTGCACCTGAGCCAGGCGCAAGGCCGAACGCTGCGAGTTCCTAGTCGAAACCAGCCCCAGCCCTGCAGCCCGAACGCACGAAGCCAGTATCTTCCGGCCTCAGGACGCCAGCGACGGCCGGGCCCTGGCCACCAGGGCCAGCCCCAGCAACAGCAGCAGCCCAAAGATCAGCAACATCGTGTTCTGGTGGCCCACCACACTCCACAGAAAGCCCAGGCCCACGGCCGCCACCGCCGCCAGGCTGGCGCCGCCCACCAACTGGCGCCGCATTTGCGAAATGCCCGGCAGCGAGCTGGTGAGGGCCGCCACCGCCACCAGGCCGTACACCAGCAGGAAGGCCAGCACCGCGAAGCCCCCCAGCTGATCAAACAGCTGGCTCACGGTGAACCCCCTGAGCTCCAGCCCAGCGCCGATGGCGAGCAGCGGCAGGGTGGCGGCCACCAGGGCGTTGGCCGGGGTGCGGAAGCGGGGATGCACCTGGGCGAGGGCGCGGGGCAGCACGCCGCCTTCCGCCAGGTCGAAGGCGACGCGGCCGAGGGCATTGAGGCTGCCGAGGGTGCTGCCGAACAGGCAGAGGAAGGCGCCGGCGCGGATCCACTCCCCCGCCCCGGGCTGGCCGAGGCGATCGGCGAGCAGGGCAATTGGATCGAGAGTGCTGCGCTCGGCGGCCGGCAACCAGGCCAGGCCCTCGGTAAGCACCACCGCCCAGAACAGAAACAGCACGCCGGCAATCAGCACGCTGAGCCGGATCGCCCGCGGCACCGCCCGCTCCGGGTGCAGCGATTCCTCGCCGAGGGTGGCGGCACTCTCGAAGCCGATGAAACTGAGCACGGCCACCATCAGGCCGGAGCGGACCTGCAGGGCGGTATCACCGACCGGATTGAGGGCGGCCAGATCGGCAGGGGCGCCACCGTGCTGCAACACCAGCCCACAAAGCACCAGCACGATCACCACGGAGATCGACTCGGTGGTGAGCATGGTGTGGGTGGAGAAGCGCACATCGCGCCGGGCCAGCAGCAGGCAGCCCAGCCCACCGACCAGGTAGCCGATCAGGGGCAGCGGCTGGCCGCCCAGCAGGCTGAGCAGATGGTTGATGTAGGAGCCGAAAAAGACCAGGCAGGCCAGCATCGTGCCGCCGTAACCCAGCAACAGGGCCCAGGCGGCCACGGCACCGACTGCCGCTCCCAGCCCCACCTCCACATAGCCGGCGATGCCGCTGGCACTGCCGGGCTCACGCCGGAACAGCACCAGGGTTTCGGCCACCAGCAGGATCGCCACCAGGGCAATGGCGTAGCAGATCCAGGTGGCATGGCCGGCGCTGCGGGCCGCCTCGGGGATGTTGATCACCGCGGTGAGCGTGAGCCCAACGGTGGCCACCGCCTGGGCCGTGACCGCCACCGGGCCCAGACAGCGGTTGAGCGTGGGAGGGCTGGCGGGCGTTGCAGCTTTGGTCGCAGCGGTCATGTCGGGATTTCTGGCGATCCCAGCCTGACAGCCGGGACCACGGGCGATCGCGGGTCGAAGACACAGCCGTAACCTGCGGCGGAGCCCAGGCTTGCCATGCCCAGCACCGTGCCCACCGGACCGTTCCCCAACCTCTCCCCCCAGGCAGGCAGCGGCGGTCCCCGCTGGTGGGTGCGGGGCGATCTCGACGGCTTCCTCGGCCTCGGACTAGACAACCTGATCCAGATCCTGCTGATCGTCTCGCTCTGTCGTGGCGTGCTCGGCTACCCCGACCAGCTGATCTTCGGCGTGATCCTGCCGGCCACAGGCCTGAGCCTGGTGGTGGGCAACATCGCCTACGCCATCCAGGCGCACCGGCTGGGGAAAGCCGAAGGTCGCGACGACCGCACGGCCCTGCCCTACGGCATCAACACCGTGAGCCTGTTCGCCTATGTGTTTCTGGTGATGCTGCCGGTGAAGCTCTCGGCCCTCGGCCAGGGTCTCAGCGCCGAGGCGGCGGTGACCCTCTCCTGGCAGGCGGGGCTGCTGGCCTGTCTGGGTTCGGGGCTGATCGAAGCGGCCGGTGGCTTCTGTGTGGATGTGCTGCGGCGCTGGCTGCCGCGGGCCGCCCTGCTCTCCACCCTGGCCGGCATCGCCCTGGGTTACATCGGCCTGGGCTTCCTGCTGCGCACCTATGCGGTGCCGGTGGTGGGGCTGGCGGTGCTGGCGGTGATCCTGCTGGCCTATTTCGGGTCGGTGAAACTGCCCCTGCCGGGAGGCCTGCTGGCGGTACTGGTGGGAGTGCTGCTCGCCTGGGCCACCGGCCTGCTGCAGGTGGATAGCGCCACCTGGCAGGCCAACGCCAACCAGGTGGGTCTGCGGCTGCCCAGCCTGCAGATCGGTGCCCTCTGGGCCGGCCGTGAGCAGCTGCTGCCCTGGCTGGGGGTGACGATTCCGATGGGGCTGTTCAACGTGCTCGGCTCGCTGCAGAACATCGAAAGTGCCACCGCCGCCGGTGACGACTACCCGGTGCCCAGCTCCCTGGTGATCAATGGCCTCGGCACCTTGGTGGCCGCCGTGCTGGGCTCCTGTTTCCCCACCACCATCTACATCGGCCATCCCGGCTGGAAGGGCATGGGCGCCCGCATCGGCTACTCCTGGCTTAATGGCCTGGTGATGGGCCTGGGCTGCCTGCTGGGGCTGTTCGGCTTGATCGGCCAGCTGGTGCCGATCGAGGCCGGCATGGCGATCGTGCTCTACATCGCCCTGATCATGGCGGCCCAGGCCTTCCAGGCCACCCCACCCCGCCATGCGGCGGCCGTCGCCCTGGGGCTGCTGCCGGGCCTGGCCGGCTGGGGCTCGCTGTTGCTCAAGGCGGGGCTGCGCGCCGGTGGTGCCGGCACCGAGAGCCAGCCGTTCAGCGCTGCCCTGCTGCTGCCGTTGCAGCAGGCCGATGTCTGGGCAGCGGGGGCCTTTGCCCTCGAGCAGGGCCAGATCGTGGCGGCGATGCTGTTGGCCGGCATGCTCGTCTACGTGATCGAGCAGCGCTTCCGCGCCGCCGCCCTCTGTGCCCTGGTGGCGTCGGTGCTCTCCTGGGTGGGCTTGCTGCACGCCTGGCGTTTCACCGCCGCCGACACCGTGCTCGATCCGGGCTGGGGCAGCGGCAGCCCCTGGGCCCTCGGCTACCTGGCGATGGCGGTGGTCTTTCTGCTGGGTAGCCGGCTGAAGAAGCTCTGAGGCGCCGCCGCCCGCAGCGCCATAGGTGCGGCCGCAGGCCCCTGGCTATAACCAGCCAAGGCCTGACCTCTGCCCCATGCCCCAGCGTTCCCTGCTGACCAGCGCCCTGCTGCTCGGGATGATCACCGCCGCCGGCCTGGCCGGCCCGATCGCCGCCCAGGCCGGCGGCCCGAGGCAAGCCGCAGACCTCGACTGCGCCGACCCCCAACCGGGCCGCTATGTGGTGATGGGCCAGGGCTTCGCCAAGGGCGAACCGGTGGCCGGAATCCTGCAGGAAACCTGGAACCCGGACGGCAGCCTGCGGGGCGTGCGCCTGGAACGGCGCGGCAGTCGTTACGCCGAAAGCGCCTACAGCGGCAGTTATCGCGCCATCTCCGAATGCCGCGTGGCGATCAGCCGCAGCTACGGCAGTGCCACCAGCCCCAGCCAGGCGGTGCTCGATCGGGCCGGCCATCCCCGCTTCTCGCTCGGCATCCTGCCTGATGTGCAGCTGGTGTCCCGCTGGTTCAACCAGCCCAACCGCCGCTGCGATGCCGCCCTGCTCGATGGTGTCGTGGTGAGCATGCAGACCGGCCACAGCCGCAAGGGCGCCAACTGGCAGCCAAATGCCGTGGTGCAGCATGAGCAATGGCAGCAGGGTCAGGTGAACGGCATCGCCGTCACCAGCGACGGTCCCTCGATCATCGAAGCCCTGTACAAGGGCAGCATCAGCATCAGCCCCGACTGCCTGGCCACCGTGAACCAAGTGGATGCCCTCGGCACCGCCTACCACTACCGGGCGGTGGTGCTGGCCGATGGCGGCGGCTACCTCTATCTGCAGACCGATCCCGACGACCTGACGGTGGGCGCGCTCGAGCGACTCCAGGGCCAGTGAGCCCTCAGACGCACAGCAACCGTTGCCGCACCACCGCGGCCTCCAGGCCTGCCACCGTCACCCACTTGCGCCGGCCGCTCAGCCCCCGCACCAGCTGCACATCCCGAGGCGCCATCCCCAGACGGGCGGCGATGAACCGCACCAAGGCGGCGTTGGCAGCGCCATCCACCGGTGGCGCCTGAAGGCGGATGGCGATCGCCCCATCCCGCTCGCCCACCACCTCATCCCGGCTGGCCCGAGGCTGGATCCACAGGGCCACGGTTGTCGGCAACGAGGATGCGATCAACGGCAGGTGGCCCGGATAGACCAGATACAGATCAACGCAACTTAGGGTGGGACGACTGTGCTGAGTGGCATGCAAATCGACAAGCCTTCCTGGAAGCGGCGTCTCAAGCGCTTCGAACATCGCTTTGAAAAGGTGCTGTGGCGCATGCGCCTGATCGCCATCCTGCCGGTGATCATGAGCCTGGCCAGCACGGGCATCACCTTTGTGCTCGGAACCCTGGAAATCATCAAAGCGCTCTTTGGCCTTGCCAATGTCGACAATCCTGATAAGACTTATTTGGCCAAGCTACTGGGTAGTGTGGTCACCGGCATTGATCTCTATCTGATCGGCATCGCCCTGCTTATCTTTGGCTATGGCGTCTATGAACTGTTGATCTCGCCGATCGATGCTGCCCGCGACGACGATAAGGCCGGCGAAGGATTACTCGACATCCGCGATCTCGATCAGCTCAAGGAAAAGCTGGTGAAGGTGCTGGTGGTGGCGCTGATCGTCTCCGCCTTCAAGGCGATGTTGTCGCTGCCGATCGTCGACGGACCTTCGTTGGCCTTCTTCTGTCTGAGCGTGATGCTGCTGGCGATCAGCGGGGTGTTGGTGACGGGCAATCTGGGGAAGGGG
>CAMBZX010000054.1 GCA_945872185.1 Synechococcus sp. UW140 | reverse complement strand
TCCGACGCCAGCCGCTGGGCCTGCTGTTGCAACCGGGCAGCGTGATTGAAATCGTTTATGCGATCCCTCCCCAGCGCTCCGGGGGCTGGGCTGGGCCCAGCCCCATACCGGTGCTGCCAGCCGGTCGCCAGACGCTGGCCTGGCTCCGTCCCCTGCCCGCCAACATCACGACTGGCCTGCGGCGTTTTGAGCCGGCTGCGGGAGGCAAATCCAGGCCATGGAGTCCAGGCATGAACCGTGATCAAACATGGGATGGTCGCCAGTTGGGACGGAGGCTGGAAGAATCACAGTGATTGAATACTCCCTGACTGAATAGTCATTGAAGTGATTCATTGTCCTGTTACTACATGTTTTTATCGGCCAGTATTGACCAATTCGAGTGCCGATTTGTTGGCGGCACTGCTCCTTCTGGACCTTCTGGTCTTCTTTGTGGCGGAATGGGGACAAATACCCATGGCGGGAAGGGCTGGGGTGATGTTCTGATTGTCTTAAGAATCATCCAAGGTCCGTGGAACCTGCTGTCGCTGAACTCCTGGTGTCCCGGGCCGAGCCAATTTCAAGGCTGATCGGTGGGCTGAGTACGCCAACCCGCCTGCGCATCCTCGGCTTGACGATCAGTCGCTCCTTGACTGTCAAAGAGCTGGTGTTGCTGTTGCGGATGACCCAGCCCCATATCTGTCGCCAACTGCAGTTGCTGTGTGAGTTGAATCTGCTGGTCCGCGCCTCGGCCAGCGCCGGCGGTCGCGCCGATTCCTATCGGGCCAATGCATCCCTTGTGCTGTTGGTCGCAGACCTGGCGCGCATCTCCATCGACCAGGAATCGGACTCTTAATAAAGACTTCGAGATCTGTCGCCACAGTGTTCCAGTCATCAACGCTAAGATAAGAATATGCTCCTCAGGGCACTTGTGCCCCAATTTTAAGTTTCATGGAGTATTCTTGCGAGAGAACAGCTTTAGCAATTCGCTGCCTGGAAAGTCTTCAGGATCTAGAGTCCGCCGACGAAGTGCTGAGAAGTTATCCTTGCATAGATCTTCTCATTCACGATCTTCGGCTTGAAGGTTGGCGGCGCATTGCTATTCGTGCTCAATCCTGTCAGCGGCTGAAAGAAGCGCAGAAAAGCGGCGTTTCCAGCGAGCAACTGGTCGAAATGTGGATGGACTCCCAACGGTCCCTGCTGGATCTGACCTATGAACAGGATTGCGACGATCCTCGTCATTCCTGAAACTGGTTGTTCATGATTCTAGCACCAAGCGATCATAACTTGAACAGTATGGTGGTCTGGGTGAATGTACGAATTCGACCCTGGCCTGGTCCCACACCAGGATCCTGGAAATGAGATTAATTGCCCGCTCAGTCAATAGTCGTTTGTTGAAACGTGTTTGCATGCTGATCATTGCCATGCTGTAAGTATCGCCTCGCTTCGCCAATCACTTCTTGAGCCTCTGAATTTGCGCTACCAATGCTTTTCGGCTGGTCGTCTTAATCGATTCGACTTGTTGTTGGTCAGTCCATTCTGTCGAAGATCAATATATCAGTCGGGCGGGCCGTGATCCGAGCGTCTCAACCAGCATGCAGTTAGTTGACCATGCCAAGTCTCAAGACTGAGGCATCAAGAGACTGATAAATCTATCTCGGCTACGTTTGCACTCTCGATCACCAGTCCCCAAAGCCGCAGCCGCATCGGGTCCTTGCGAATGCCTTCCGTACCCGGCGAAAGGCCCGGCTGACTCAGGTCACCAGGCATTCCGACGCCACCGAGGGACCCGCTGCACTGATCGGTTCGCTGATCGGCGCACTGATCTGCTCGGTGATCACCTCCAGGCTGTTCAGGCGATGCTGGCCAAAGGAGCGCAGGAAAGGCACATCGGCGGCATCCCGACCGCGGGCAATCAACACCCGACCGCAGCGGGGGATGTTGTGCCGGGCATCAAAGACATACCAGCGATCACCCAGAAAGGCTTCGAACCAGGCGGAAAAATCGATCGGAGCCTCCCCCACCGGAATGCCCGTGTAGCCGAGATAACCGGTGCAATAGCGCGCTGGGATGTTGAGGCAGCGGCACAGGCTGATCGCCAGATGGGCGAAGTCGCGGCAGACGCCGGCGCCATCGGCAAGGGTGTGGCTGGCGGTTTTCTGCGGGCGCACCGCTTCGTAATCAAAACGGATCTGGCCATGCACCCAGTCGCAGATCGCCTGCACCAGAGCCCAGCCCCGCGGGATGCCGGCGAAGGTATCCCAGGCCATCGCCATCAACGACTCCGTGTCGCAGTAGCTGCTGGCATTGAGAAAGCGGTAGGTGTCGATCGGCAACGCCTGGATCGGGCACTGGGGAGCCGATGGCAACACGGGATCGGTACGGTCTGAGCAGGCGATCGTGGTAGCAAAGGAAAAGCGTGTGAGCCCACTGGGGGCCATCAGCCGGCACCAGCGGTTGCCCGCCTGATCGCTGAGCACCTCAATTGTGCGATCGGGCTGCAGCTGCACCAGCTCAGGAGCCAGAAGCTCTGGCAGCAGGCTGGTGTGGGGATGGACCAGGGCCAACACCGGCGTAGGGACCTCACAGCGGAGCTCGAGTTGGCAGCCAAGGCGGAGATGCACAGCGGGGCGCGGGTGAATGGAGTCGTTGGACTTCTTCCACCTTGACGGGTACTTCGCCAGCGGTGCTGTTTCAGGCGCTGCAGTGCCAGCGTCGGCTGACCGTGGCGCCCAGACAGCGACCTGATCAAGAGTGCTCGTCCCAACCGCTGCGACCGATCAGCAATGCTGAGCGATCCAATCGTGCCGCCAGCTCCGAAGGTTGTCCCCATCCAAGCCAGGTGTTTTCCACAGAATCCAAGCCTCTGGCCGCTCTGCGGAGGCCCAACCTGGCCAAAAGCTGTGGAAAAATGATTCTCCCCTTGACCGTGGCCCAGGATCGGCTTCGGGCAACGCCGAGTCCGATCCCGATTGGCCAGGATCGTTGCAACAGCAGGATTCGCGGTTCTGGTCCCAATGGGATGGGCGGCGGCCCATCGTTTTGACGACAGCAGCAGAACGTGGCCCTATGGGACCACCAGGAGCAACAGCGCGTGAGCCGATCCCCCCGCCACCCCCATGCAGCAGGCCAGGCGCCGGACCATGCGCCCGCTTACGTCAGTGTCGTCAACGAGTTGCCGGAAGACCTCTATGACGCCATGCGCGAGTTTGTCCGCACCCACCCCCAATGGGACCAGTACCGCCTGATCCAGGCCTCACTGGCCGGCTTTCTGTTGCAACATGGCAGCAAGGATCGAGCCGTATCGCGCCACTACCTGGACGGCCTGTTTCGCCGGGAGGGAACCAGTGCGAGGCCCCAGGCCCCGGCTCCCAGTGCGGATCCCAGCCCAGCCCCATCCATCGTCAGGACGCTGACCCCGAACCCCAAGTTTCCCCAGGAGCGTTCCTGGCCCGCCGCCGCCTGAAGAATCCAGGCCCGATCGGGTCGGATTGCCGACATGGTCTGATCAGACGGTCTGATCAGTGTGTGTTGGTGGCTCTGGGCCAGGATCTGTCCAGGATTTGATCAACCTGATTCAGGCTGTCAAGGCCAGTTCAGATGTGGGGGTAGGCCATTGTCCATTCATACCGCAGGAGCCAGCGGTCAACTGTTCTCAATCCCAGTGAAGAATCATCGGAACGGCCCCCTCGAGGCTGCGCTTCACCGGGCAGCCCTCACCAGCCCGCTCCAAAAGTTGGCGCTGCTGCGGTTCAAGGCCAGGCGGAAGGCTGATCCACACCTCCAACAAGCCGATGCGCCGCACGGCACCCGCGGTCATCGTTTTCTCCACCCGGGCGGTACAGGGATCCAGCTGGATGGCGTGGCGCTCGGCGACGATCCCCAGGATCGTGAGGATGCAGCTGGCCAGGGCGGTGGCCACCAGATCGGTGGGTGAAAAGGCTTCTCCCCTGCCTTGGTTGTCCAGTGGGGCATCGGTGATCAGCTGGCTACCGGAGCTGTCATGAACCGCCAGAGTGCGCAGACCTCCCTCATAGCGGCAGTGCATCTGGGTCATGAAAGGGCAAGCGTCAGCTGCCATGTTGCCGGAGCCACGGACGGCTCCATGCTGGAGTGCGCAAACATCACACCAATGGCTGAATAGAGATGACTGATCAGCTCAAGCTATCGCCGCAAATCTTGGGACGAGAGCAAGGGATAGATGCGTAATACTGACATGGTTTCTGATTCAACTGGCCTGATTTAACTGGCCTGATTCAACTGGGCTGATGCGATGGTGATGACTGGTCTGAAATCGATGATGGTAATGCTGCCAATTCTGCCGCTCTTGTCGCTACCACAGGCGAACCACTCCCCCGTGGAGGGCTTGGCACGCGCGATCCAGCTGGCGGTCACGCCGGTGTTTCTGCTGGCCGCGATCAGTGGCCTGCTCGGTGTGCTGACCAATCGCCTGGCGCGTGTCGTCGATCGGGTGGCGGAAATCAAGCGGCTGGCCCCCGATCAGGAACGGGCTGAACGGCGGCGTCTTCACCATCAGCTGCAGCTGCAACGGCGGCGCATGGACCATGCCTCACGGGCCATTGCCTTTGCCACCGTCTCCTTTCTCATGGTGTCGATGGTGGTGGTGGCGTTGTTTCTGGGAACGTTGATTCCGTTCAACCTCACGCCTGTGGTGGCGAGTCTGTTCATGCTGGCGATGCTGGCCTTGATGGGGGCCGTGTCGCTGCTGCTGCTGGAGGTTCAACTTGCCCGGCGAGTCCTGGAGTTCTATTGATCGCCGCCTGCTTGGGGCTGGTCCAGGATCCGCCATGGTCAGGATCGGCAGCGCCCGCTGTCGCAACGCTCAGCACGGAGCTGGCACAGCTGTTCCAGGTCTGGTCGGCCAGTGAGACGCAGCCTGGCCCTTGCCCAGAGCTCATAGGCGCCAGCCACCAGGGGTGCCAGCAGGGGCCAACGGCTGGGGGCATAGAGCCAGCCCAGGCCCACCAGGCCATAGGCATGGGCGAACACCTCCACATCGCGCAACACGCTGCCATCAGCGGTGATCGCATGGATACGTGCCATCGCCGTGCGGTAGTCAATTCCGCCATAGTCGGCAGCGATGTAATCCACCGCGTCGATGTCAACAAAAGCAAGCTGATCTCCTTGGGGATCCCGGCCCCGCAGGAAGCGCACTTCGCGCAAACAGAGCGGGCAGGCACCGTCGTAGAGGATGGTCAGCTGGGGCATGATGGAGGGGACGTGCGCTTTGTTACATTGCTGTCATCTTAGAGAAAGACTTGGGAGTCGGCTGAGCCTTCGCCTCACAGCGACGACCATGTGCTCACGGGCTCGCCTGCCTGCACTTGTCCGAACACACTGGAGTTGATCGGGTCCCGCGCGCGATCGGCACCACGCCCATGCCCCCAACCCTGTCTTATGCCGTCACGGTTATTTCGCCGCTCGGCTATCGCCATACCGCAGCTTTTCATGAGGTAGCCCAGACCCTCGTTCATGGTCTGACGGACCTGGGTCACGACGCCGTGCTGACCACATCTGGCCAATTGCCGAACCGGATTCATATCGTGTTGGGCTCAAACCTGCTGCCCACCTATCCGCTGCCACTCGCTGATGACGCCATCCTCTATAATTTTGAACAAGTAGATAGCGCATCCAGGTGGTTCTGCCCGGAGTTATTGGCCCTGTTCCGGCGCCACACCCTCTGGGATTACAGCACCACGAACGCCCGGGCACTTGCGGACCTGGGGGTGCCGGTCTCCCGGGTGGTGCCGCTGGGTTACGCGGCGCCCCTCACCCGCATCCGCTTCGCAGCCGTGCGTGACATCGACGTGCTGTTCTTTGGCTCGCTCAACCCCCGCCGTCTGACCATTATTCGGCAGATGCGAGACGTCGGTCTGCGGGTCTGCGCAGTCTGCGGGCTGTATGGCCGGCAGCGGGATGCCCTGATCAGCCGCGCCAAGGTGATTCTCAATGTGCACTACTACGAGGCCGGGATCCTGGAGATGGTGCGCCTCGCCGACCTGCTCGCCAACCGTTGTGCGGTGTTGTCGGAGCTCGGCGCCGATCCGATTGAGGATCAAGCCCTAGCCGGTGGTGTGGCCTTCGCCAGCTACTCCCAGTTGGTGCAGCGCGCCCGGGCGCTGGTGGGGGACGCGGAGGCGTGCGAGCGCCTGGCCAGTCGGGGGTTCGAGCTCATGCGGGACCGGCCGATCGCCACCATCCTGCGCCAGGCTCTGGCGCCCCTCTGAACGCTGCAGCGGATCGCCTGGAAGCGGCCGTGCAGACATCGCAGTCCCTCGAGCCTGGCGGCCCAGCCGGGAGCGCGGTTGGGGCCACGGCTGTCTGCAGGGCCGGCAGCACCCAGCTGGGCAACGCGATCGCGAAGCCTCCTGCGGGGTAGTTGAGCATCTCGCTCGCCGGCCTGGCCAGCCCCGCTGGCTGGCGGTGGTGACGAGCCGGGGCCAGTCGAAGCCTGGAGGGAGCAACAGGATCATGGCGTCGGTCTCCCAGCGGATTGGCGGCAATACGTCCCAGCGGCATGCGCGAATCAGCAGGAGCAGCAGGTGATCAGCCGGGTCGGGCATCCATAGGAGAGAAGTTGGTCCAGCCATCCCGGCTGGAACGGATCGGATCACCGCCGCCGCCTTCAGGCAGCGTCCCCGCTCAGGAGCCAGGGCCCGGAGGCGATGGTTGGTGGTAAGGGCCGCCAGGTAGTTCGTATCCAGCGCTGGAGCACGGCTGTCGAGGGGGCAGGGAGGCCACGGGCGACGGCTCCAAGCGATCGATCAGCGCCATCCTGCCCCGCATGACGGCCTCGCCGTTGCCATGACGCCTTCAGCACCGCTCTGGGCAGGCAAACTGGCCCAGATCCTGCGTTGTGAATCCAGCATGGAGGCCCCTGGATGCGATCCAGCAGAGCTGGCAGGCGCCGCATCACCGCTCACCAGCGCGACCAGCGGGGTGGCCGTGGTGCTGCCCGTGTACAACCACGCCGACTACGTGGGAGAGGCGATCCACAGCGTGTTCTCCCAGACCCAGCTGCCGCAGCGGCTGGTGATCATCGACGACGGCTCCAGTGACGGATCGCTGGCGGCGGTGGAGCGGGCCTTGACCGAGATGCCGCCGCCACAGGGTCTGGCGGTGGAGCTGCGACGCCAGCAGAACCGTGGCTCGGCCCGCACCTTCAACGACGCGATCGCCGCACTCGACGAACCGCTGATCGCCTTGCTCAATTCGGACGATCGCTGGGCGCCGCGGCGTCTTGAGCGGCTGCTGCCCCATCTGCAGGCCGGCACGCCGGGGCTGGTGTTCAGTGCGGTGAAGTTCATCGGCGATCCGCTGCATCCGGATGCCCAGCGCTATGGCCAGCGGCTGGCCTCGATCCTCAGCCATAGCCGCGCGCTGCCCAGCATCGGCTTCGCCCTGCTGCGGATGAACCTCGCGATCAGTTCCGGCAATTTTGTGTTCACCCGCCGCCTGTTCGATCTGATCGGTGGCTTCGATGACGCGATCCTGACCTGTCAGGACTGGGGGTTTCTGCTGCAGTGCCTGCGGGTGGTCGATCCGGTGGTGGTTCCTGAGCCGCTGTACCACTACCGCTTCCACGACAGCAACTCCTACCGGTTGCAGTCGGAGCACGGAGAAGCTGATCTCGAGGCCATCCTGTTTCGCTGGATGACCTGGGCCCGCCGCCCCTGCCCGAATCGCCTGGCTCCCGCCCCCGGAAACTTTCCCCACTTGTTCCCGTTCTTCCTGCCGCATTGTCGCGACAGCCAGGGATGGCAGCGGCTGTTGGTGCCTGAACTATTGGCGCTGGTGCGAGCGGCGAAGCCGGAGGTGTTTGGACGCGAAGAGTTGGGGCGTGAAGCGGTGGAACGGCTGGCGCTGCAGCAGTGCGTGCGGCGCCTGCGCAAGGCCAGCACCAGTAGTAGCCAGGCGCTGGAGGCGCACCGCCTTGAGCCGCCCAAGGATCCGCTGGACCTGCTGCGCGAGTGCGCCGATCACTGGGCCAGGGTGCGGCACGGCGAGCAGCGGTCCAAGCCTGCCATGACGGCACTGCCGCTGCTGGCTTTGGCTGCCGCCTTCAACTGGGGCGGCGCCACGGTCACGGTGGCGGTGGAGGAGCCGCAGCTGCTGGATGAGCTCTCCGCGTTCACGGGCTTGCCGCATCGGCGGGTGGCCGTGGCGCTCGGCCGCGCTGATCTCAACGTGGTGGGCGACGGCGAAGTGTTCGTGAGGGGCCAGTTGCGCCGCTTCACGACGCCCGCGGATCGGCTGATCTGGCTTGTGCTGACCCTGGGTGAATTTCTGGCCAACGGCACTCGGCCGCCGATTCTGCATGCCGCCGCCGTGGAGCTGGACGGCGTCGCCGTCCTGTTCACGGGCGAGCCCTATACCGGCAAATCGACGCTGACGCTTGAGGCCCTGGCCCAGGGGTACCGCGTGCTGGGCGACGATCAGGTGCGCCTTGAGCCTGGTGGCCACCGGGTTCAGCCCTTGCCACGCCCGGTGAAATTGCGCATCGCCCCCGAGGATCCGCTGCCGTCGGGGTTGGCTCACCAGCAGCAACCGCTACGCGGCTGGCTCGAGCAGGAGGGGGCCCTGATGTTGCGGCGCGGACCTGCCACCGTGGCCCCAGAGGCCTGGTTGCCGGTGGCGGCGGTGGTGCACATGGAGCGCACAGAGCAGCCTGGCGTCAGCCTCCAGCCGCTGACTCCTGCAGCCGTGCAACCGGCATTGCAGCGTCAGCTGCGGGGCAGTGCGCTGGAGGAAACCGATCCGTTCACCGGCTCCTGCAGCGGCATCGCGGCGTTGCCCCAGCTGCGCCTGGCGGTGGGGGTCGATTGCAGCGGGGAGGCGCTGCGCCGGGTGATTGCGCTGCTGCGCTGCGAGCGCACCGGCTGATCGCTGAATCAGTTACGATGGAGATATGCATTGAAGCTCTGCTAATGAAATCTGTGCCGGAATGCCTGGAGGCCGTCTCAGTCGGCTGTGATCGCCCGCTGGAGAAAGCAAAACGTCCTTTCGTGCCCCCCACCGTTCAGGCGATGGTGCTAGACGATTCGATTCACTTCGGCCTCGCCATGGCCAGCGTGCCACTCTGAACTTCTGGCAAAATCGAATTACCGGAAGGTTGTTGTCATAATTGCGAATTGACTGATATAATTTTATATAGTTTGAGTTTCTGCGATGATCCATTCCTTCGATAATCAGAAACAACCTCTCCAGCCGCTCGAATCCCGGTCTCCAGCGAGGTGCTCTGTTGGCGTCCATTCACGCCGCCCACGATGCGACAGATCGTGCTATATGTTTCAGCTGATTTCGGCTTCGCGGTGGCGTACCCATGATTCCCTCCCGCCCTCAGAAAAGATAGTACTCTTTCGCTTCCTGCTCGGCACGCAGGCAAAAAAGTGGTCGACGATTCCGATCCACTTCGGCCCCGCCATCTGGACGTCTCCCCCTCGGATTTGCGATGAAATCGCAAGATTCGGTGGTTGGCGAGAGAGGTCATTTTGATGCTACTGTTGCATTTTTACGGATTGACGGCGATGATTGAAGACATCGAGAACCAGAAACAGACCCTCCAGCTTCTCGAATCCCAGGCCCACAGCTTGATGTCCTACCGTCGCCCATTCACGCCGCCCACGGTGCGGCAGGTGCTGCTTGATGATTCAATCGACTTCGGCTTCGCCATGGCTTACTGATTCCTCACATCGATGAACCTGCCTGTCGAGCGCATACCGATCCGTTGTGACGATCGAGTTGTGGCATCACCGGATCCTGATTCGGACGCCGTTCTGTTGGTGAGTTGGAATGACGCTGGCAGCCACCTGTTCGAGCTCAACCCGACGGGTGCCTTTCTCTGGGAGCGTCTCGATGGCTGCCGCGGCATCGCCGCCCTGACTGAGGAGCTATGCGCCTCGTTCGACGTGGAGCCCCCCATCGCCGCTGCCTTGATTGACGAGTTTCTGGCGGCCCTGCAGGAGAAGGAGCTGATCGCCTGGACCGTCGCTGAGAGCTGAATGCCACTGGTGGCTGAGCTCAGCCTCTGCATGATCGTGCGCAACGAGGCCAAGCATCTGGACGCTTGCCTGGCCAGCGCGAGGCCCTGGGTGGGGGAGATCGTGGTGGTGGATACCGGCTCCAGCGACGACAGTCGCGCCATCGCCTGTCGCTGGGGTGCTCGCCTGTTCGAGACTCCTTGGTGCGGTGATTTCTCGCTAGCCCGCAACTTCTCCCTGCAGCAGGCACGCTTCCCCTGGATCCTCGTGCTTGACGGAGACGAACGGCTTGAAGTGGACGATCCGCACTGGAAGCAACAGCTGGTGGTAACTCCTGCCGACACGCTCGGATTCCGCCTACCGATCACACTGCACCCCGAATGGACCGCAACGGAGGTGCTGCGGCTGTTTCGTAATCGCGCCGATCTGCGCTATTCGGGAGTGATCCATGAGCAGCTGCCGCTGCAGCAGCAGCCGGAATCCTGTGTGCAGCCGCTCCAAAAGGTGCAGCTCCAGCATGTGCCTTACGACAGGGCACATTTCGAGAGCAAGCTGAGCCGCAACTGCGAGCATCTGGAACGGCATCGGCTGGCCCATCCCCACGACCATTTCCAGCTCTGGCATCTGGCGCGGATCCAGCTGGAGATCGGCAATCTTGAGCGCGCCGCTCTGCTGCTCGACGAGATGGCGCGAGCGATTGCATCCCCAGGCCAGAGCACAGGGACACGACCGGGCGCGCTGGCCAGCGCTCGCCTGCGACTGGAGGCATTCCGCTATGAACTGGCTCTGGCGCGTACTCTCTCCCCCGATGCCGAAAGAGCGCTCTGCAGCGCAGCTGCGCTGGAGTTTCCCCGTTGCCCGTTTTTCAGCCTGGGGGCCGCCAGGGCATCGCGGCAGCTGGGCAGACACGCCGAAGCGCTCCAGTGGTACCGGCACACCTATCGACTCTGGCGCAGCGGCCGCTACGACCGCACGTTGATCTATCGCCATACCCAGATCGGACCCGGCTCCCTGATGGCCGCGGGCCAGTTGCTAGCGATCCTTGGGCGCCAGCAACTGGCTGGGCGGGTGGTTGGCGAAGCGGCCCGGCAGGCCTCGGCGCTGGCCGCTGCGGCTGCGCCCACCACCAAGGACGGCGCCCAGAGCCAGCAGGCCTGGGCCCCAGCCGAGCCGCCCCGTCGCTGATGGGCGGCCGGCCGCCTCCACCGATGGGTTATCCCTCCGAGCGCTGGTTGCAGCGGCTGCAGGCCGAGGACCGCAACTGGCTGATCGTGATCACCGGCAGCATGGTGCCGCTGATCCATCCTGGTGATCGCATCTGTGTGCGTGCCATCGGGGCCGAACGACTGCGCAGCGGCGACATCGTGGTCTTCCGCCGCAACGGCAGCCTGGTGGTGCATCGCCATCTCGGCGCCTTCCCCGGCGGCGATGGCCATCTGGAATGCGGCGACAGCCACGGCATGTTGGGCCGGTTCGAGGCCGCCGATCTGATCGGCCGCGTCAGCCATGTGCGCAAGGCCGCAGGGACGGTGGTGGCACTGGAGGCCGCACCATGGCCACGGCTGAATCTGGTGCTGGGCTGGAGCGGGCGGCTGCTGCTGAGTAGATCGGGCGTAAGCGGCCGACGCCGAAGGCTCTGGCGCTGGTGGCTGGGCCAGTTGATGCAGCACTGGGGCGGCCTCGGCTCTACCGCTTGACCCCCATCTGATCAGGGGTCGGCCAACAATTGCATGTGCGTAGTCAACAGCAGATTGTCGATTGCCAGCAGGTTCACCAGTCACCCCATCGGCTGAACCCCGGCCTTGATGATCTGGCGTCAGCATGGCCAAGCAAGTTGGACATCGTGTCCTGGTTTCCCATGGCAAGACCACAGACGATGGGCTAACAGCCCAAGGCCAAGCGCAGGCTCAGGTTCGGCAG
The DNA here is from genome assembly GCA_945872185.1 of Synechococcus sp. UW140. GTDB lineage: Bacteria > Cyanobacteriota > Cyanobacteriia > PCC-6307 > Cyanobiaceae > Cyanobium. The sequence goes on along the minus strand of CAMBZX010000054.1, from coordinate 4,353 downwards.
CCCGTTGTATCTGCCTGCGGTGGGCAGATCGACGACTCAAATCCCATTCCAACGCATTTCATGCGCTTAAAAGCATGAAGGAATGCTAACGCTGTTGCCGGGGTGCGCTGTCGCCTCCACCAGTCATCGATGGGTGCATCAGGCTCTGGTCCTTGGGGGAGGGGTCGCTGGCCTGGCGGAGTCTCCCATCCAGCCGCATGCCACGGCCGCTATAGACGGCCTCAAAGCGCCAGCAAACGCCATCTGGCAGCGCCGCCATCGCCTCCCCGTGCGGCGTCAGCTGAGACAGGGCTCCTCAGCTCGGCCTCAGGCCGACTGCAACTGCTGGAGCTGGGCCTCCAGCCGTTGGCGCAGGCGGGTCTGCACCAGGTTGCAGAGATCGTCCACCAGTTCACTGTCGGCACTCCAGATCGTGCGCACGCCATCGCGTTCGCAGCGCACCAGGTCGGCCCGTTGCAGCTGGCCCAGTTGGCGGCTGACGTGGGATTGGGAAAAGCCGGTGGCCTCGATCAGGGCAGCCACATCCATGGGACCGGCCTTGAGCTGGCAAAGCAACTGCAGCCGGGCCGGCTCGCTGAGCAGTCGGAAGAACTGGCTGTATTCCTCCAGGAGCTGGGGGGAAGGCATGGAGCCGGCGACACCCATGGTCGTGGTGTATGACGATAAAGGCATTATGCATTGGGGCTCCAGCTTGACGCTTGCCAGCCCTGGGATGCCCGTTGTTGTGGCACCAGGCCGACGTGCCCGTGGACGCGAAAACGCTTGCAGCGCAAGCGACAGCCGTCACGACTTGCGTTTTTACCCTTTATGCGTTTATCGTCATACCAGTCTGCGTGTTCTGGCCCATGACCGTTGCCCAAGCGTCTGTGCTGTCCCTCGCCGCCGCCGCCGGTGGCGGGTCGCTGCTGTTCCGCCAGCTGTTTGACGCTGAGACCGGCACCTTCACCTATCTACTCGCCGATGTGCCCAGTCGCCGGGCGCTGTTGATCGATTCGGTGTTCGAGCAGCACCAGCGCGATCTCTCGCTGATCCGCGAACTGGGTCTGGAGCTGGTGGCCTCGATCGACACCCATGCCCATGCCGACCATGTGACCGGAAGCTGGCTGATGCACGAAGCCACCGGCTGTGCCATCGGTTTGGCGGCGGCGGCCGGCGCCCAGAACGTGACCCTGCCGCTGCGTCACGGCGACCGGGTGGCCTTCGGCAATCGCTACGTGGAGGTGCGCAGCACCCCCGGCCATACCGATGGCTGCCTCACCTTCGTGCTCGACGACCAGTCGCTGGCCTTCACCGGCGACGCCCTGCTGGTGCGCGGCTGCGGCCGCTGCGACTTCCAGCAGGGCAATGCCCACAGCCTCTGGAGCTCGATCACCCAGCAGATCTTCTCCCTACCGGAGTCCTGCCTGCTCTATCCCGGCCACGACTACACCGGCCGCAATGTCACCTCGGTGGCTGAGGAGATGGCGTTCAACGCCCGCCTGGGGGGTGCGGCCACCGAGCGCGATTTCGTCGGCCACATGCAGAACATGAAGCTGCCCCACCCCGGCAAGATCGCCGAGGCCCTGCCCGGCAACCTGCGCTCCGGCAAGCCCAGGCAGGCCGCAGCGCGCCCGAACTGGGCTCCGGTGGCCCGCAGTTACGCCGGCTTGCCGGAATTGCCCCCCAGCTGGGTGGCGGAGCACCTGGGCGAGCTCACCATCCTCGATGTGCGCTCCCTGGACGAGGTGAAGGGACCCGATGGCCGCATCGACGGCTCGGTGCTGATCCCCCTGCCGGAACTGGAGGCCCGCCACAGCGAACTTGCCACCGATCGGCCGCTGGTGGTGGTCTGCCATTCCGGCAGCCGCTCCGCCCTGGCTACCCAGCAGCTGCTCAAGGCCGGCCATCAGCAGGTGGCCAACCTGCACGGCGGCCTCAGCCGCTGGACCGATGAGGGCTATCCCCTGAGCCATGGGACCCCCGGCTGAGCCTTGCGCCCCAGCACCCCAACCCTTTCACCCCGATCGCTTCATCACCATGACCACCCACACGGATCATCGACCTGCCATGACAACCACGGCCCACAGCATTTCCGCCCAGGAGCTGGCTGACCAACTGGCGCTCAACCGGGTCACCGTGATCGATGTGCGCGAACCGATGGAGTACGCCTCCGGCCACATCGCCGGCAGTCTCAACGTGCCGTTGGCGCGGCTGCCCCAGGCGGATCTGCCCCAGGGGCCCCTGGTGCTGATCTGCCAGAGCGGCAATCGCAGCCGCCAGGGATTGGAACAGCTGCTGCAGAGCGGCCATCCCCAGCCCGTGCTGGATCTGGCGGGCGGCATCCCCTCCTGGCAGCAGGCGGGGATGCCGGTGCGCAAGCTCCGCAATGCCCCGCTGCCGCTGATGCGCCAGGTGCAGATCGCCGCCGGTTCGCTGGTGCTGCTGGGCTTGATCCTCAGCCACGTTGTGGCTCCCGCCTGGATCCTGCTCAGCTGGTTCGTGGGGGCTGGGCTCACCTTCGCGGGCATCACCGGGTTCTGCGGCATGGCCCGATTGCTGGCGCTGATGCCTTGGAATCGGGTGTCCTGCTGATGCCTGCAGCCACCTTGCTGTTGCTGGCCTCCGGCGGTGGCTTGATCGGCTTTCTGCTGTCGGTGCTCGGCGCCGGTGGTTCGATCCTGCTGCTGCCTCTGCTGGTGAGCGGTGCCGGCCTGAGCACCCAGGAGGCTGTACCCATCTCACTGCTGGTGGTGATGCTGCTGGCCCTGGGCAACCTCGGGCCCTATCTGCGCCGGGGCCAGTTCGCCCCCAGGCCGGCCCTGATCCTGGGCATGCCCGCCCTGGCCGGCAGCTGGATCGGCGGCAGCTGGGTCAAGGCCGGCCTCATTCCCGAACCGGTTCAGCTCGGGGTGTTCACCGTCGCTGCCCTGCTGGCCTCCTGGCTGTTGACCCACCGCCGCAAGCCCGCACCACAGCCCGGCGCTCAGATCCATGGCGCTGGCAACCAGGAATTTCTACTGGCCCTGCAGGGATTGCTGGTGGGCCTACTCACCGGTGTCGCTGGCGTCGGCGGTGGCTTCGCGATCGTGCCGGCCCTGGTGTTGCTGGCGGGGCTGCCGATGGCACTGGCCAGTGGCACCAGCCTACTGCTAATCGCCGTCAATGCGGTAGTGGCGCTGCTGGCGGTGGGGCACTGGCCGACGGCCAGCCTGCCCCTGATTCTGCCGCTGGCGCTGGGAGGTGTAGTCGGCGGCACGCTGGGCCAGCGTATCGGGCCCCGCCTGAGTGAACAGCGGCTGCGGCGGGGCTTTTCAGCGCTGCTGCTCGTCTCGGCCCTGCTCAGCGGACTCGAAGCCTGGCGGCGCCAACACCAGCCCGTCGCTCACCTGCCCAGCCCCGCGAGCTCAAGGCAGCTCGCTGGGATGTCGCCAGAGGTGACGCGCTTCAGCCTGGCTGGTTTCCGATCGCCTCAACCCGCTCCCACCCGATCCATTGTGGTTGGTTCCGATTCCACAGGGCTGAGTTCACCACAGCGCCGCAACCGCTATCGAAACCCGGTGGGACCCAGCGGAGCGCGGCCAGCCTGAGCCCCCACGCACCACCGTTCTCTATTTTACCCCTTGGCAGTATCAATGCGTTCACGCACCTTCCGCTTTCGGCTGCGCAGCAGCCATCCAGCACCCGAGCGCAGCAGCACGAACCTGGTGGTGGAGTTCTTCAACGATTCAGATCTGTGGGAACCCCAGCAGCTCAACTTCACCATGCCGGGCTTTCGTCTCTATCTGATCTCCTTGCTGCTCTGCCAGCACTTTTATCTGGTGGCCAATGCTCGCGAACGGCATATCCCGCTGGAGCAGGTGGAGGCCGATTTCGTGGTCACCACCAGTAGTGATTGGATCGTGACGGCGGTTGAGGGTGAGTCCGGATCCTGCTCGATGCCGCTGCCAGCCTCCAGGAGCAGCAGCTGGCCGATGCCGAGGCTGTGGCCTTCATCCAGGAGCGCATGAAACTCTGCCCCGTCTCGCGCAACCTGCCCGAAGGGGTACACAAGCGCATTGATCTGATTCTGATTCAGAATCATGCAGGGGCTGAAAGGTTTACAAAGCTTCCCAGCTGAAGGAGGCTGGCTGCAGGCGTCGGCCGACTCGCCCAAGTACAACTCTGGATTGGGGCAGATGACCGGTTTTGACCCAGACAGGGCAAACGAACTCACTCCAGAGGTGGTGGCTAGTATCACGTCCCGGAAATTTGTGAGCAAAGGCGCTGGAGCTTCTCCAGGATCGAATCTGCGGTTGCAGTCCAGCTGAAAGGAGTTGAGCCCTTGTTGTAGTTGGTGATGAAGTGCTCGATTTTGGCGATCAGCTCCTATCGCTA
>CAMBZX010000053.1 GCA_945872185.1 Synechococcus sp. UW140 | reverse complement strand
AGGCGGCGGCCGCTTGATCGGCCATGGCCGCCAGCACCTCCGGGGCGGGCGGGCTGGTGGCCGAGGCGTCGAGGTAGCGGCTCAGATCGACGGCTGGCGCGGCGGCCCGAGCGTGGCGCACGGCAGTGGATGAGGCTGCTGGGTCTGGGTTGGGCCACTGCGCTCCGCTGAGCGGTCCCGGGGCCCGGGGCCGCTCAGGATCAAGGCGACCAATGCCAGTTAGGCGGAGTTGGTCCGTCCGCTGTGGCTCCGGCCTTTCCGGATCGGCTGCGGTGCCACTCCGGTTGCTGGGGGTCAGCGGCTCAGCCATCGCCATCGCTATCGGCGGCCAGGCGGGAGCGGAAGCGGGATTCGGCCGAGTTGGCGGCGATCGCTACCAATTCATCGAGGGAGCGGCCCCCCAGCAGCGCCTCCACCTGGGCCCGGGCCTCCTGGCTGGCGCAGGCCTGCGGCTGCAGGCAGCCGTTGACACAGGCCGTGGCGCAGTCAATCGCCGCTGACGGGGGCCGATCATCGGGCGCCTGGAGGCGCTCGCTGGCCGGATGGGATGCGACCGCGGGGGCGGTCGGCGACTCATCAGCCCAATCCAGGGGCGACTCCTCCTCGGGGCCGATCAGCCCCGGCACAACCACACCGTCGAACACCGCCTCGGCCGGGCCGGTCATGAACAGATGGCTATCGGCCTGATCCCACTGGATGTCCAGCGGGCCGCCGGGCAGATCAAGGCGGGCGCCGCGCTCGCTCAGGCCCAGCAGATGGCAGGCCACCAAGGTGGCGCAGGCGCCGGTGCCACAGGCCAGGGTGGGGCCAGCGCCCCGCTCCCACACCCGCATCACCAGATGGGTTGGCTGCAGCACTTGCACGAAGTGCACGTTGGTGCGGGCCGGGAACATGGGATGGCGCTCCAGGGCCGCCCCCCATAGCTCGAGATCGATCGCCTCGACATCCGGCACCGGAATCACGACGTGGGGATTCCCCATGCCGACGGCGGCCACGGCCAGAACCTGGCCGGCGACGGCCAGATCCCCCTGGGGCAATCCCGCCGGGCCCGGCTGCAGCAGGGTGGGAATCGCGCCGGGCTCCAGAAACGGCCGGCCCATGTCGACACGGATGCGGCCATCGGCCAGCAGCTGCGGCACGATGCGGCCGGCGAGGGTCTCGATCTGCCAGGTGCGGCCGGGGTCATCGCCATCGCTGTCCGCCAGAAAGCGCGCCAGGCAGCGGATGCCGTTGCCGCACATTTCCGGCTCCGTGCCATCGGCGTTGAAGATGCGCATCCGCAATTCCCCGCCTTCCCGCGGCGGCAGGGCCAGGATCACCCCATCGCCACCAACGCCGAAGCGACGATCACAGAGCCGCTGGATCGCCGCCGGGGTGAGGCCGAAGCTGTCCTCAGCCGCGCTCAGGTTGCGGCCATCGAGGAGCAGAAAGTCGTTGCCTAATCCCTGATATTTGCTGAACTGAAGCACAATCCCCGCAAGCGCCGGCACAGCTCGATCCTATGCAGAGCTTCTTCGAAAAGCGGGCGCCCCGGCTCGACACCAGCCTGCCGAGCGTGCGGCACGTTCAGGAGCTGATCCGCAACCGCACCAGCGTTCAGGTGACGATGGTGGGCGGCCAGGAACTGGAGGGCACGATCAAGTGGCAGGACAGTGAGTTCCTGGCCTTGCGACAGGACACCAGCCTGCCCCTGGTGCTGATCAACCGCGCTGCCATTGCCCTGGTGCGGGCCTTCCTCTGAGCCCGGGCCCGTCCTGCTGGCCCGGGGGTTATGGCACGATCACGCCTGAGCCCAGGCCCCGAGCAAACCCCGTGACCGATTCCTCCCGTTACCGGCCGCAGGAGATCGAGGAGCGCTGGCAACAGCACTGGCAGAGCCAGGGACTGGCCCTCACCCCCGAGCCGGGCCCATCCGGAACCTCAGGAGCGGGCGAGGCCGCCGAGCCCTACTACGCCCTGTCGATGTTCCCCTATCCCTCGGGGAGCCTGCACATGGGCCATGTGCGCAATTATGTGATCACCGATGTGATCGCCCGGGTGCAGCGGCTGCGGGGCCGGGCCGTGCTGCATCCGATGGGCTGGGATGCCTTTGGCCTGCCAGCTGAGAACGCGGCGATCGAACGGGGGGTGGATCCCGGCGCCTGGACCGATCAGAACATCGCCCAGATGCGCCAGCAGCTGCAGCGGCTCGGCCTCTCGATCGACTGGGACCGGGAAGTGGCCACCTGCCATGCGGACTACTACCGCTGGACCCAGTGGCTGTTCCTGCAGTTCCTGGACGCCGGTCTGGCCTATCGCAGTGAAGCCACGGTCAACTGGGACCCCATCGACCAGACCGTGCTGGCCAACGAACAGGTGGATGGCGAGGGGCGCTCCTGGCGCTCTGGCGCCTTGGTGGAGAAGCGCAAGCTGCGCCAGTGGTTCCTGAAGATCACCGCCTACGCCGACCAGCTGCTCGACGACCTGCCCAAGCTTGAAGGCTGGCCGGAGCGGGTGCGCACGATGCAGGCCAACTGGATCGGCCGCTCCCGCGGCGCCGAACTCAGCTTTGCGGTGGTCGATGCCGACGGCGCTGCCACCGGCCAGCAGATCCAGGTGTTCACCACCCGGCCGGACACCTTGTATGGCGTCAGCTATGTGGTGCTGGCACCGGAGCATCCGCTGGTGGCCAGCCTCACCAGCGCCGAGCAGCAGCTGCCGGTCACGGCCTTCATCGATCTGGTCGGGCGCCAGAGCGACCAGGACCGCACCGCCGAAGACAGTCCCAAGCGCGGCGTGCCGATCGGGGCCCGCGTCCGCAACCCCGCCAACGGCGAGTTGGTGCCCCTGTGGATCGCCGACTACGTGCTCGCCGACTACGGCACTGGCGCGGTGATGGGCGTACCGGCCCACGATCAACGCGATTTTGTTTTCGCCCGCCAGTACGAGCTGCCGGTGCAGCAGGTGATCATTCCGGAAGGATCGGATGAACATGCCTATGAGGGCGGCGCCTGGACCGCCGCCGGCGTGCTGATCCATTCCGGCCCCTACAACGGTCTCAGTTCCAGCGAGGCCAAGCAGCAGATCACCGCCGCCGCCGAAGCCGGCGGCTGGGGCCGGGGTCGGGTGCAATACCGCCTGCGCGACTGGTTGATCTCCCGCCAGCGCTACTGGGGCTGCCCGATTCCGGTGATCCATTGCGAGGCCTGCGGTGTGGTGCCGGTGCCCGCCGAGCAGCTGCCGGTGGAGCTGCCCCAGGGGCTGGAGCTGGCCGGCAAGGGGGGCTCACCCCTGGCCCGGCTGGAGAGCTGGGTGGCGGTGGCCTGCCCCTGCTGCGGCAAGCCCGCCCGGCGCGAAACCGACACCATGGACACCTTCATGTGTTCCTCCTGGTACTACCTGCGCTACAGCGACCCCCACAACACGGCGCTGCCGTTCAGCCGCTCAGCCGTGGATCGCTGGTTGCCCGTGGATCAGTACGTGGGTGGTATTGAGCATGCGATTCTGCATCTGCTCTATTCCCGTTTCTTTACCAAGGTGCTGCGGGATCGGGGCTTGCTGGGCTTCGATGAACCCTTCCGCCATCTGCTCACCCAAGGCATGGTGCAGGGGATCACTTACAAAAATCCCCACAGCGGCAAGTACATCGCCCCAGCCGATGTGGCCGATCCCAGCGATCCCCGCGACCCGATCACAGGCGAAGTGCTGGATACCTTCTACGAGAAGATGTCGAAGTCGAAATACAACGGCGTTGATCCCGCCGTGGTGATCGATCGCTATGGCGCCGACACCGCCCGCATGTTCATCCTGTTCAAGGCCCCGCCCGAGAAGGATCTCGAATGGGATGACGCCGATGTGGAGGGCCAGTACCGCTTCCTGCAGCGCCTCTGGCGCCTGGTGGAAGCGGCGGCCGACCGCGGCCTGTTGCTCAGTCCCCGCAGCGGTGGCTTCCTGCTGGAGCCGGGCAGCGTGCCCGCCAGCGCTAGCGATCAGGAGCTGCGGCGGGCCGTGCACACGGCGATTGCCGCCATCAGCGAAGACCTGGACGGCGATTACCAGTTCAACACCGCCGTGTCCGAGCTGATGAAACTCAGCAACGCCATGGCCAGCCAGCTGGAGGCGGCCAGTGAGCCCGTCGCCCTGGAGGCCCTGGCCGTGCTGCTGGTACTGCTGGCGCCCTTTGCCCCGCACCTGGCCGACGAGCTCTGGCAACGGCTCGGGGCCAATCCCGATGGCGACACCAGCGTGCATCGCCAGCGCTGGCCCCAGGCCGACGCCACCGCCCTGCGACGCGACACCGTCACCCTGGTGATCCAGGTGAAGGGCAAGGTGCGCGGCCAGCTGGAGGTGCCGGCCGATGCCGATGCGGCCACCCTGGAACAACTTGCCCTGGCGAGTGAGGTGGCGGCCAAATGGCTGGAGGGTCAGCCGCCGCGCCGGGTGATTGTGGTCCCCGGCAAGTTGGTCAACCTGGTGCCTTGACCACCTCCAGGCTGCTGGGGTTGCCCCAGTCGCCGCTGATCTGATAGCCGCGGGGATTGCCGCCCAGATGGCGCAGGGCCCAGAAGATCGGTTCGGGACTGGCCAGCTCCAGCTCCTTGGCGATCGTGTCCAGGCTGCGGGGCTGGCCATCCGCCAGCAACGTTTCCAGCCGCACCTGCAGGGCGAGGATCTCGGCGGCCGCCTTCTTGCCTGCCTCGACGCCGGGTTGGTGATAAGCGTTGACGTTGATCAGTTCGCCGTAGAGCCCCACAGCCCGCTCGAACAGGGCCACCAGCGCCCCGAGGCTGCGGGCGTCGAAGCGGCGCAGGGTGATCGTGAGGTTCTGACGATCGCCCTCGCTGAGGGCGGCCCGGGTGCCCTGCAGAAAGCCGCAAAGAAAATCGCCGGGTCGCTCGCCCGCGATCGGTCCGATGTCCGCCGGATCATCGAGGGCTTCGATGAAGGTGACGAAAAAGTTGTCGAGACCATCGCGCAACTGCTGCACGTAGGCGTGCTGATCCGTCGATCCCTTGTTGCCGTAGACGGCCAGCCCCTGATGCACCACCCGGCCATCCCGATCGTGCTTCTTACCCAGGGACTCCATCACCAGTTGCTGCAGGTAACGGCTGAACACCTCCAGCCGGTCCCGATAGGGCAGCACCACCATGTCGCGCCGGCCCTGACCAGCGCCGGCGGCAAACCAGGCCGCGGCTAACAACGCCGCCGGATTTTGGCGCACGTCGCTGCGGCGGGTGAGCCGGTCCATGGTGCCGGCGCCCTCCAGGAAGGCATGCAGATCGGCACCGACCAGGGCCGCCGGCAGCAGCCCGACGGCACTGGTGATGCTGGTGCGGCCGCCGACCCAGTCGAACATGTCAAAGCGGCGCAACCACTGCTCCGCCTGGGCCTGCTGATCCAGGCGGCTGTCGAGCATGGTGACGGCCACGGCCTGGGCGGCCCAGAGGCCCCCTGCCGCTTCCAGTCGGAGGCGCGACTGGGCCATGCCCAGATGGGGTTCGGGGGTGCCGCCGGATTTGCTCACCACCACCACCAGCGTGCTGCGCAGGCGCTCGCCGAGGCCGCCCAGAACGACGCTGATGCCCTGGGGATCGACGTTATCGATGAAGTGGAAGGGCAGGCCGCTGCCTTGCTTCTGCAGGGCCCGCACCATCAGCAGGGGGCCGAGGCCGGAGCCGCCGATGCCGATCCAGAGCACATCGCTGAATGGATCGCCACTGGGGGTACGGATCTCCCCAGCCAGGAGGCCCTGGGCGAAGGCGTCGATGCGCTCCACCTCAAGCCGGATGTGATCGGCCGTGGCCCCATCGGGTGCCAGCTCGGGAGCACGCAGCCAGTAATGGCCCACCTGGCGCTGCTCGTCGCCATTGGCGATGGCACCGGCCTCGAGGGCGGCCATGGCGGCAAAGGCCCGTTCAAAGCCCGGTGCCAGCTGTTCAAAATCAGGCTGGGACAGGGCCATCCGGCTGACGTCCAGCCAGAAGCCGAGGTCGTCGTCGTACCAGAGAAGATCGCTGAAACGTGTCCAGAGACTGGCTGGATCCTGGCCGTCGAACGGCGGAAGCGATGTCATGGTCTCTTCGGACGCCGCACTTAGCCTGGGAACCGTATCCAGTCCAGCTCCGTTCCGGCAAGCGGTTCCTGCGCTTCGCTACCAGGACGTCACCATGTGTGGGCCAGCGCACAGACCGATCCCGCCGGGGCGCTTAGATCTGGATGAGATCCTTAAATCAGAAGTGAAACATTTTGTTTTTACTGGCCTGATGGGAGGTGCGGACGTCAAAGCCAGAATTCTCAGGTTCAGACAGGTTCTGACCCGGCCCCGCCAGAGCCGGTCGGGTCTGACTCGGCCCTGGCTGTCCTGGCCGCGCTTCAGCAGCAGTTGCGTCGGCAGCGGTCGCGTGGGCAGCAGTCGCGTCAGCCGCCCTCGCCTGATCAGGGTTGGCCTGATCAGCCTGGGTGTGATGTTGGCGTTGGTGCCGCTCCAGGGGCAGCGCTGGTCGCTGGCCCAGCGGCCGGTGTTGTTCACGGATCCGTTCCTGATCGGCAGCCTGGCCAGCAATGGCGCTGACCCGAAAGGACTGACCAACGAGGGCCAGCGACCCGACCCGCTCGATTTTTCTGAGGCCGAACTACGGGACCTGAACCGCCGCTTCGGCGTGCATGGCCCCCAGCCCAAGCTGGCGCAACTGTTCACCGAAGGGCTCGATCAACTGCAGCCCCTGCGGGTTCACACCCTCTCGCGGGTGGAGGCGTTGCGACCGCTCATCCTGGCGGAAAGCCGCCGTCACCACATCAATCCGATGCTGGTGGCGGCGGTGCTGTTCGATGAACTGCAGCATGCCAAACCCGGTGAAGATGCCCCGCTGGTGGCCGAGTCCGGCCTGTTTCAAACCCACGGGCCCGCCCAGCTGAGCCTGGGCGAAATGCAGAAGCAGGGTTTGCTGAGCGAGCACGCCACTCCGGAGCAGATCAGCGAAGCCCGTCTGCACCTGCTCGATCCCGAAGGCAATGTGCAGGTGCTGGTTGGCAAGTTCGCCCGCCTCAGCAAGGCCCTCTCCCTGCCCCAGCGGCACCTGCTGATGGCCAGCAACTCCCCCCGCGACGCCAAGGCCCTGGCCACCCTGGCCTACCTGCACAACGGCAAGCTCGATTACCCCGGTCGCATCCTGCGCTACATGCAGGACGCGGAGCTGCATGGCCTGATCTACGGCAGCCGCACTTCGCCCACCAGTGTGCTGATCTGAGCGCGGTTGGTTCAGCCAGCGCTCAACAGCCCACCCCCAGGGCCACCAGGCGCTGTTCCAGCTCGTTCCAGTTGAAACTGCGGGGATCGGAGCGTTCACCGCCCAGGTCCACATGGCGATGGGTGGTGATGTTGGTGGCCGGAATCTGGAAACGTCGCATCCAGTCCGCCAGCACAAAGGCGACGGCGTCGTACTGGGCGCGGCTGTAGCCGCTGTGGCTGGCGCCCTGGTTTTCGCCGTCAAGCGGCGTTTCGAGGCTGAGATGCAGGGCAAAGTTGTTGATCGATCCGCCCACTTTCGGGTTGGTGACCACCCAGACGCCGTTGAACGCCGAAAAGCCCGCACCGAAGGCCCGTTTCACCGGATCCACAACCTGGATGATCTGCCCCTGCTGGCCGATCAGCATGTGGTAGCTCACCTGATCCTCATCGTTGGCGTGGGGGGTGAGGAAGGTGTTGATCGCTGAATCCAGGCCGTAGACCGTTTCGTGCAGCACGATCACCCGAGGCGTGGGATTCACCTGATTGCCGAGCGCATCGCGCCGATAGCGCTCGCCGAAATTGCTCGGATCGGTGGGAATCCGCCGGATCTGCGTCGCCAGCATGTCGCGCTGCTGCCAGAGGCGGCGGCGCAGGCCGGGATCAACGGCAGGACAGGCCTGGGTCCGCCCAGCTGCCGCGAGCGGCGACGACCAGTTCAGCGGTGCTGGCGGTTTCGGCGCCACCCGGGGCAACCCCGGCACCACTGGCGACTGCCGCACCTCCTCGAGCAGATCGAGCAGGGAGGGGCGGCTGCCCTCGGTGCTGGCGGTGGCCAACAGATCACGGGCCAACCAGGCCAGGCCGCCGAGGGTGAGCAGGCATGCCCCCGCCACGGAGCTGAGCAGGGTGCGAAGGCGCGGATTCATGGCTGCAACCGGGCCCAACGGCTGCGCTTGAGGGCGCAGTCGGCGGCAGCCTCGGGATTGATCCGCAGAACCCAGCCCCGGGTGCGGGGCGGAGCGAGGCGCAGGCTCAGCGTTTCCAGCCGCTGGCGGCGGGCGATCAGCAGTTGCAGCACGGGCGGCTCGGGGGCGCCCAGTCGGATGTGGGCCGTCAGGCCCTCCACGCTGCTGAGGCGTTGGCCGTCGATGGCGAGCAGCTCATCCCCCACTTCCAGCCCCGCCTGCTGGGCCGGGCCATGGCGCTCAACCCGCCGCAGTCGCAGGTAGCCGTCTTTGGCGAGCTCGAGCTGCAGGCCCGTGAACCAGGTGTCAGCAGGTTCAGCCACCAGGCACAAACCGAGATCGGCCAGATAGGTCGCAATCGGGGGATCCTCGGTGCTTTCCAACCAGAACGGCAACAGGGTGGCCAGATCGGGCGCATGGCTGGCAAACGCCTCAATCAGATCCTGCTCGCCATAGCCGCGACCCTGGCGGCCCAACGTCTGCCAGAGCTGCTGCAGGACAGCACCCAGCCAGGAGCCATGGCGCCGCAGATGTAGATCCAGCACGAGCGCCAGCACGGCACCTTTGAGGTAATAGCTGATCTGGTTATCGCCGGAATGGGCATCCTGGCGATAGAGCTTCACCCAGGCCTCTTCGCTGCTCTGGCGCAGGCTCTGCACCCGGCGGCCCGGCGTCAGCAGGTAACGGCTGAGATCGCTGCCGAGATCCTCCAGCAACTCCGCTTCGCTACCCAGGCCGGCCGCCAGCGGTAGGAACTGATCCACATAACTGGTGATCCCTTCGGCAAACCAGAGCGTCGGCACGATGCTGACTCGGTCGTAATCGATGGGCGTCAGCTGGGCGGGCCGCAGCCGCCGCACGTTCCATTGATGCAGGTATTCATGGGCCACCAGTTGCAACAGCTTGCGCCGCCCCTGCGGCTGAGCCAGGGCCTGGCGGCCGTAGAGCAGCACGGTGCTGTCGTGATGTTCAAGGCCGCCGTAGCCCTGATCGATCAGATGCAGGATGAACAGATAGGAGGAGGCCGCCGGCGCCGCTTCGCCCAGCAATTGGCAACACTGCAGGCAGACGGCAGCCACATCGGCCAGCCAGCGCTCGTCCTGCGCTGGCAGATCGTCGCCCCAGCTGACCCAGCGATGGGGCACGCCGGCGACGGCGAAGTCGTGGCAGGGATGGGGGCCGGCCTCCACCGGTGAATCGATCAGCTGGTCGTAGTCGCGGGCGAGCCAGCCGCCCGTGGCCGTTGGCGGCAGGGGCACGAACGGCTGCCAGCCGACGGGCAGCAGCAGCGTGAGCCGGTGCGGCGACCAGCGTTCGCCCTGCACCTGCAGCACCACCGCCGCCAGGGCCAGAAAGCCATGGGCGCTGTTGAGATGGCAGGTGCGCACCGTGAGCTCGGTGGCCAGAATTGCGTAGCTGATCGTGATCGGCTCGCCCTGGGCTGGGGCAGCAGCCGCCTCGTCACCACCACCACCACCACCGGCACCGTCACCGCCACAGGCACCCAGCACCCGCCATTGGGCCGCTGCCAGCCGCTCCAGCGCCAGCGGCCGGCTGCCCTGGCACACCTGTAGCCGCTCCAGCTGGCGCACGTAGTCGCGAATCAGATAGGAGCCTGGGGTCCAGGCCGGCAAATCCAGCTGGAACGGCCCCTGGCGGGGCGCCAGGGTGATCCGCACCTCCACCAGCTGGCTGCTGGGGGCGGAGAGATCGAGTTGAACCTCAGGCACCGAATTCGAGCCGGGCGTGGTGGTGGACCCCATCGCGCAGGGCGGCGCGGGCGGCATAGGCGCGGGTGAGCTGGCCCAGGAACGGCTGCAGATCGCGGCGGCGGCTGAGGCGCTGCAGGTCTCCCACCAGGGCCAAAGAGCCGTCGGGACGGCGACTCCAGCCCATGCTGATGCCATCCTCCAGTTGGATGGCCACCAGCACCGGATGGGATTCCGCCGCAAAGCCCTCAATCACGCTGTCGCGCTCGGGGTTCAGGCCGAGGGCGCGCAGGCTGTCGCAGAGACAGTCAACATCGCGCAGAACGGTTGGCAAGATGGAGAGATGGGACAAGGCTTCAATGCCCACTAGCGCAGACCCTAGCGATCCGGCCCCGTCCGTCCAGTGGCCGTTGTCACAGCCCTGGCCGCAGCATCCAGCTCAGCGCCTGGCGGTGCTGGCCTCCGGCCAGGGCAGCAACTTCGAGGCCCTGGTCGCCGCCTGCCGCAGCCAGCACCTGAACGCCCAGGTGGTGCTGCTGGTGGTGAACAACCCCGGCTGCGGCGCCGAGCAGCGGGCGGCACGGCTGGGGATCCCCTGCCAACGAATCAACCATCGCGACCATCCCAATCGCGCCAGCCTGGACAGCGCCCTGATCAGCGCCTGCCAACAGGCCCAGGTGGATCTGGTGGTGATGGCGGGCTGGATGCGCATCGTCACCCCGCTGCTGGTGGAGGCCTACTCGGATCGGCTGCTCAACATCCACCCCTCGCTGCTGCCCAGCTTTCGCGGCCTCGATGCGGTGGGCCAGGCCCTGGCAGCCGGGGTGCAACTCACGGGCTGTACCGCCCATCTGGTGCGCCCAGAGGTGGATGCGGGGCCGGTGCTGGTGCAGGCCGCCGTGGCCGTGCTCGCAGGCGACGACCACCGCAGCCTCAGCGCCCGGATCCAGCGCCAGGAGCACCGCATCCTGCCGCTGGCGGTGGCTCTGGCGGCGGCCCGACTGGTTGGCTGAGCCGACGTTCGGCGGCCGGTGCTCAGGGATAGAACGGGGCCAGGGGCAGACCGGTGCTGGCTTCAAGGCCGGCCATCAGATTGAGGCATTGCACGCCCTGGCCGGCCTGACCCTTGACCAGGTTGTCTATGGCACTCATCACGATCAGCTGGCCGGTGCGCTTGTCCACCTGCACCGACAGCAGGGCACGGTTCGTCTGGCGCACCCACTTGGTGGAGGGATAGGTGCCAACCGGCAACACCGCCACACAGGCGCTGTGGCGATAGGCGGCGCCGAGCAGCACCGTGCAGTCCTCGGCGGTGAGCCCGGGATCGCGCAGCCGGGCGTAGACCGTGGCTAACAGGCCCCGCACCATCGGCATCAGGTGGGGCGTGAACTGAAGCTGCACGCCATGGCCGGCCACCTGGCCCGCCAACTGCTCGATTTCGCTGGTGTGGCGATGGCCCACCACCCCGTAGGGCGCCACGGCTTCGGCGGCTTCCGCCAGCAGCAGATTTTCTTTGGCGGCGCGACCGCCGCCGGAGGTGCCGGTTTTGGCATCAATGACGATGCCCCGCGTTTCAATCAGCCCCTGCTTGAGGAAGGGCAGCAGGGCCAGCAGGCTGGCGGTGGGGAAACAGCCCGGCGCCGCCACCAGCCGCGCCGCGGCGATGCGCTCCGGCGACTCCCACTCCACCAGGCCGTAAACAGCCTCTTCACACAGGGCGCTGTCACTGCGGGGGTACTGGCGGGCTTCGGCCCCGTAGACCTCCTGCCACTGGGCCAGGGAGCTGTAGCGGTAATCGGCGGAGAGATCCACCACCCGCACACCCCGCTGCAGCAACGGGGGAACCAGCTGGGAGGCGAGGCCATTGGGCAGGCTTAGCACCGCCAGATCGGCCGCTGCTGCAATCGCCTCGGGATCGGGACTGCTGACCACCAGGTCCGTGGGCAGCGGCAGGAAGGGCACCAGCTCACTCCAGCGCTTGCCGCTGCTGCGTTCGCCCCCCAGGAAGGTGATCTCCAACTCCGGGTGACCCAGCAGCAACCTCAGGGTCTGCAGGCCTCCATACCCACTGGCACCGATCACGGCGACGCGTTTGCCTGACATGCTGGTGCGAAAGGAGCGCCGGGATGGCGGGGACGGCTGATCGTACCGGGCCCCATCACGAGTCCGGCGGCTCCGGTCCTGACGCCCCGCAGCGTTCCTCCCAGCCCTTGAACGTCCGAACCGATATCAGCCCCGCCGCCCCGTTCGGCACCGCTCCAGCTGCTGGCGCCCCAGAGCCCCAGCCTGGTTTTCAGTTTGATGCCATCGCCGACGGCCTGGCGGCGATCCGCAATGGCGAATCGATCGTGGTGGTGGATGACGAGAACCGGGAAAACGAAGGTGATCTGATCTGTGCGGCCCAGTTCGCCACCCCCCAGCAGATCAACTTCATGGCCACCGAGGCGCGGGGGCTGATCTGCCTGGCGATGGAGGGCGAACGGCTCGATGCCCTCGATCTGCCGCTGATGGTGGATCGCAACACCGACAGCAACCAGACCGCCTTCACCGTCAGCGTCGATGCCGGGCCGGAATGTGGCGTCGGCACCGGCATCTCGGCTGACGACCGGGCCCGCACGATTCAGGTGGCGATCCATCCGGAGACCCGGCCTCGTGATCTGCGCCGCCCCGGCCACATCTTTCCGCTGCGGGCCCGCGAAGGCGGGGTGTTGAAGCGGGCCGGCCATACCGAAGCGGCGATCGACCTGGCCCGCCTCTCGGGCCTGTATCCGGCCGGGGTGATCTGCGAGATCCAGAACGCCGACGGCTCGATGGCCCGCTTGCCCCAGCTGGTGGACTACGCCCGCCGCCATGGCCTGCGATTGATCTCGATCGCCGATCTGATCCGCTATCGGCTCGACACCGAACGCTTCGTGCGGCGCCAGGCGGAAGCGACCATGCCCAGCGCCTTCGGCTCCTTCCGGGCGATCGGCTATCGCAACGAACTCGATGGCAGCGAACATGTGGCGATCGTCAAGGGCCATCCCGAGCAAGCCAGCGGGTCGGTGCTGGTGCGGGTGCATTCGGAATGTCTCACCGGCGATGCCTTCGGCTCCCTGCGCTGCGACTGCCGGCCCCAGCTGGAGACGGCGCTGTGCATGATCGAGAAGGCCGGCGAAGGCGTCGTTGTCTACCTGCGCCAGGAAGGCCGGGGTATCGGCCTGATCAACAAGCTCAAGGCCTACGCCCTGCAGGATGGCGGCCTGGACACCGTCGAGGCCAATGAACGGCTCGGTTTTGCCGCCGACCTACGCAACTACGGCGTCGGCGCCCAGATCCTCAGCGATCTGGGAGTGCAGCGGCTGCGGCTGATCACCAACAACCCCCGCAAAATTGCCGGCCTGGGTGGCTATGGGCTCCAGGTGGAAGACCGGGTGCCGCTGGTGATGGATCCTGGGCAGCACAACGCGGCCTATCTGAATGTCAAGCGCACCAAGCTCGGCCATCTGCTGGATGTCGAAGCCCATGGGCCGACGGCGGTGCTGGCCTGGCGGGGCCTGGCGGATCCCGATCAGCGCGCCGCCGCTTTCGCGAGCCTGCGGCACTGGGCCGAGCAACACGATCTGCTGCTCGCGTTGGAGCCGGATCCACGCTTGCTGGCCCTGCTGGATCAACCGGAGCTGGCGCTGCTGCTGGGTTCAGCCCAGGGTCAACAGCTCACAGCCGAGCAGCTGGCCGCCGGTGTCCAACATCTGGCCAACCAGCCCTACACCGAGGCCGTCTCGCTGCTGCTGGCGCCGGATCGGCGGCGGGTGGCCCATCCCAGCGCCAGCCTGGAAGCGGACATCCGTCCGCTCGCCGATCTGATGCTGTCTCCCGATCGCTCCTGTCCCAGGCTGGCGGCCCAGAGTGGGGCGTTCATCGTCTGGCGCTGAAGCCGGAGCCCTTGACCTGACAGCGGCGGCGAGGTGGCAGGAGAATGCCGCGGACGGATGCAGTGGTGTATTCCCTGGTCTGCGCCGGTCGTGAGGCGCCCTCAGGTGTTCAGCAGACGTTGTGCCATGGCCAGCACGGGCGGCTCCTGGTGCAGACAGCGCAGCAGCGGGAAGGCCTTGAGATCCTGGCTGTCGAAGCAGAATTGGCGACTGACATGTCGGTGGCTACTTGGAATCAGGGCGTAGGCGTGGGCCCACTGGCAGGGAAGGCTTTGGCCCTGTACCACGGTCAACACCAACACCGGCGGGCCAGCAACGGCACCGATGCGATGGCAGCGATGCAGTTGCGAGGGTCGGCCGGATCTCGAACCTGCACCTCGATGAGGTGGGTATCAGTTTCTCGGGACAACGGCCACCGGCCTCTGTCGGTGGTCCTGAGATCGCCAAGCCCGGTATGGGCAACGGTGGGGGGCGGTGGGGGTGCCGATGGCGACGATCTGTTCGTGATCACGGGACTGGAGCAGACGCCACCCCAGAGCTGGGACGGCCAGAGCGGGCTGCCCGAGCTGGTGGATCTGGATCTACGAGACACTCCTGCGGGTGGCATCGGCCTCAATGATATCCGTCTGTTAGCGATCGCCCCACTGGAGCAACTTCTGGCCAAGATCAGCAGCGCCCCCCCCAGCTCGCGATCGCCTGGGATGGGGGACGTGACGCCCAGCTGCTGTTGTTGGGCAGCCAAGGGATCGGCATCAGCCAGATGATCGTCAACCTGCACAGTTCAATCGCCAGTTCATTCAGCAGCAGCCTCAGCGGATCGAGCGGGTCGACTCCATGAAGTCACCGAAACGTTCGCTGATCAGCGAGATCACCGGCCGTGACTCCTAGTGAACCAGGGCGGTTACCGGCATGCTGGGACGCAGCTTGTAGATGCGACCCTTACGAGACAGTTCACTGGATTGGATCTTGACCAGCAGCGGGAACGTTTCCTGGGGATTCTGCTGATCGGGTGGCTGGGAATCGGCACCGATGCGGGCAATGGTGCTCTTGTGAGCCCCGTCATCGGTGAACGGGGATAGGGTGACACGCACCTCCACCGGCATGCCGGTCTCCAGGAAACCGATCTCGCGATTGAAGACCGACAGATCGATCTCCTGACGGCTGAAGGGAACGATCTGCAGGGCCATGCGGACAGGATTGAGCCTTTCGCCACGTTTGGCGTTGAGATTGAACATCCGGCCTGCCACTGGCACCACCATCCGAGTGAGCTGCAGGCAGTCGTTGAGGTCGTCAATGCTGTTATCGACCGCCAGGAACTGCCGCTTGGCGATAGTGCAATGGGTGGTCCGAAAAAATACTTTATGGGAAGCAAGATGGTTGTTCGCTATCTCCGTTTTTTTGAGTTCCAACGAAATGCGAAACGTCCTCTTCCGTTGCGAGGTAGTAACTCACCAATAAATGCAAATCCAATTGCATAAAGACCTGCCGAAAGTGAAATCCGGGCACTCTCGCTAATCAGCTTGTCCGGCTTTATTGCGGATTGATACCCTAGTTGCTGTTGCAGTAGTCCAGAAATCTTCTCGGCTTTTTGAAGCAGAACATATTTTAACTGATTGATTGGTGTGCCCAACTGTGATTGCGTGAAAACCACTGGCTTCCCCGAAACGGCCTGGAGTTGTTCCTGTAACGCCTTGTGATTCGTTGATGTTGCGATGGCTTCACGTAGTCTAGAAAGTTTTTCTGCTGACTGACTTATTTGCCGCTCTACTCCTGACGTATGTCCTTGATAAATTCTCCAGGTGTTAAAAACTTGTAGTGGTATCAAAAGAAGGAAGCCCGCTACTGCTGCGGGCGCCCATCGCCTAAACAGATTTCTGCGCTTTCGGATGCGTTTGGAATTTTTATTAAACTCTAATGCAAGAAACAAGAGAAGCGCTCCAGCCAAGGCCAATGAACCGCTATTAACAAGTTCAGCAGCGACACCAAGCTGCCATAGAGCATTCGTCAGCCTGAGAGGCAGAAGCTTCCCCAAAACAGAAACCAGAAACACTCCCAACAAGACGAGTGAACAAGCTTCTAGCACAATGGAAAGACTGCTCTCTCTGCTTGGTGCTTGGTTCTCGTTGGATTGCATCAGCCATCTGATTAGTTCACGCTATTCTAGGGGATAAATCACTCTGCTGCCACTTTTTAGACTGCACTCTTCGGATGGGAGAAGCCACACTTCTCTTCCATCAGGTGCTTGCCCTGCAGCCCCTGAAACCTGATGGGACTGCACAGTTAAGCCAGGAGGCGCTGGTCGGCGTGAACTGGATGGGGAAACATCGTCGCTGCGCCAATCAGGAGCACACTTTGGGTTTCTTGTGAGTGCAGTCGTGGTCGACGATCAGGTGCACCTCCAACATAAACGGGACGTCCTTGTCGATCCGCCGTAGGAAACCCAGAAACGCTTGGTGGCGGTGCCTGGGTGTCCACTCGGCGATCACTTCATCGGTGGCCAAGTCCAGGGAGGCAAACAGTGTGGTGGTGCCGTGACGGATGACGTCGTGGGTACCAGCCTCGACAGA
>CAMBZX010000052.1 GCA_945872185.1 Synechococcus sp. UW140 | reverse complement strand
CTCCTGGGCGATCTCAGTGCAGCTCTGGCGGTGGGGAGGCCCCATTCGCCGCCGGACATCAGCCTTGACGGCCTCGCTGTAAGGACGCATTGGTCGGTTCCATCAGGCCCCCTGGTGGTTCAAACGGACGGGATGGAGAGGCGTCATCTGTCCTGGCAGAGGGGGTCTGGGGATCACGGAGTCGCGATTCGGCCCACCCTGAACCTGAAACATCGCTGGATCGCCCTAGACCCACTCTCGCTGCTTCTGCCACCGACCTGGCGTTCAACCCCATCGGCTCGCCGTTGAGCTGCAGCGGCTGGGCAGCGGTTCCACTAGCCGCTGTTCAAATCTGAAGCCCATTCGGCGTTCTCCAGCCCCGCTGGCCTTGCGGCTGCCCAGGGCCGCCGATCCAGCCAGGGGCCGATCCAGCCAGGGTCAGCCCGTCCCCAGTCACCCCGTCTTCCCAACGCCTGCACCGCCTGTCCCGATGACCGACCTGGCCACCTTCGCCGCCGATCGCGGCATTCGCCATTTCCTGTTTTCCTTCACCGATCTGTTCGGGGTGCAGCGAGCCAAGCTCGTGCCCGCTGCCGCCGTGGCCGAACTGGCCGCCAATGGCGCCGGTTTCGCCGGCTTTGCCGCCTGGCTGGCGATGACCCCGGCCGATCCGGACGTGCTGGCCCGTCCTGATCCGGCCAGTCTGTTGGTCCTGCCCTGGCAACGGGAGGTGGCCTGGGTGGCCACCGATCTGTCGGTGGAGGGAGTGCCGCTGGAGCAGGCACCACGGCGCGTGTTGCAGCGGCAGCTGCAACGGGCTGCGGCCCTGGGTTTTGAGTTCCGCAGTGGCGTCGAGGCGGAGTTTTTCCTGCTCGATCCGCTGCAGGGCGGCGTGGCCGATCGGCTGGATCACCAGCCCAAACCCTGCTACGACCAATTGGCCCTGATGCGCCGCTATCCGCTGATCCGTGAGCTGATGGCCGCCATGGAGGAGCTGGGCTGGGGTCCGTATCAGGCCGACCATGAAGATGCCAACGGCCAGTTCGAACTCAACTGGACCTACGCCGAAGCGCTGACCACCGCCGATCGCCACGCCTTCTTCAAGGTGATGGCCGCCACCCTGGCTGAGCAGCATGGTTGCGCCGTGAGCTTTGATCCCAAACCGATCGCCGGGCTCACCGGCAACGGCGCCCATCTGCATGGGTCGCTGTGGGATGGCAACGGCCGCAACCTGTTTCACGACCCCTGCGGCGAGAAGGGCCTCTCGCCGTTGGCCTATCACTTCCTGGCGGGACTGTTGGCCCACGCCCCGGCCCTCTGCGCCCTCACCAATCCGGTGCCCGCCAGCTACCGGCGCCTGGCCCGCGCCGACACCACGTCAGGTTCCACCTGGTCACCGGCCTGGATCAGCTACGGCGGCAACAACCGCACCCACATGGTGCGCATCCCGGATGGTCAACGGCTGGAATTGCGACTCGCGGACGGTGCCGCCAATCCCTACCTGCTGCAGGCGGCCGTGCTGGCGGCGGGGCTCGATGGCATCGAGCGCGGTCTGGAGCCCGGCCCCCGCAGCGACGCCAACACCTACACCGATCCCCCCGCCGCCGGTACGGCCCGGCCCCTGCCCGCCAGCCTGGAGGAGGCGCTGGCAGCCTTTCGCCAGGATCAGGTGCTGCGGGATGCCCTGGGCGAAGCCTTTGCTCAGGCTTATGACACCCTGGCGCCCAGGCGTTTGGGCTGAATACCCTGCCGTGGGCGAGGGAGGCTCCGTGGCCAGCCGCGCTCAGCCTGCGGCTAGGGCCGCCAGGCAACTGCGGGCCACCATCCCCTCCTCATCGGCGGGCACCACCAACAGCTCAAAAGGTGGCAGCCAGGCCAGGGCGGTCGCCAGCTCAGCACGCAGCTCGGCATCATTTTCGCCGATGCCGCCGGTCAGCGCCACCACATCCACGCCCTGCAGGCTGGCGGCCATGGCGCCGATCCCCTGGAGCAGTCGCTGGCGGAAGACGGCAATCGCCAGGGTGGCGTCAGGATCGGCGCGCTCGCCATCCCCACCTGCGCTCAGCCGCCGCAACGTGCGCATATCGGCCGTGCGGCCGGAAAGGCCGAGCAGGCCGCCTTCGTGATTGAGGGCCCGATCCAGGTCGGCCAGGCTCAGCCCTTGCCGCAGCTGATGCAGCAGCAGACCGGGATCGATCGAACCGCTGCGGCTGGCCATCACCAGGCCCTCCATCGGTGTGAAGCCCATGGTGGTGGCCACGCTGCGGCCTGCGGCAATGGCGCAGAGGGAGCAACCGGCGCCGAGATGGGCGCTGATCAACCGCGGTGAAGCGGGCCGGCCGGCCTCGCTCCAGCGGTGCTGCACCAGCTCACTGACGTGCTGATGGTTGAGTCCATGGAACCCGAAGCGGCGCAGACCCTGGCGGCGCCAGCTGGCCGGAATGGCGTAGGTGTACTCCTCGGCACTGAGGCTGGCGTGAAACGCCGTGTCGAAACAGGCCCACTGGGGTAGGGCCGGCTGCCAGTCCTGCAGCCAGCGCATCAGCCTTAGGGCCACAGCGTTGTGCAACGGCGCCAGCGGCACCAACTCCTCAATCGCCGCCAGCACGGCGGCATCAATGGGCGTGGCCTCGGTGAAGCGCAAACCACCATGCACCACCCGATGGCCGGCCAGGCGCAGCTCCAGACTCCCGTCCACCAGCCAGGGCGCCAGGGCCTGGGGCAGCCAGGTCTGCAGCAGACGCTCCAGACCAAGCTCCTGGGTGCGGGTTTCAGACCAGTCGCGCTGCTCTCGCCGCAGCACAGCGCCATCCCTGCCGATCACTGCCAGCTTGAGGCTGGAGCTGCCGGCATTGAGCACCAGCACCGGCCTTGACGCCCCATCCCGGCTGGCTGCCGGATCGATCTGCATCAGTCCTCGCCCGCCGGCAGGCTCCAGCGCCATTCGGTGACCTCAGGCGCATCAGTGCCATGGGTGTGGGCGTAGGCACGGTGAAACAGGATCGCCTCCTTCATCCGTTCCTTGACATGGGCCGCCTTGGAACCCAGGCGCGACACACGATCAATGACGTCGATGACGAGATTGAAGCGATCGATCTGGTTGTTCATCGCCAGCTCCAGTGGCGTGTTGATATTGCCTTTCTCTTTGTAGCCGCGCACGTGGAAGTTGGCGTGGTTGGTGCGGCGATAGGTGAGGCGGTGAATCAACCAGGGATAGCCGTGGAAGTTGAAGATCACCGGCCGGTCAACCGTGAACAGAGTGTCAAAGTCGCGATCGCTGAGGCCATGGGGATGTTCTTTCGGTTCGGTTAGGGCGAACAGCTTCACCACGTTGAGCACACGGATCCGCAGGCTGGGGATCTCACGCCGCAGGATCTCGACGGCGGCCAGGGTTTCCTTGGTGGGGATGTCGCCGGCACAGGCCATCACCACATCGGGCTCATCGGCTTCGCTGCCGTGATGATCGTTGCTGGCCCAGCTCCAGAGGCCGATGCCCTTGGCCACATGCTGGCGGGCCTGTTCCAGCGTGAGGTATTGCAGATGCTTCTGCTTGTCGGAAACGATGATGTTGCAGACATTGGTTTCCACCAGCGCCTCCTCGGCCACCGCCAGCAGGGCATTGGCATCGGCGGGTAGATACACACGCACCACCTCGCCACTCTTGTTACCAGCCAGGTCGATGAAGCCCGGATCCTGGTGGGTGAAACCGTTGTGGTCCTGGCGCCAGACGGTGGAGGAGATCAGACAGTTCCAGGCGCCGATCGAAGCGCGCCAGGGGGCATGGTGCAGGCAGCTCTCCAACCACTTGGCGTGCTGGTTGAACATCGAGGCGATCACATGGGCAAAGGCCTCATAGGTATGGAAAAAGCCATAGCGACCAGTGAGCAGATAGCCCTCCATCATTCCCACCAGGGTGTGCTCGGACAGCATCTCCACCACCCGCCCCTCCCGGGACAAGGCACCGCCGTCGGCGTCCTCCGGCAACAGCTCCTCCATCCACACTTTGCGGCTGCGCTCGTAGATCGCCTGCAGGCGATTGGAGGCTGTTTCATCAGGGCCGAACACCCGCAGCGAGTTCGGGTTGCGCTCGATCGCATCGCGCAACAGGGCCCCAAGCGGCGCGGTGTTTTCCGCCTCCCCGGCGCCCGGCCGCTCCAGCGCCACGGCATAGGCCTCCACCGGCGGTAATTTCAGCTTGCGGCGCAACAGGCCCCCATTGGCATGGGGATTGGAGCCCATCCGTCGATTCCCCTGGGGAGCCAGGGCCTGCAGCTCTGCCACCAGGGTGCCGTTCTGATCGAACAGCTCCTCCGGCCGGTAGCTGCGCAGCCACTGTTCAAGCATCTGCAGCTGCTCAGGCTGGCTGGCTGGCGCCGGCAAGGGCACCTGGTGCGAACGCCAGGACCCCTCCAGCTTGTGGCCGTGGAGTTCGGCCGGACCGGTCCAGCCCTTGGGCGAACGCAGCACGATCATCGGCCAGGCGGGCCGGCGGGCCACGCCACTGGTACGGCATTCGGCCTGGATTGAGCGGATGCGGGCGATGGCCCCATCCATGGCCGCCGCCATCGCCCGATGCATCGCCATCGGCTCATGGCCTTCCACGAACAGCGGCTCCCAGCCATAGCCGCGCATGAGGTTGGCCAGCTCCTCGCGGGGAATGCGGGCCAGCAGCGTGGGGTTGGCAATTTTGTAGCCATTCAGGTGCAGCACCGGCAGCACGGCCCCATCACCGATCGGGTTGAGAAACTTGTTGATGTGCCAGGAGGTGGCCAGGGGGCCGGTCTCCGCTTCGCCATCGCCCACACAGGCCAGGGCGATCAGGTTCGGGTTGTCGAAGACGGCACCGCAGGCATGGGAAAGCACGTAGCCGAGCTCGCCGCCCTCATGGATCGAACCGGGTGTCTCCGGGGTGCAGTGGCTGCCGATATGGCCAGGAAAGGAAAACTGCTTGAAGAAGCGCCCCATCCCCTCCAGATCCTGGGACTTGTCGGGGTAGAACTCGCTATAGGTACCATCGAGATAAGTGGGAGCCAGCACCCCCGGGGCGCCATGGCCAGGACCGGAGAGGTAGATCATCTCCAGCTCCTGCTGACGGATCAGGCGGTTGGCGTGGGTCCAGATGAAGGCCTGGCCCGGACTGGAGCCCCAGTGGCCGAGCAGCCTGGCTTTGATGTGCTCCGGTTTAAGCGTTTCCCGCAACAAAGGGTTGCCCCGCAGGTAGATCATCCCCACCGCCAGATAGTTGGCAGCACGCCACCAGGCATCCAGCTGCTGCAGCTCCTGCTCGCTCAAGCGCTCCGCCTGGGACTCCAGTTCGATGCTCAGTCCAGCCGAATGGTCGGTAGCAGGGGCGGAGAACACCATGGTTTTGGCTCGTGATCGGGGCAGGCCCCCGGCCAGGTCGGCTGGGGCTTGGCCCGTGATTACCTTCACTCGACACGGTTTGGGCTCCAAGGTTCGCCTTTGTCAGCCGATGCCGACACAACAGGCATGAATGCCTATGGCCTTCCGCGTTCACCTCGGCCTACTGGCTCCACCGCGGAGTCCTTCGCTGGCAGGCCGCAGCAGGTGCCCACGGGTTGATGGAAACCGATCCCATGGATCCATGAGGCCCACCATCAGGCTCGAAGCCGGGATTGCCATGCTGGTGGGTGAGGTGTTCCTTGAGGCGATGTCCACCGGTATCGTCACCGAGGCTGAGGACAATTGGCTCACCATCCATCAAGCCCGGTTCAGCCGTGAAGAGGAGGCCAAGGCTCTCCAGCTCGGCCGCCTCCTGGACGCAGGTCAACTGCAAATCGGTTGCCGCATCCTCGGCAACACTCCCGCCTGAACAGCACCGCCTGATCAGTTGAGCGCGCCGCCGCAGCTTGAACCGCTGCCGGCCGTGCAGCCCCAGCAATGATCAGCGACCCGCACCGCAGCCCCGACGGGATCCAGCTCCAGCAGATCACGCAGATGGGCCGCGCTTGCTTCTCTGGAACCCTTGGCGCTGGTGGCAGTGGCGCCCAGGTCTTGCTGCGTGAGCCCAAGATCCAGCATCTGGTTGAAGTCGCAATCGTGCAGCCGGCCCTGCCAGTCGACGCTGATCAGGTGGCGGCACATCACGCCCTCGAGATTGGCGGGCCGATGCTCACGCCGCAGCAACGCTTGGTAGGCCTCCAGCTCACCGCTCACCCGCAGTGCGGCCTCAAAACGGCGAATCGGCATGTTGGCCAGGGCGTAGAGGCCGGTGAACACCAGGCCGTAGTCCCTGGCCAGCACCTGCCGGTAGGCAGCTTCCAGCGGTGCCTGGGGCGGAGGCAGCACGGGCCCCTGGGGATTGAACACCAGATACAGCTCCAGGCCGGAATCCGCCTGGCCGTAGCCAAGGGCGTTGAGCTGGCGCAAGCCCGCAAGGCTGCGCGCAAACACCCCATCGCCCCGCTGGCGATCGACGTTGCCTTCGAGATAACAGGGCAGGGAAGCCACCACCGTCACCTGCTCCCGGGCCAGGAAGGCGGCCAGATCCTCCTGGCCGGGCTCGCCCAGGATGGTGAGGTTGCAGCGATCGATCACTGCCGCGCCGGCGTGGCGCCCGGCCTGCACCAGATCGCGGAAATCGGGATGGAGCTCGGGGGCACCGCCGGTGATGTCGAGGCAGCCGATCTGCCTAGCCAAAAGCACCCGGGGGATCAGCTCCAGGGTCTGGCGGTCCATCATTTCGGTCCGATTCGGCCCCGCCCCCACATGGCAGTGGCTGCAGCTCTGGTTGCAGCGGTAGCCCAGGTTCACCTGCAGGGTGGTGAGAGAGCCGCGGTGGACAGCGGGAAAAGCCAGGTTGCTGGAGGTCACCGGCGCCGAGAAGGGGACCGTCGTCGTCATCGCGCCACGGTAAACACCTGCGGTGCCCCGTGATTGCAGCGTCAGCTCGCTCTGGTGGAGGCGCTTGCTCTGGGGCAGGGAGCTCTGGACGAAACACCGCAGGAAGCCAGAGCTTGTCAAGGCCAGCTCAGACCTGGCTGAGGAAGAAGCGGAATGGGCGGACTGACGCGCAATGAACCTGATTCGGCATCCAGAACCAAGGAAAATCTTGGCACCAGGACGGATCCCAAGCGATGGCGTTCTGATCACGGCCTGCCGTTGTGTCGCTTGCGACTTGAAAGCAGGAGGCAGCGCGCAGCCCCCAAGGCAAGTAAAAGTTGCCGGAGCTGGGAAGGGGAACGCTGGTGCTCGCAGCCATCGACGGAAGTCGCCAGACGGGTCTACAAGAGATGCGGAAGTTCTTTCGAGCGCTTCCCTTTGCTCCCTCTCCTCCCCCGCCGTGATGCGCACCGACCTGCTCGTGATCAGCGCCAGCAATGGCGAAAACCTCCTGCTGGCCGAGCGCTTCGCCGCCTGCGCCCGCGGTCGGGCTCTTAATGCCGAGGTGCTGGATCTCACCGAAGTGTCGTTGCCCCTATTCACCCCCCGCCAGAACGCCGCCGGCGGCATCCCTGCGGCAATTGGCGCGCTGGGTGAACGGCTAGCGGCCGCTCCCCGCTGGGTAATCTGCGCGCCTGAGTACAACGGGTCGATCCCGCCAGTGCTTACCAATGCGATCGCCTGGCTGTCGGTGCAGGGGGATGATTTCCGCAGCCTGTTCAACGGCCGGCCGATTGTGATCGCCAGCCACTCGGGCAGTGGTGGCTACTCCGTGCTCGTGGCCCTGCGCCTCCAGCTGTCCTATCTCGGCGCCCACGTGGTGGGCCGCCAGCTCGTGAGCAATCACAGCAAGCCGGCCAGAGACGAAGGCATCGAAGATCTGATTGATCGCCTGCGCCAGCTGGAGCCGATTCAGCTCTGAGCCCGGTCTGCTCCTGATCGGGTACGGCGTCAGCGAACGGCGCCGGAGCCATGGCAAAGAACCTGGGCCGCTGGACGGCTGGGGGGACCGTGGCCAAGCAGGATGGAGAGGTCGACCCCGATTCCATGGCCCGCCCACTGGTACTGCTCAAGCCCCGGGATTCGATCCCGTGCCGCGATTTGAAAAGAGCCGCGGACGCTCCGGTAGACAAACTTGGGGCCCAGTTGGATCACGGGATTCCAGACCGGCTCGGTGCGATGCGACTCGATCATCAACATATGCCGCGGCCCCAGCTGATGGTGGAGGCCCAGGCAAAGGCCGTGGACCCGATGCTGGCCCTGCTGCTGAGGCGTCTGCAGCCACCGGGAAGCGCTGCCCACACCTTGCAACGGCTCTTGAATCTGGGCCAAGGGTCTGCAGACATCATGCCTGGACTGGATCTGCTTTTCCGATCCGACCAGAACAGCCCCCAGGCCGAGCGAGGCTGAATCCCATGTCCCCGATCAGCGTGCCGAGCCTCGGCTCCCTCTCCACTCCCGCCCAGCTCATCCCACCCCGGGGCTATCGCCCCCTGGCTTGGCTTGGCCTGGTCGCCAACGGGCTGACGATCCCCCTGGGACTGGCCTTGATCCTGCTGGATCCCACCTGGCGCATCACCCACATCGCCGTTGGTGCCGGCGCGGTGCTGCCGTGTGCGGCGCTGGGCATCGTCGCCAGCGTCGCCTTGCTGCAATGGCGGCACTGGGGCCAGGTGGTGGCGATCGTGGCCCTCGCGATCAGCTTGGCGATCAGCCTGGCCTACGGCATCGTGCGCCTCGTGCTGATCCCTGCCGACCGTCCCCTGCTGGCGGTGCTGGCCGTGCTGCTCTGGGCTGGGAATGTGGCGGTTCTGGTGTACTGGTGCCGGCCCAGTGTGCGCCACTATCTGCGCTGAGGCTGGGGGGCCTTGGTCTGGCCCCGGATTGTTTTGTAGCAATGGCGCCATCAAGAGGGTCCATCAGGCACTTTGGATGGGTGACTACGCCGAGAATGACCCGTGCCCAGCCCCCAACGCCTTGCCGTTCTGCAGACGATCCAGCAGCGGCAGCCCGTGGCCACCGCGCCGATTCAGAAGCTTGATGAGCTCTGGGCCAGTGATGTCTTCACCCTCGACCGCATGAAGGCGGCCCTGCCCAAGGACATCTACAAGTCGGTGCAGTGCACCATTCAGACAGGTAGCAAGCTTGATGTCTCGGTGGCCAACGTGGTGGCCCAGGCGATGAAGGAGTGGGCCGCTGCCCGCGGCGCTCTCTATTACTCCCACGTTTTTTATCCCCTCACCAATCTCACCGCCGAAAAGCACGACGGTTTCATCGCTCCCCAGGGTGATGGCAGCGCCATCGCCGAGTTCACCGGCAAGCTGTTGGTACAGGGGGAACCCGATGGCTCCTCCTTCCCTAACGGCGGCATCCGCTCCACGTTTGAGGCCCGCGGCTACACGGCCTGGGATGTCACCAGCCCGGCTTACCTGATGGAGACACCGAACGGTGTTACCCTCTGCATCCCCACGGTGTTCGTCTCCTGGACTGGGGAGGCTCTCGATCAAAAGACGCCCCTGTTGCGTTCCATCGCCGCTGTCAACAAGCAGGCTCAGCGGCTGTTACGTCTGTTGGGTGAAGTGGATGTGGCCCCGGTCAACTCCAGCTGCGGCGCCGAGCAGGAGTACTTCCTGATTGATAGTGCTTACGTACCGCTGCGCTCCGATCTGCTGTTGGCGGGCCGCACCCTGTTCGGCCGTCCCTCAGCCAAGGGCCAGCAGTTCGATGATCACTACTTCGGTGCCATCCCTGAGCGGGTGCAGGTGTTCATGCAGGACGTGGAGCGTCAACTTTACAAGCTCGGCATCCCCGCCAAGACCCGCCACAACGAAGTGGCACCTGGCCAGTTTGAAATTGCGCCTTATTTCGAGGCGGCCAACGTGGCCACCGATCACCAGCAACTCACCATGACCATTCTTCGCAGCACGGCGAAGAAGCATGGTCTCAGTTGCCTACTGCATGAGAAGCCCTTTGCCGGCATCAATGGATCCGGCAAACATGTCAACTGGTCGATCGGCAATGCCACCCAGGGCAACCTGCTGGATCCCGGCCATACACCCCACGAGAACCTGCAGTTCCTGTTGTTCTGCGGTGCTGTGATCCGCGGGATTCATCTCTATGGTCCGCTGCTGCGGGCGGCCATCGCCACGGCCAGCAATGATCACCGTCTGGGCGCCAACGAGGCTCCACCAGCCATCATCTCGGTGTATCTGGGCAGCCAGCTGGAAGATGTCTTCAATCAGATCCGCGAGGGGCGCCTCACCGATTCCACCATCGGTGGCATCATGGAGTTCAGCGTCGACACCTTGCCCGAGTTTCCCAAGGATGCGGGTGATCGCAACCGCACATCGCCTTTCGCCTTCACGGGTAACCGTTTTGAATTCCGTGCCGTGGGCTCGGGCCAGACCGTGGCTGTACCGCTGGTGGCACTCAACACCGTGATGGCCGACTCCCTGGAGTGGGTCGCCGCCCAACTGGAAGCCAAAGTGTCTGCAGGCGGTGCTGTGGAGAGCGGTGCTCTTGAAGTTCTGCAGGACGTGATGAAACAACACGGCGCCGTGATCTTCGGTGGTAATGGCTATTCGGAGGAATGGCATCAGCAGGCTGTGCAGGAACGGGGTCTGGAGAACCTGCGCACCAGCGCCGATGCCCTGCCGGTGCTCAAGCGCGAAAACATCCGCGACCTGTTTTCCCGCACTGGGGTTCTCTCTCCAGTGGAACTGGAAAGCCGCTATGAGGTCTGCGCTGAGCAGTACATCCTGGCGATTGAGGTGGAAGCCAAGCTGGCGTTGCAGATCGCTCGCACCCAGATCTATCCGGTGGCGCTGCGCTATCTGGGGGAACTGGCGGGTTCACTGCAACTGCAGAGCTCGATGGGACTCTCTGTCTCTCCGGCTACTTCACAGCAGGTGGCTGGTTATGTGCAGCAACTCAACAATCTCTGTGACCAGCTCCAAGCCTCCCTGGATTCCACCCCCCATGGCAGCGATGACCATCTGCGTCACAGCGCCGACTGCATCCTGCCGCTGATGGACCAGCTGCGCGCGGCGGTGGATGGCCTGGAGGCCCTGGTGGATGACAGCCTCTGGCCGCTACCCACGTATCAGGAGATGCTGTTTATCCGCTGAGCGTCGTCAAAGTCATCCCTGATGATAACGCAAAAAACAGGGCTTCTTTCTAAGAAGCCCTGAATAAGGCAGGGAATCAGTTGAACTCTGCCTTGTTTTTTGCTTGAGTTCTTATCTTATAATACTTGGCCTTTCGTTTCAACCGAAAGTCTTGCATTTTTCCTATTTTATTTTATAATCTTGCCTTCAATAGTTGCTCCTTTGGCCCTTTGAAGCAAGCTGACTTCGTTGATTATTTTGGTGCTTTTGGCGTGGCCCGGGCCCAGCATATTCCTTTTATCCAGATCGCCTCAGCCGAGGGAGCGGCAGCATGACAATCCGACACTGCCCACGAAAACCTGCGCCAAGCTGGGGCCAGATAGGTTGCCCCCATGGAATCCAGGTGTGCTGAACCGCACCAGCTCCTGATCGCACCCGTGCTGGTGTTCGATGGTGGTTGTGTGTTCTGCCGCCACTTCGCTGAGCTCAGTGAGCTGCGCAGTGGCATCGCGAACCTGCAGATCCGTGATGGCCGGGCCGATCGGACGTTGAGGCAACAACTGGAGCGGCGGGGCTTTCGCCTGCGGGATGGTGCCGTGGTGCTGGATGGCGATCGGGTGCTGCATGGGGCTGACGCGTTGACCTGGTTGTGCCGCCGGATGACACCCAGCGCCGCCCTGCTGCAGGTGTTGGCGCCATGGATGGCGGATCACCGCAGGGCCCGGCTGACCTATCCACTGCTGCTGTTCGCTCGACGGCTGGCGTTATCGCTGCGCGGCTTGCCGCTCGATCCGGCGGAGCTGCCCGAATCAAGCCGCTGATTCTTGCAGTCGCGGTGCTCCCGTCCTCGGCTGCTTCCAGGGTGCGCTGGCTGCTGTGAGGACTCTGGCCCGTCGCCCCCCCCTGCGTTCTGGCCCCAACCAAAGGATCCGGCAGGGCCGTATCCCAGCTGGGGCCGGCACTGAGCCCCATCCGTCGGCCCGCGTCCGCCCCTCGGCACTCGATGTTCGGCTGTCGCCTGCCCCTCGTCAATTTCCCGGCCGCTGTGACAGGCTTTGGCCACGCGCAGCCTCCCGCGATGACCGCCGCCCCGTCCCGTCCCGACGCCGCTCCGGCCACTGCCGCAGACGGCAAGACCACTGAAACCCGTTCCGAAACGGTCGCCAGCGAGGCCCATCCGGCCTGGGCCGACGATCCCCGCTACGCCACCACGATCCGCCGCCGCCAGACCCGCAGCGTGCGGGTCGGTGCCATATGGATTGGCAGCGAGCACCCGGTGGTTGTGCAATCGATGATCAACGAGGACACGCTCGACGTCGAAGGGGCCACCGCCGGCATCCGGCGTCTGCACGAGGCTGGCTGCGAGATCGTGCGGCTCACCGTGCCCTCGCTGGCCCACGCCAAGGCCGTCAAGGAGATCCGGCAGCGGCTTGAAGACA
Source organism: Synechococcus sp. UW140 (assembly GCA_945872185.1). Lineage (GTDB taxonomy): Bacteria > Cyanobacteriota > Cyanobacteriia > PCC-6307 > Cyanobiaceae > Cyanobium. The sequence continues at coordinate 4,449 of CAMBZX010000052.1, read as the reverse complement.
GCTATCAGCCCGTACCGCTGGTGGCCGATGTGCATCACAACGGCATGAAGATCGCCCTCGAGGTGGCCCACCATGTCGACAAGGTACGCATCAATCCGGGCCTGTTCGTGTTCGATAAGCCCGATCCAAACCGAAGCGAGTTCACCTCCGAGGAGTTTGCCGCCATCGGCGAGCGCATCGCCGCCACCTTCGAGCCCCTCGTGAGCTTGCTCAAGGCCCAGGACAAGGTCCTGCGCATCGGCGTCAACCACGGCTCCCTGGCGGAGCGCATGCTGTTCACCTACGGCGATACGCCCCTGGGCATGGTGCAGTCGGCCCTGGAGTTCATCCGTATCTGCGACCGGCTGGACTTCCACAACATTGTTGTGTCGATGAAGGCCTCGCGGGCGCCGGTGATGCTGGCCGCCTACCGGATGATGGCCGACCGCATGGACGCCGAGGGTTTCCCCTACCCGCTGCATCTGGGCGTCACCGAAGCCGGCGACGGCGATTACGGCCGCATCAAGAGCACCGCCGGCATCGCCACCCTGCTCTCCGAAGGCCTGGGCGACACGATCCGCGTCTCGCTCACCGAGGCGCCGGAGAAGGAGATCCCCGTTTGCTATTCGATCCTGCAGGCCCTGGGGCTGCGCAAGACGATGGTGGAATACGTGGCCTGCCCCAGCTGCGGCCGCACCCTGTTCAATCTGGAGGAGGTGCTGCACAAAGTGCGCGCTTCCACCGCTCATCTCACGGGCCTGGACATCGCCGTGATGGGCTGCATCGTCAATGGCCCTGGCGAAATGGCCGATGCCGACTACGGCTATGTGGGCAAAACTCCGGGCACGATTTCCCTGTATCGCGGCCGCGAAGAGATCCGCCGGGTGCCGGAGGCCGAAGGTGTCGAGGCGCTGATCGCCCTGATCAAGGACGATGGCCGCTGGCTGGAACCCTGATTTGGCCGGTCTGGGCTGAATGAATGGTTCTGCAGGCCCCGGCTGTGGTCTGCGCTGATGGGGTCGATCGGGAAACCGGCGCACCAAGGGGGACCTGCGCCCGGGGATCAACGGAGGGATGGCGCTAGTTTGGTTTCAACTTTTTTCCTGTCGAGGAATCCCTGAATGGGCAGCGGTCGCACCGGCCTGTTGGTTCTGGTTGGTCTGGGTGCCTGTGCCGCGACGGCCGTGCTGGCCAGGGACATGGTGATGGCTCCCAATGGAGGGTCCTCGATCACCGACAGTCCTAAGGAGGTGATGGATCAGGCCTGGCAGATCGTCTTCCGCGACTATCTTGATACCACCGGTAAATACAATGCCGATCAATGGCGCAAATTACGTCGTGATCTACTCGCCAAGAGCTACGGCAATCCCAAGGAGGCTTATGAGGCAATCCGGGGCATGCTCGGTACGCTCAACGACCCCTACACCCGCTTCCTGGACCCACGGGAGTTCAAGGAGATGCAGATCGACACGTCCGGGGAACTATCCGGCGTGGGCATCCAGCTAAGCCTCGACAAGGACAGCAAAGAATTGGTAGTGATCTCGCCGATTGAAGGTTCACCTGCCTCCCGTGCAGGCGTCCAGCCCAAGGACGTGATCGTGTCGATCGATGGCAAACCCACCAAGGGCATGAGCACCGAGGATGCAGTTAAATTAATTCGCGGCAAGGCCGGCACCACCGTGAATCTGGTGTTGCGGCGCAAGGGTCAGAGCGTCAATGTCGCCCTCACCCGTGAGCTGATTGAACTGCATGCGGTCAACCATCAGGTGAACACCACCGCCGATGGTGTGAAGGTGGGTTATGTGCGCCTGAAGCAGTTCAATGCCAATGCCAGCAAGGACATGCGCGCCGCGCTCAAGGATCTGGAGGAGCAGGGCGTCCAAGGCTATGTGCTCGATCTGCGCAGCAATCCCGGTGGTCTGCTGATCGCCAGCGTTGACATCGCCCGTCAGTGGCTCAATGAAGGTGTAATCGTTTCCACCAAAACCCGCGACGGCATTCAGGACATCAAGCGCGCCAACGGCAGGGCCATCACCTCCAAGCCCCTGGTGGTGCTTGTCAATGAGGGCTCCGCCAGCGCCAGTGAGATTCTCTCCGGCGCTCTCCAGGAGAACAACCGTGCCGTGCTCGTTGGTCAGAAAACCTTCGGCAAGGGCCTGGTTCAGTCCGTGCGCGGCCTTTCCGATGGCTCCGGCATGACCGTGACCATCGCCAAGTACCTCACTCCCCTGAACCACGACATCCACCACCGCGGCATTGTTCCCAATGTGTCGGTGAAGATGACCGATCAGGAAGCTCAGAAGCTCACCATCGAAGACCTGGGGACCCGCAAGGACGGCCAGTACCGCGCCGCCGAATCCACACTGGTGAAACAGCTCCGCACTGCTGCTGTTTTGCCGCAGCCCTATCAACCCGGCACGGCTAATTTACCGGCAGCCCTGGGCAGCACCCCCTGAAATGGTCCCCAAAATGTCCCCGTCGCCCTCGGCCAGCTCAATGTGGGGATTAAAGCCTTGGTGGTGTCAGCCTTGGTCGATCCTGCTCACTGGGGTGGTCATTCTGGCAGCGAGTTGGTGGCTGTTGCAGCGCTGGTGGATTACAACAGCCCTCACTGCTGCCGTACTGCTCTGGTGGTGGCTGTTTCTGGTGCTGGTTCCAACTGCCTGGCGAGCTGAGCAGACCGCCCAGAAGCAAAACCAAGGCTCCTGAGCCGCACAGGTCTTTATTTTGGCAGAGAGGCGCTATGTCAGCTTGCTTCAGAAATCAGAGAAACAGAGGTTTAGAGCCCGTTATCGACTCATCGGCCTAAGCAGAAATGTGGCAAAGCGCTGATTCTGGGTGACCTAGCGTCCAATCGTTTGGCCAGCCAGATCAAGACAGCTAAAGCCCCGTGAAGCTCAGCAAGCCTTTATCCGAAACAACGATAGGGAAGTTAGCATTCAGTTCAAGAGCAGGAAAGCTCGTGACAACAAACAGGCCGAAATGGCAGGGGTCAATAATCCAATTTACTCAGGATCCCAGCTGTTGCCAAGCCAGCACTTGCAGTCCGCAACCAGCAGGAGCAGATCAAGGTCAGCATCAAGCCACCGGTTGCATCAAGCCACCGGTTGCATCAAGCCACCGCCGGGAGAGGAGTCGTCGTCATCGTTGTTTTCGGGTTCAGCCGTGAACCAGGCATACAAACCAAGACTGACCAAGCTCACCACTGCCGGCACGAAGCCGAAACCCCACGGCATTGCACCACCCACCTCGATCAGCTCACCCATGTCGTTAGGTAACGGATTTGGTCAGACTGTAACGAACTTTTGCGGGGTCCGCGGCGTTCGGCCTCCGTCTCTCGGTCGACTCCAGGCCAGGCCAGGCTCCTTGGCGGAGCTGACGCCATGACAGAGGGCAGTGTTCGGCTTGCCACCTCAAAGATGTTCGGTGTTGAGGGCAAGCCTTGGCTCGAATCGCTTGGGGCGGGTGAGACCACTCCTGACAGGCTTCAAACCCTCAGCACGGCGTCGTTCAGAGCGGCTGTCGCCTTGGCTTGCTGCTCCTGGCGCTCGGCTTCGCTCATTCCATCAGCCCCCGGCAGCCGCTCCGCCATCGCCTGCAGCCACTCCATCAACTGCTCAAGCTGCTTGTCCATCGGCAGCATCCCCAGGCCTCGGGCCAGCACCTTGGCAGTACTGCCCGTTCCGGCCTGGTACACCAGGCGGCCATGCAGATGTTGGGGCAGGCCCTGGCGCAGCAGGCGGAAGGCGGGCTCCTCCATCGGCGTTTCCAGGGCGATGTTGGGCTTGTCCGGTTTTATACGTGAGAAACCACAGCGCTTGGCCAGCAGCTTCAGGGCCATCAGCTGCAGCAGCGATTGCACCGGCGCCGGGATGGCGCCGTAACGATCCACCCAGCTGGCCGCCAGCTCCACCAGGCTTTCCTTGCTGTTGCAATCGGCTGCGGCGCGATAGGCGGCGATCTTCTCGTCGTTTTCGGTGATCCAGTCGCCGGGGATGAAGGCGGTGATCGGCAGGTCGATCTGGGTGTCGTCCACCGCCGGGATGTCCTGACCCTGAATCTCGGCCAGACACTCCTGCAACATCTCCATGTAGAGATCGAAGCCGATCGTTTCCATCTGACCGCTCTGCTCCACCCCCAGCAGATTGCCGACGCCACGGATCTCCATATCGCGCATGGCCAGCTGGTAACCCGAGCCCAGCTGGGCGAACTCCTGAATGGCGCGCAACCTTTGCCGTGCCGCTTCACTCAAGGACGCCTCGCCGGGATAGAACAACCACGCATGGGCCTGGATACCGCTGCGGCCAACGCGGCCACGCAATTGATAGAGCTGGGCCAGGCCGAATTTATGGGCATCTTCCACCAGGATCGTGTTCACCCGCGGAATATCAAGGCCCGATTCAATGATTGTGGTGCAGAGCATCACGTCGGCTTCGCCGGCATTGAAGGCCACCATGGCGCTCTCCAGTT